>CAZDIO010000067.1:0-120366 GCA_964505555.1 uncultured Bdellovibrionales bacterium
TTGTTGCTCGCTCCGCCAAAATATATAATTTTGCCAAAATGGGTTCTTGTTTGCTCCGCCGCCCCCCCCACGACAGGGAGATTTGTAATTCACATACGGGAGTCACAGTACCTGCTCAATGTTATCAAGGAGTGGCACCTCGAGCTTAAACGCAAGGATTCTTTGATCGGGTCGAAAAACCTCTAAGATGACATCTGCTTGAGTGGCAAGTTCTGATGCGATCCGTAAATCATTCGAGAAGATCTCTGGCGAGAGTCTTAAAGGAGCTTCCTCATCAGTAATAGAAACATGATAGCGTGGAGAAAGAAGATGACGAGAGAGAATAAGCTGCAAGAGATCAAGCTCCTCACTAATTTCTGTCCCTTTTTGCGCTGTGATCATCAGCTCAAGCGTATTTCCTCGGGTTGAAGTCTGGGTTACCGGAAAGGTGCCCTTAATTTTAATCTTTCCGTTTAATCCAAGAAAATCCGCAGCTTCGATAAGTAGGTGAGAGATAAGTCGTAAAAATACCGTTTTGTTCACCTTAATCAGCGCAGAGGTTTTTAAATCTAAAACAATATTAATCTTTCCAGACACTAAGGGATCAACTATTTCTAGTGCACTAGTGAGCAATGAAAGAAGTTCCGCGCGATCTTCTTTTCCATGTTCTATCACTTCTTTTGAAGCTTTTATAAGTTGCTCCGATAGAGAACTATCCGTTAATTCCAGCTTCTTCCCAAGTAAGGATGAGACAAGAAGGTGAAATGATCGGTTACGAAAAGATAATTGAAGAGTTTCAAGGAATGGTTCAAAGAGTGCCGTTTCAAAAAAAAGAATAACCGAACCGGCGCTTCCCTCTTTGAGCGGATTACGTGTTGCCAAAATTGTTTTTAAACGTCCATCGGCGGTTGTAAGCTCAATTTCTCGCATTATTTTTTGTGCATGAGTAATTGGAACATAGGGACGCTTTACTGATTCTAGTAGAGTAATGAATGGGTTTAAGGTTTCTTTATATTGCTCTAGAAACGCACGGTTTTCTATACCTAAAACGCTAGCTCCTCTTGCCGTTAAAAAAATTGGGGTGTTTTTAGAGTCAAGAAGTAGCATTGGCAGATCAAGTGCATCAAAGCACTGAAGTGCTTGATACTGATTCTCCGGAAGAAGGTTTGTTGGATCTGTTTCGCCCACGTTTTTCTGACTTACTATTGAAGATCCTTATTTTGCTTCAATTTAGATGGCTCATTTAACGAAAACGTTGTCAGTATTTCCAAATTGTCCTATATCCATAGAGAAACTGTAGCGGCTCTCCCCGGCTTTGCACCGGATTACGATATTCATCAAGATTATTTTCAAGGGCAACGCAATCATACCATGGTTGAAAAAGGATACGATCCAAAGAGAATTGAGGAAAAATGGGCTCAATATTGGCCCACTACGGAAATGTTCCATGCTCGTGAGCAAGCTCCAAATAATCCCTTTTCTATTGTCATTCCACCACCAAACGTAACCGGTTCTCTTCACTTAGGACACGCCTTAAATAACACCCTCCAAGATATTCTTTGTCGTTACAAAAGAATGTCCGGGTTTGAAGTTTTATGGATGCCGGGCACCGATCATGCCGGTATCGCCACACAAAACGTTGTGGAGCGTCAACTTGCTGCTCAAGGGATCAAGCGGCAAGATATTGGCCGCGAGGAATTTCTTAAACGAGTCTGGGAATGGAAACGTCACTCCGGGGGGGAGATAATTTCACAACTAAAACGTCTCGGCTGTTCTTGTGATTGGAAACGAGAGCGTTTTACGATGGATGAGGGACTATCAAAAACGGTGCGCGAGGTATTTGTAAGACTCTATCATGAATCATACATTTACCGCGGGGACTATATGATTAACTGGTGTCCTCGGTGCGAAAGTGCACTTGCTGATTTAGAGGTAGAATACCCTGAGGAAAATGAAGATGGTTTTCTCTATCAATTACGATACCCCATTGAAGGCAATCCTCCGCAATCAATTATTGTTGAAACGACCCGACCAGAAACAATGCTTGGAGATACCGCAGTTGCGGTTCATCCAGAGGATACTCGCTACCAGCATCTCGTGGGGAAAAAAGTTCTCCTCCCTTTAACAGGACGGGTTATTCCCATTATTCAAGATAGCTTTGTTGATCCCACATTTGGAAGTGGGGCAGTAAAAATTACACCAGGCCACGATCCAAATGATTTTGAGGCAGGAAAGAGGCACCAATTAGAAATTGTTTCGGTGATCGGCCCAGCTGGAAAGATGAATGCGCAAGCTGGTAAGTATGCAGGCCTTGATCGTTTTGAGTGCCGTAAACAGATCCTTGAAGATCTAAAAAAAGAAGGAGTACTTCTTGAGGTTAAAAAACACCAACTAAAAACAGGACGGTGTTACCGCTGCCAAACGATTACTGAACCGCTCGTCTCCACGCAGTGGTTTATGAAAATGAATAAACTTGCAGAGGATGCAAAGAAAGCAGTTACGAGTGAAAAAACTAAGATCGTTCCTAAAAATTGGGAAGCGACATATTTTCAATGGCTAGATAACATTCGTGATTGGTGTATTTCACGACAATTATGGTGGGGGCACCAAATTCCTGTTTGGTACTGCAGTTGTGGAGAAGTTATCTGCGTTACCGAAGCTCCAAAGACCTGCCCAAAGTGCAAAGGTAACGAGCTACGGCAAGATCCTGATGTTCTTGATACCTGGTTTAGTTCAGCCCTATGGCCTTTCTCAACGATGGGTTGGCCTGAAGAGACGGCACTTCTTAAAAAGTTTTATCCAACCTCCGTGCTTGTTACTGGGTTTGATATCCTCTTTTTTTGGGTAGCGCGAATGATGATGCTTGGACTGAAGCTTACCCAGACAGTTCCATTTTATGACATTTACCTCCATGCCATGGTTCGTGATGAGCATGGGCAAAAAATGTCAAAAACCAAAGGAAATGTAATTGATCCGCTTGTGCTGATTGAAGCCTACGGCGCTGATGCTTTAAGATTTACCCTAACAATTCTTGCACTCCAAGGACGTGATGTAAATCTCGCTGAGTCGCGTATCGAAGGGTATCGAAATTTTATTAATAAAATCTGGAATGCCGTCCGCTATACCTTGCTCCAATTTAATGAGGAAGAACCATCAAAGCTTTCTCGAAATATCGCTTCTACAGCAGATCTCTCACACAGTGTCGCTGCTCGTTGGATCCGTTCACGCTTAGCCCGTAATATTCAGGCAAATATTACCGCTTATGAGAAATATGATTTTAGCGAATTAGCCTCGCTCAATTATCGCTTTTTTTGGGATGAATTTTGCGCTTGGTATGTAGAGATATCAAAGCTGGAGCTTAAGGAAGGTGATTCTTTAGAAAAGGAGCGAATTTTAAATAATCTTCTCCTGATGATCGATGCAAGCCTTCGGTTGCTCCATCCGATTATTCCGTTTGTTACTGAGGAGCTGTTTCAAGGTCTTCCCAAGATAAATAATGAAGCACGAGATTCTCTCTCTCAGAGTAGTTTTCCTACTCTTTCAGCGTGGCATCAGTTCTTAGTTATTGATCCAGAAGCGGAGAAGCAGATCGATCTCATGCGTGAAGTGGTTACCGCAATTAGAACCCTTCGGGCAGAAAATAATATTCCTCCTGGCGTGCTTCTTCGTGTGCTCGTCGAAGGCAAGAGTGAAGAGTCACAACATCTCCTTAATTTATCAGCACTGATCAAAGGTCTTTCAAGACTTTCCGCCCTAGAAGTAGGGCAAAAACCGACCCATGCGTTAACGATAGTCGTTTCCTCCCTTTCTCTTTCGGTTGTAATTGAAGAAGGCGTTGATTCAGAAAAAGAGCTATCAAGAATCACAAAAGAATTAGCCGTAATTGAGAGCGAGCTTGAGCGCGCTCAAGCAAAACTCTCTGCTGAAGAGTTTGTTAAAAAAGCTCCGGCGGCGGTCGTTGAGAAGGAAAGGAAAAAAATTATAGAACTTGAATCAAAGAAAGTTCTGCTTCTTAATCATGCTGCTCGCCTGGGCGTTAAGAACAATTGTGACTAAAAAGATAGATAACAACGTACAAGCACTTATTGAACTTGCCCTTAGAGAAGATGTAGGAGCAGGAGATGTTACCTCGCGAGCGTTGTTTGATGAGCATGCTCTTGGAACGGCTCAGGTCATTGCGAAAGAGTCTTTTATTCTTTGTGGCCAGGACGTAGCAGAGAAGGTATGTGATATTTTTGATAAACACCTTCGTTATTTTCCACAACAAGAAGACGGAAATCTGGTCGAAGCAAAGACCATCATTGCTACCATTGAAGGTCCGATACTTTCACTTTTTTCAGTTGAAAGAACGGTATTAAATTTTCTGCAACAACTCTCTGGTGTTTCAACCCTGACCTCTCGTTTTGTGCGTGCTACTAACGGAAAAAATGTTACCATTTTAGATACAAGGAAAACAACGCCAGGGTGGAGAGTTCTTGAAAAATATGCCGTCAAGATCGGTGGGGGAAAGAATCATCGTTTTGGGCTCTACGATGCGGTGCTTATAAAGAACAATCACCTTGATCTTTTGGCAGGAGATGCAGAGCTCGCAGTAACAAAGTGTCGAAATGCTGCTTCGAAACTTACCATAGAGATTGAGGTGCGTACTCTTGAGGAACTTCAAAAAGCACTCCGCGGAGATCCTGACGTGATACTTCTTGATAACATGAACGTAGATGAAGTGCGTAAGGCAGTAACTGTTATTCGAAAACATAAAAAACAGATTATAATCGAAGCCTCAGGGGGAATAAACGAAAGTACTATTTCTCAATACGTAGAAACAGGAGTCGATGCACTCTCAATTGGCGCGCTTACTCATTCTGCAAAAGCGGTCGATATTTCCATGAGGATCTCCACAACTTCATAAGGGTATTTTACTCGATCTGTTTAAAAAGAGATGAACCTACTTAAAACTGATAACGATTTTGTCATGCAGGTTCGTGCTGAACTACTTCAGAAGAAAAAAGATTTCTTTTTTTCTTCCCACGCCTCTCTCTCTTCTGAAAAGTGGAAACTTTATCTTTTTGAGTCTATCGATTCTACGATGGATTTTGGAAAAGCTCTTTTACGAAATGAAGGCTCGTTATTAACTCCATTCTCTTTCTTTGATGAACAACCAGTTGCACCGGGAGTTCCTGCTTGCATTCTTTCCTGTTCCCAAGAAGCAGGGAGAGGACAAGAAGGGAGAAGTTGGTTTTCCCCCTTCTCTCAGGGGGTGTATGTAAGCTATGCTTTTTTTGTTCCACCACAGAGCGTTTCTTTTGCCGCATTCTCTCTTGCCTGTGGTGTTATTGTTTCAAGAGCTCTTGAAACTTTTGGAGGCAAAGCAGATCTCAAGTGGCCAAATGATATAATTTCTTTAGAAAACGAGAGCGGTTGCTATCGAAAAGTAGGGGGAATTTTGGTAGAACTCTTTTCAAGCGGCCAGGAGGCTACCGGTATCGTGGTTGGTATTGGACTGAATGTCAGCGGATCGCAGTTTCCAAAAGAAGTTCCGGGGATCTCTCTTCAGACAATGATTCAAAGAGAGATCTCTGTATCTGAAGTGTTTGTTGAGCTTACAAAACAGTTTCTTCATGGTTTGGCAGAATACTTGATGGTGGGGTTTTCCGGATTTAAGGAGGAATGGGAGCGCTCTTCGATTATGAAAGGAAGAAAAATTGCAAGCCAACAACATGGAGAAAAAATCCTTGGGTATGTAACAGGACTAAATAATGACGGATCTCTGGTTATCACCACATCAGAGAAGGTGGTTCATCTTTATTCTGGAAGCGTTGAATTTATTACTGTGTAGTGTTTTGAGATAGAACCTTATGCTACTTGCGATTGATGTTGGAAATACTCATGTGGTTCTTGGTCTTTTTGAAGATGAAGAGCTTCGTGCAAATTGGAGGTTGCAAAGTGATACTCAGAGGACGGTCGATGAGTATGCTCTAGAAATACTTGCTCTTTTACAGTTTGAAAAATGCACTACTGATTTGATTCATCAGGTGGTTATTAGTTGTGTTGTTCCTAGTCTTTCTCGAGTCTTTAACAAGCTTTCTGAAAAATACTTCTCTGTTCATCCACTCCTGATAGGAGCAAACGTTCGTACCGCTCCAACCGGGAGTCCTGGAATTATAATCCGTTGCGATGATCCACGGATGGTTGGTCCAGATCGAATTGTTAATGCCGTTGCTGCCAAAGAACTCTTTGGCGCACCAGCGATCGTCGTTGACTTTGGCACGGCAACAACATTTGATGTCGTGGGGAAGGAGGGAAACTATGAAGGGGGTGCAATTGCACCGGGACTTTTAATTTCTGCCGACGCACTTTTTGAACGTGCGGCACTCCTTCCCAGTATTGAATTAAAAAAGCCACCCACAGTTATTGGCAAAAACACCATTGACTCAATGCTCTCAGGAATTATTTATGGGTATGTTGGACTCGTTGATGGAATACTCGAGCGTATGCTCGAAAGTCTAGGAAAAGAAACTACGGTTATTGCAACTGGAGGACTCTCACAGATGATCTCCGCAGAGTCTCGATATATAAAAGAGGCGCTTCCGGATCTGACCCTGATCGGACTTAAGTTGATTGCTTCTTACAATCGGTAATCAAAAGAGATGGTTGATAAGACACTCGAGAAGCTGTTTGATGAGAGTCTCAATGAAGCTGTTGATGAGTTAGAAAAAAAGCAGATCCGAGAATTAAAAAACAATACTGACGAAATAGCATTTTCAGCTGAGTTTCTTTCCGAGGAGCACACTTCCTCTGCTGGAAATCTTTTCTCTGCAATTGAAGAGATGGGAATTCCCCAAAAAATCAAACTTGCTTTGTATGGGAATAAATCAGTACGAACGATTTTAATCAGAGAAACCGATCGCCGAATTCCACTATATGTTCTAAAGAACCCTCGAATTACAGATGAAGAGGTATTAGAGATTTCAAAAAACTCTTCTCTCGCAAGCGCTCTCTTTAGAGAGATTACAAATAACTCGGCCTGGATAAAAAGTTACGCGGTGAAACTTGCCATAGTTTCAAATCCCAAAGCGCCTACTGATGTAACTCTTCCTCTGGTAAAATATATGCAAGATAGAGACTTACGGAGACTAGCGAAATCAAAAAACATCCCCTTTACCATTGTTACTCATTGTAGAAAAATTTTAGAGGAAAGAAGTAAGTGAGCAATTGCAAGCGGTTGCAGTCTTTATTCACAGCTTTCTTTTGTCGCGCTGGAACCATCCCTTTGGCTTCGCTATAAAGAACCTCTCATGAAGAGATCGTAAAGGGTTTGGTGATTACAGAACAAAAAGAGACAACAAGAACCATCGAACGTATTCGTTCGGAATCAGCAAACATCGCCATCAGTGTTTTAGCTGCTTTAATATTTTTCAGCACAGGCAGTATTTTTCTCTTTTACTTTTTTTGGGGAAAGGTTGTCCCACCGGGATACTTAGGCATTCGACATAATGGATATAGTATCCCTGGTCTTATCGAAAAAGGATATTCTGACTTGGGGCTCTCTCCAGGACTCCACTGGAGAGTTCCTGGTTTTTCCGACATTGTCCTCCTTCCTAGAACTTTTCAATTTGTAAATTTTAATTCAACTCCAGCAAAAGGTGAGCTCTCTCTACCAGAGTTAGATATCCCCACAAAAGATGGTTCTAAAGTTAAAGCCGACATTACCTTAGTGCTAAGACTTTTTCAGCGACCAGGAAAGGTTGATCCGGAAAAAGCACGGTTAAACAACGCAGAGAAGCCTCTTCAACCACATGAAGTTCCTTTTATGAGGTTTCTCAGCATTGATCACGGTGGACCACGCCAGCTTGTAGAACATTTTAAGGCTGATCGTCAGGATCAATTGCGCTCATTCTCTATTCTCGCTCAAGACAAACTCAACCAAAATCTCTCCTCATTATCAACAAGTGATTTTTATAACCCCGCACTTCGAGAACGGGTAATACTCCGGGCTTATACTCAGATTGCTCAGGCAGTAAGCCCTAGTGGAATTGAGCTTTGGGGTGCTCTTTTGAGAAGATTTGTTTACGCTGAAAAAAATATTGACGATCAAATATTTGCAAAAATCCTTCAAGAACAAACAGAACGCCTTACCGCCGCGTCGAGTCGCCTCGCAGCAGCAAAAGCTGAAACGGAAAAAGAGCAGGCGCTTGGTGATGCAACCATTCGTGATTTGGAGGTGCAAGGAGATGCCAAAGTGCAGGTGCTGCGCTCCGAAGGAGACCTCTATCAAGCTACGAAACAAGCACAAGGAGATCTTCTTGTTGCAAATGCGAAAGCTGAGATCGATGCAGCAAAAGCAAAGGCACTCGATGAACTTGGTGGTGCAGATATTTATGTCGCCCGCGAGCTTGCCCCACTGCTTCGCACGTTAAAGGGTGGAGTAGTGACAGATATTGACCCTTATAATATTAAAGCGTGGGTTGAGAAGTTAACTTCCTCCAAGAGCACTGAATAAAAAGTAAGACATGAAATACCGCTATTTCACTTTAAACATTGCTAAGGGAATCAAATGCTACCTTGCGGCACTCTTTCTCTTAGCCATGAGTGGCTGCCAACGGATGGAAGCAAGTGAGTATGGTGTGGTGTTTAGTAAACTCCCCTGGTTTCTTGCGGGCGGGATAAAAGGGAAAGTTCTTCAGCCTGGAGAGATGGAGTTTCTTTGGCCTTGGGATGAGCTGTATCGAGTGGATACAAGTGTCCAAACGATCATTTGGGGAGATGGTAATAAGGCGGCCAATGAAGCGACTGATGGATATGTTGAAACGCGATCGGTCGATGGAAATGAGGTTGGGCTCTCACTTACTATTCAGTATCACGTAGATCCAAAGAGAGTTTCTTATGTTATTCAAAATGTTGCCTATGATCAGCAGCGAATTGAAAATCTTGTTGAGGCAGTTGCTCGAACAGATATTCGAAGTCATATGAATATCTTAAAAACATCCGATTTCTTTGATCCTGATGACCGACAGCTTGCAATCGATCGGGTAAAAGTTGCCCTTGCAACCCGGCTTGAACCAGAGGGAATCATTATCGATGCCGTAAGTTATAAAGATCACCGTTTCGAAAGACGCCTTCCTGATGGTTCAGTGGATAGAAGTTATCAGGAGCAAATTGATCGTACTCAGGCGATGAGTCAGGAAACCGAGCAAGAAGCAAAAAAAGTAAAAACTGTTATTGAGAAAAAAAAGCAAGAGTTAAACGACACTCAAGCAAAAGTGAATCGGAGTTTTGAAGAAGCGTCTGGGTACAAAAGACAAGCGATGCTAAGAGGAGATGCCTATTTGGAGGCAAAACGAAATCAAGCAGAGCAGATCACTACCGTAGGAATGGCCGAGGTAGAAGGATTAAAAAAACAAATTGCCGCGTTAGCAGGTCCAGGTGGAGAGGCGTTATTAAAAATGACCCTCATGAAGGAGCTCCTTGCAAATGCCCCTAATTTTGTTGTGATGAACTCTCCGAAAGGTCGTGGAATGGGGTTGGATCTGAATCAAATAGACACCAACGAACTCCTTAAACAGGCAGGAGTTTTTCCAGAGAAATTACCTCTTGAAGAGACAAAAGAAGAGAAAAAAAGTGCACCAGTAAAAAACATCATTAAAAATCCCCCTCCTTTAAGACCACTTCCAGAGAACTCGATCTCTGAAAAAACTATGCAGAACAATCCTTAATGAGATAGAAAGTGTGTTGAAACGTCTCTTAACGTAATAATGAGTGGACAAATGAGAAGAAAAAAAATCGCATTGATCGGTGGTGGAAATATTGGCGGGACTCTTGCTTATCTCGCCTGTTTACGTGAGCTTGGTGATGTTGTTCTTTTTGATGTTACGGAAGGTCTTCCTCAAGGAAAAGCATTAGACATTAATCACGCAGCGCCAGTTCTTGGCTCCTCTACCAGTGTAAAAGGCACAAATGACTATAAAGACATCGAAGGGTCGGATGTTTGTATTGTCACTGCCGGACTTCCAAGAAAACCTGGGATGAGTCGAGATGACTTATTAAATACAAACGCAAATATTATGCGTACCGTCTCTGATGGAATTAAACGCTACGCGCCAGGGTCTTTTGTTGTCGTAGTTTCTAACCCACTTGATGCGATGGTTACTCTTTGTCAAAAACTTACTGGATTTCCCCCGCAGATGGTGGTGGGAATGGCGGGGGTTTTGGACTCCGCTCGGTATCGAGCGTTTCTCGCAGAAGAGCTGAGGGTTTCTCCAACATCCATTCATGCGTTAGTACTTGGTGGTCATGGAGATGACATGGTGCCGGTAAGAAGCTGCACGACGATAAACGGTGTTTCTGTAACTGAATTTGTAAGTAGTGCAAAACTTGATGCTATTGAAAAGAGAGTTCGTGGGGCTGGAGGTGAGGTCGTTGCACTTCTAAAAACAGGTTCTGCTTTTTATTCTCCTGCTACGGCAGCAATTGAAATGGCTGCGAGTTTTCTCTTTGACCAGAAGCGTCTCCTCCCATGCGCTGCGCTACTCAACGGAGAGTATGGATATCGGGGTTTTTATCTTGGAGTGCCGACGATTATTGGTAAAGAGGGTGTAGAGAGGATTGTTGAGATCGAACTGAACGAAAGCGAGAAAGCTGCGCTTGATGTCAGCGCTGGTAAGGTTAAAGAGCTCGTTGCAATGCTTCCATAGAGATTATGAAAGGTCTTTTTTCTATTTATCAACTCACCATTGGAAAGAAGATTGCAATGGCTCTTTCTGGGGCTATTCTCTTTTTATTCGTGATCGGACATATGGTGGGGAACTTAAAAGCATTTCAGGGGCAGGATATTGACGGGAAATACAAGCTTGATATTTATGCTGAATTTCTCAGAAGTGTTGGAGCGCCCCTTTTTGGTCACGGGCAACTTTTATGGGCGGCTCGAATTGTCTTACTGCTCTCTCTCCTGATTCATGTCGTAGCAGCTTTGCAACTTACCTTTACTAATAACGCGGCACGAGATTATCAGTATAAAATAAAGAAATCACGACAAGCCTCTGTGGCTTCGCGCTCGATGCGAATTACAGGAGTTGCTGTTTTGTTTTTTATTATTTACCATATTCTTCACTTTACTACAGGAACTCTTCACTTCCATGGATTTGAAGAAGGTCATGTATATAAAAACGTACTTTCTGCGTTTAAAGATCCCGTTACTGTTTGTATATATTTTGCAGCCATGATCTTTGTTTCGCTCCATCTCTATCACGGAGCATGGAGTATGTTTCAAACATTGGGGTTGTGTACCGATCAAACAAGGCACTCATTAAAAACAACCTCAAAGATACTCTCACTTATTATCGTTACTGGGTTTTTGGCTCTCCCCATTGCCGTATATTGTGAATTATTAAACAACCCAGAAGAGATTTCAGAAGGCAAAAACTAGATGGAATTAAATTCAAAAATTCCACCAGGACCAATCGAGAAAAAGTGGGACAATCATCGTTCCTCGCTCCGCCTTGTAAATCCAGCAAATAAGAGAAAATACTCAATTATCGTGGTTGGTTCAGGTCTTGCCGGAGCCTCTGCTGCGGCATCTCTAGGGGAACTTGGCTACCGGGTGAAGTGCTTCTGCTTTCAAGATAGTCCTCGACGAGCGCACAGCATTGCTGCCCAAGGGGGGATTAACGCAGCAAAGAACTATCACAATGATGGCGATAGCATCTTTCGCCTTTTTTATGACACGGTAAAAGGTGGTGACTATCGTGCTCGTGAAGCAAACGTGTATCGTCTTTCGCAGTTAAGCCTTAATATCATTGACCAGTGTGTTGCCCAAGGAGTTCCTTTTGCGCGAGAGTATGGTGGAACGTTGGCAAACCGTTCTTTTGGCGGAGCGCAAGTGTCACGAACATTTTATGCGCGAGGACAAACTGGACAACAACTTTTACTCGGTGCTTATTCTGCGCTCTCTCGTCAGATTCACGAAGGCTCCGTTGTCATGTATCCACGAACTGAGATGCTTGATCTTGTCGTTGAGGAAAACTGTGCGCGTGGGATTATCGTTAGAGATCTTGTTACTGGGGAAATTACTCGCCACGGTGCGGATGCGGTTATCTTAGCTACCGGTGGTTACTCAAACGTTTTTTATCTCTCCACGAATGCAAAAGGTTGCAACGTTACTGCAACTTATCGAGCCTATAAACGGGGAGCAGCGTTTGGAAATCCTTGCTATACGCAGATTCACCCCACCTGTATTCCAGTTTCTAGTGAGCATCAATCAAAACTTACCCTGATGAGTGAGTCCTTACGCAATGATGGACGAATTTGGGTTCCAAAGAAAAAGGAAGATCGAAGATCGCCAAACGACATCCCTGAAGAAGATCGTGACTATTATCTTGAGCGTCGATACCCAAGTTTTGGAAATTTAGTTCCCAGAGATGTCGCTTCACGCGCAGCAAAAGCAATCTGCGATGAGGGCCGAGGGGTTGGATCTTCTGGGTTAGGGGTCTATCTAGATTTCAAAGATGCAATCAAGCGAGTGGGGATTGGAAAGATCCGAGAACGCTACGGTAATTTGTTTCATATGTATGAAAAAATTACTGGAGAAGATCCGTATCAATCACCAATGCGTATCTATCCAGCAGTCCACTATACAATGGGTGGTTTGTGGGTCGATTATAATTTAATGAGCACCATTGCTGGTCTCTTTGTATTGGGCGAGGCGAACTTTTCCGATCATGGAGCAAATCGATTGGGTGCAAGTGCTCTTATGCAGGGACTCGCAGATGGGTATTTTGTTATCCCAATTACCATTGGTGACTACCTTGCCGGTGTAAAACCTGGTGCTTTTGACGTTACCAGTTCTATTTTTGAGCAAACGGAAAAAGAGGTCCGAGCTCGAATCGCTGCGCTCCTTTTGGTCAAGGGAAAAAGAACTGTTGATTCATTTCACCGTGAGCTAGGAAAAACTGTTTGGGATCTCTGCGGCATGAGTCGAACACGGACGGGATTAGAATCAGCGTTAAAGACAATTCCAGAGCTTGGAGCGAAGTTCTGGAAAGATGTGAATGTCTTAGGAAGTCATGAAGATTTCAACCAATCATTAGAGAAAGCAGGACGAGTTGCGGATTTTTTTGAATTTGCGCAACTGATGTGCCTAGATGCGCTCTCTCGAGAAGAGTCTTGTGGTGGGCATTTTCGAGAGGAACATCAAACCGCGGATGGTGAAGCGTTACGAAATGACAATGAATACTCCTTTGTTTCTGTCTGGAACTACGCTGGTTCTGGAAACAAGCCAATTTTACATCGAGAACCTTTATCTTTTGAATATGTAAAACCATCACAAAGAAGTTATAAGTAGAAAAACACAAACTGTTATTGTAGTTAGAAATAAATGAACTTAACATTATATATCTGGAGACAAAAAAATCGCCACACTGCTGGTGAATTTGTTCGCTATGATGTGACCGATATTATTCCTGAGATGTCGTTTCTTGAGATGCTTGATGTTCTAAATGAAAAATTGATGCACGCGGGGGATGAGCCGATAGCATTTGATCATGATTGCCGAGAAGGGATCTGCGGTGCTTGTGGAATGATGATTAATGGAGTTCCACACGGAGAAGAGTTAACCACAACATGTCAATTGCACATGAGGAAATTTCAAGATGGAGACACGATCTATATTGAACCTTGGCGGGCGACCTCATTTCCAGTAATAAAAGATCTCGCCGTGGATCGTTCTGCCTTTGATCGAATCATCCAAGCGGGCGGATATATCTCCATTCCCACCGGAAGCGCTTCGGAGGGAAACACGCACTTAATTTCAAAAGGGGATGCCGATCTTGCTATGGATGCTGCGTCGTGTATCGGCTGTGGAGCTTGCGTTGCGGCGTGTCCAAATAGTTCAGCGATGCTCTTTACTGCGGCAAAGGTCTCTCATCTTGGAATACTTCCCCAAGGTCAACCGGAGCGATATTTTCGTGTAACAAAAATGGTAAAGAAGATGGATACGGAGCTCTTTGGAAGTTGCACAAATCATGGAGAATGTGAGGAGGCATGTCCCGCAGGTATTACGTTACGGGTGATTGCAAAACTCAATAGAGATCTGATTACAGCACATCTCAAAGAAGATACTGAAATAAATGCTCCTTCAGGGGACTCCTAAACGCTTTTTAATAAAGCGTCGAAACAAAAAACAAGTAACTCGTAAAATGAAGATTTTATTTTTATCAGTATGGAGGAATAAATGAATTTGCATGAGTACCAAGCAAAGATGCTTCTGAAAGGATTTAACGTTCCTGTGCTTGATGGTTTTCTTGCCTACACGCCACGAGAGGCACAAAAAGCTGCGGTAGATCTTGGTGGAGGACTCTGTGTGGTAAAGGCGCAGGTTCATGCCGGAGGACGTGGCAAAGGAGGGGGGGTAAAGCTTGCAAAAAATGCAACTGAAGCTTTTGAACTTGCTTCGAAAATCCTAGGAATGAAACTTATTACTCCTCAAACCGGTGCTGCAGGGAAAATTGTTCGAAAGGTGTGGATTGAAGCAGGAGCAAACATTGATCGGGAGTTTTATCTCAGTTTTATTGTCAACAGAGCAGAAGGTTGCGTATCAATCATCACCAGCCGTGAGGGTGGAATGGAGATTGAAGAGGTGGCCGCAACTCATCCGGAACGGGTTGCTACCATTAACGTTTCTATCGAATCAGGACTCCAAGATTTCCATGTTCGAAAGATGGCGGCTTTTTTAGAAATTCCACAGGCAAATGTTACCGCACTGAAACAAGTTATCTTTGCCCTTCATCGGGCGTTTCTTGAATTAGATTGCTCTCTTCTTGAAATAAACCCACTGTTATTTACCAAAGAGCAGAAATTTATCTGTCTTGATGCAAAAATGGCGATCGATGACAACGCTCTTTATCGACAAAAAAAAGCGCACCTGATGATGGACTTTGATGAGATCGATGAGCGTGAGCTTCGAGCAAACGAAGTTGGCATTAATTACGTTGCTCTTGAGGGCAATATTGGGTGCATGGTCAATGGTGCTGGACTTGCAATGGCGACGATGGACATTATTAAACAGGCGGGTGGACAACCAGCAAATTTTCTTGATGTCGGTGGGGGAGCAACAAAAGAGATGGTAACCCAAGCATTTAAGTTGATCCTTCAAGATAGCTCAGTAAAAGGAGTGCTCGTCAATATCTTTGGTGGCATTATGCGCTGCGATGTCATTGCTGAGGGGATTATTTCCGCAGCAACCACTCTCGCTATTAAGGTTCCGCTCGTAGTTCGATTGCAGGGAACAAATGTAGATCTTGGAAAAGAGCTTCTTCAGAAATCGGGACTTTCGCTCATTGCTGCTGATGACATGACAGATGCAGCAAAAAAAATAGTTTCAGCAGTAAAATAAAATTAAAAGGAAGAGAGCAAGGAACATAGCAACGTATGGCAATTTTGGTTAACAAAAATACCCGGGTAGTAACCCAAGGAATGACAGGCAAAACAGGGATGTTTCACACCCGTGCCTGTAAAGAGTACGGAACAAAGATGGTTGCTGGTGTAAGCCCAGGAAAGGGTGGGCAAGTTGTAGAAGATATCCCCGTTTTTGATACTGTCGTCCAAGCAGTAAAAGAAACTGGTGCAAATGCAAGTGTGATTTATGTCCCTGCGCCATTTGCAGCAGATGCGATTATTGAAGCTGCTGATGCTGGTATTTCGCTTATTGTTTGTATCACCGAAGGAATCCCTGTCCGTGATATGCTCTTTGTAAACTCGTACTTACAAACCACCAATGCCCGTTTAATTGGACCAAATTGTCCTGGCATCATTACTCCGGGAGAGTGCAAAATCGGAATCATGCCTGGCTTTATTCATAAAGCTGGACGAGTGGGCGTAGTTTCTCGTTCTGGAACACTTACCTATGAGGCTGTTGATCAGCTAACAAAACTTGGCATCGGCCAGTCTACCTGTATCGGCATTGGGGGGGATCCGTTAAATGGAACAAACTTTATTGATTGCCTCTCCCTGTTTCATGAAGATAAAGAAACCGATGCGATCGCGATGATTGGCGAAATTGGCGGAAGCGCAGAAGAAGAGGCCGCCTCTTGGCTAAAAGGACATGGGAAGAAGCCTGTTGTAGGGTTTATTGCTGGTGCGACGGCCCCTCCAGGAAGAAGAATGGGACATGCTGGTGCAATCATTAGCGGGGGTTCTGGAACTGCGGAAGCAAAATACACGGCGCTTAAAGACGCAGGGGTTCATATCTGCCGTTCTCCAGCAGATATTGGAAAGACGATGGCGGAAGTTTTAAAGAGATAAATTGACCATCTTGGCTTTTCTGATAAATTGAGGTAAGATTTGCCCTCAATTTATTTACCATTTATTTCACCACGATAAAGAGGACTTACCTATGGCGATTGAGCGTACGTTGTCGATAATTAAACCAGATGGGGTTTCAGCAAACCTTATTGGTCAAATCCTTTCAAGATTTGAAACCGCTGGACTACGAATCGTTGGTGCTCGGATGATGAAGCTTGATGATAAACTTGCTTCTTCCTTCTATGCTGTTCATAAGAGTCGTCCCTTTTTTAATGATCTTATAAAGTTCATGACCTCTGGTTCGGTTTTTATCTCTGTGCTTGAAGGGGAAAATGCCGTTCAGAAAAACAGAGACCTTATGGGCGCTACAAACCCTAAGGAAGCAGCAAAAGGGACTATTCGCGCTGATTTTTCAAAAAGTATTGATGCAAATACGGTCCATGGCTCAGATAGTCTAGAAAACGCAAAAACAGAGATTGCTTTTTTCTTTCCGGAGCTCTCATAGAGAGAACAAGTAATCTCATGCCATTGAGAATAACCGAAATGGCAACCAAAGAGGCATCGATGGCGATAGAACTGCTTGATCTCAGTAGAGAGGAGCTCGAAAAAGATCTTGGAGATTCATTTGGGTTTCCCTCATTTCGAGCCGGTCAACTCATGCAATGGATTCATCGTTATCGTCATACCTCATTTCAAGAGATGACAAACTTTAGTAAGCAACACCGGGAAGGTTTTGCCAATCGTTACCAGGTGTTTCGACCAACTCCAACAACGATACAGCAATCTCGAGATGGCACGAGAAAGTTTCTTTTTGAACTTGCTGATGGAGAAAAAGTAGAAACCGTCCTCATCAAACAATTAAAGAGAAACACCTTATGTGTCTCTTCGCAGGTAGGGTGCGCAATTGGGTGTAAGTTTTGTAGAACAGCACTAATGGGTTTTAAAAGACATCTTCGAACTTCAGAAATTATTGGACAGGTTTTGGCGGTAAAAGATGATGTCGCTAAACGAAACGATGGGGAGGATTTTACAAATATCGTTTTTATGGGAATGGGTGAACCACTCCATAACTTTGACAATGTAGTTCGAGCGATTGCAATTTTAAATGATAATTTAGGACTTAATTTCTCAGGGAGAAAGATTACCGTCTCTACTTCGGGGCTTGTTCCTGGGATTGAGAAACTTGGCCTGAGTAATGCTAACGCCAATCTTGCTGTTTCATTAAACGCGACAACAAACCAGGTAAGAGATAGGCTCATTCCAATTAATAAGAAATGGCCCCTTGAAGCCCTCTTAAAAGCTCTTCACTCTTTTCCGCTCTTAAAAAGACAACGAATTACAATAGAATATGTTCTCCTTCATGGGGTAAATGATACGCTTGAAGATCTCAATCGTCTTCCAGGCTTGTTACGTGGGCTTCCCTCCAAGGTGAACCTTATCCCCTATAATCAAAACACCGGTCTTGGTTTTATAACCTCGCCTCGAGAGGTAATCGAACGATGGCAAAACACCCTTCTTGATAAAGGTCTTAATGCCACGATTCGTTGGTCAAAGGGGGAGGATATTGCCGCCGCATGTGGCCAACTTGCTGTGGATGTCGTTCCGACCCATTAATTTTTTCATTTCATTTATTAAAACTCCTCGATACAGTGTAGGCGTGAGAATACTTAAACTACTTCAGGTCACGGGAAGAACGTATAGTATCATCGTCTGGAGCGCCTTGGTGCGTTTCTATCGGGATAATTGCTTCTCTCTTGCTTCGGCTCTTTCTTATACCTCCTTACTGTCGCTCTTTCCGATTGCAGCACTTGCCTTTCTTGTGGCAACAAAACTCTTTCGCATTGATGAAGCATCTCTTAATCAAACAACACTGCATGTTCTTCAGAAAATTCTTCCTCCACTGCAAGAAGCACATCTTGAAAACTTGCATCATGAGGTATTTAAGACATTTCAAGAGGTGTTACAAAACGTTAATGCGTTAGGCTCAGTAAGTATCCTCTTATTAGGTATTTCTGGAGTGACCTTATTAAACACCGTAGAAAGTGCTCTCAATCAGATTTGGAAAGTTCGCTCAAATACTGGAATTCTTCGAAAAATTACGGATTTTTGGGCGATACTGACACTTGGACCACTTCTGGTAATAATGTCCTTTGTGTGGACTACGAACTTTTTGAGTCAGATCGGTATTGCTGATGTTGAAGAAGTGTTTAGTTTTGTAAATCTTTTTGTGCCTACGGTAGTAATCTGGTTTTTATTTACCCTCCTCTTTGTAAAAGTTCCCTCAAAGGTGGTTCGAGTTCGCGATGCCGCTCGTGGCGCCTTTGTTGCGGCGCTACTTTTTGAGGTGGCAAAATCAGTTTTTGCGTACTATCTTGTAATCTCTACAACCTATAGCAAGCTCTACGGCGCCCTTGCTGTGATTCCAATGTTTCTTGTTTGGCTCTATGTAGTTTGGGCCATAGTACTCTTTGGAGCAGAGATCGCTTATGTGTTTGGAGATGAAGAAGCTGCTCCTGGAAGGCGAGGAGAAAACCCTCTTTAGCACTAGACAATACCTCATTTTTTTCGTATGAGACTATGCTTCTTCTAACGCACTTCTTTAGTGCCCCGTTTTGGAGTCATAACATAGCAAAACTCTAGTAATTTATGAACCTTATCTCAATCGTTATTCCTATTTATAACGAAGAAGAAAACGTCTCTAAACTCTACAGCGAATTAAACGCAGTTTCTGCGCTCTGTCCCAGTAAGACTTTTGAATTTCTTTTTATCGATGATGGTTCACGAGATCAGACGATCGAGAAACTTCTCTCTGCTGCCTCTGGAGATGACCGTGTGAGAGTAATTAAGTTTCGTAGAAACTTTGGTCAAACCGCTGCAATTAAAGCCGGCTTTGACTATGCTCAGGGAGAGATCATTATAACGATGGATGGCGACCTGCAAAACGATCCTGCAGAGATTCCACGAATGATCTCCAAACTTGAAGAAGGGTACGATCTCGTTGCAGGATGGAGACGTGATCGAAAAGATCGTATGCTAAGTAGAAAAATCCCCTCCATGCTAGCAAACCGACTTATCTCTCGAATTACCCATGTAAAACTCCATGACTATGGGTGCACCCTCAAGGCGATGACGAAAGAGGTTGCAAAAAATCTTCAACTCTACGGCGAGATGCATCGGTTTATTCCAGCGATTGCAGCCGAGATGGGTGTCACCATTGCTGAGTTACCGGTAAATCACCGTGCCCGTATCCACGGCAAATCAAAGTATGGCATCTCCAGAACCTTTCGAGTGCTCCTTGATTTACTTACGGTAAAGTTTTTTCTAGGATTTGCTAAACGACCACTCCATATGTTTGGGGGCGTTGGAATGCTCAGTGCCGGTTTGGGAGGATTGGTACTTGGAAAGCTCGCCTATGAGCGCTTTTTCCTTGATCACGGAATTGGAACCCGTCCAATTCTCATGCTGGGGGTGTTACTTGTTCTTGTCGGACTTCAATTTTTCTGTTTTGGATTACTTGCAGAGATTTTGGTGCGCACGTATCATGAATCTCAAAATAAACGAACGTATGCCGTTCGCGAAGTTCTTCGTCCAGGAAGTCTCTCCCAAAGAAAAGTTGTTGGTGGATAGTTGGTTGGAAGTGACGTGCAAAAACTCCTCATTGTTGATGGTAGAAAGTTGGGCGATGGGGGCATTGGTGTTTACATTGAGAACTTAATACATGGACTTCTCGCTCTTGAAGAATTTCATCAAACATTTCGTCTTGCTTTAATTGTTCGACCAAATCAAAAAGCGTTAGCAGAACAGTGGAAAGATCAACTTGATATTCTATTTGATAAGAGTAAACCGTACTCCTTCTCTGAATATTTTCTCCTTCCCTGGAGATTAAGAAAAACCCTTCAAAAAGCAACTCTCTTTCATGCTCCTCATTTCACCTTGCCCTTCTTTTTAAGAACACGGCGAGTTGTTACAATTCACGATGTGATCCACTTAAGTTATCCAAAACGAAACTACCACCGACTACTCGCTCGACTTCTCTTAAGCTCAGCGCTTCGTCGTGCTCAAGCCGTAATTACCGTAAGTAAGGTAAGTAAAGAGAAAATTCTCTCCTGTTTTAACCCATCTCAGCATTTAGTTACAGTAATTCCAAACGCTTTTCGTCTCGATCTTCGGCGTCAGAGAGAGGAGGAATGTCAGGCTTTTCGAAAGAGACTGAATATTGCCCAAAAATATTTTATTTTTATTGGTAGCGATAGACCCCATAAGGGTTTTAAGGAACTCCTCGCCGCGTGGCGCCTGGTGTGTGATAAATTCTCAAAAAATTCACCACTTCTTCTCGTGATTGGAAGGGATTTTTCACCGCAAACAAAAAAGCTCGTTGAGAAACTCAATCTCTCTTCTTCTCTGCGTTTTACTGGAGAAGTAACGGCAGAGGATCTTGCCTTGTACTATCAAACTTGTAGCGCAGTGATTCTTCCTTCTAAAGAGGAGGGATTTGGATTTGTTGCTCTTGAAGCATTATATTTTGGAGCAACGTTACTCTCAACCCCGCTGCCCAGCATTCAAGAGATTGCGGGCTCCTCGGTCCACTATCTTTTTGATCTCTCTCCTGCGCCGTTTGCCTCCCAGATTGAAAGAGTTTTTTCTGGAGAATCTGAATTAATCGACTCTCAGATTGAGAGGAAAAAACGACTTGAACAGTATCAACTAGAGACGATGGCAAGAAAAACTTTTGATCTCTATCTATCACTTCTTGGGAGGAGTTCCCCAAAGATAGCGGAGCAACAGGAGCAAGGAGTAAGGTAGGAACGTATGAGAGTTGCCCTTGTTCATGATTGGCTTCTTGGAATGCGCGGGGGGGAGCGCTGTCTTGAAGTGCTCTGTGATATGTTTCCTGAAGCTGATATTTATACGCTTTTTTATTCGCAGAACGATATTTCAGAAAAGATCACTCTCCATCAACCATCTGTAAGTGTTCTTGGGCGATTACCACGAGTAAGAAATTACTATCGGTTGTTATTGCCCTTTTATGACCGAGGCATTCGCGATCTTTCGAACCAATTAAAGAAAAATGGTCCTTACGATCTTGTGATTAGCGTTAGTCACTGCGTAGCTAAAAACATCTCTCTTCATCCCTCCACCTACCATCTCTGTTACTGCCTTACTCCAATGCGTTATCTCTATGATCAATATGATGCCTATTTTGGAGATCATCTCCTTGAGCCATTCATTCGAAAAATTACAAACTCTCTTCGCACGTGGGATCAAGAAAGAAGCCGATCCGTCTCTCACTTTGTTGCGATCAGTGAATTTATCTCATCTCGAATTAACAAATATTATGAACGCCCTTCAACGGTAATTTATCCTCCAGTCTCAACTCATTGGATCTCTCCCCGAAGCGAAAATGAACAAGGAGAAGGGTTTTTGGCTGTAAATGCGCTTGTCCCCTATAAGAATGTTGATCTGATCGTTAAAACGTTTTCAATTCTGGGTCTCCCATTGACGATCATCGGTTCTGGTCCAGAGATGAGAAACTTAAAGAAGATAGCGACTAAAAACATTACCTTTATTCAGCATTTATCTGATCGGGAATTAGGTTTTTATTATCGACGCTCTAAAGCTCTCATATTTGCCTCAATTGAGGACTTTGGGATGACCCCTGTCGAGATGCAGGCTGCTGGCAGGCCGGTGATTGCGTTTGGCAAGGGTGGTGCTAAAGAAACAGTTAGTGACTTAATCGGCAGCCATAGTGGAGTATTCTTTTCTGAGTTATCTACTGAGTCATTGAGCTCTGCCGTTCGATACTTTCTAGACCATGAAGCGCAGTTTACTGTAGATAACTGTTTAAAGCAGGCAAATCGTTTCAGTGTGGAGAGATTTCAAGAGAGCTTTTGGCAAGTGCTCGAACAGTTAGGCATAGAAGATGTTAAAAAGACACGCACAGGTTTTTGAGGGACTCTTTACCGCGAGCGATCTGCTCATGGTCTCTCTTGCTTGGGTTTTAAGTTACTATCTCCGGTTTGGTTCCGAACTCATCCCCGTTGAAAAAGGTATTCCACCATTTAGTGATTATCTTCGAATGCTGATCTTTGTGTGGCTTATCTGGGCGTACGTTTTTCGTCGATTTGGACTTTATAAACCGATGCGAGGAACGAGTCAGCTTCGAGAGTTGTGGCTTGTTGTAAAAGCAAATGCCTATAGCATTGTTGTTCTTCTTGCCGTTACATATCTTTTTCGTGAAAAAAGCGTTCCTTTCTCTCGTCTTGTGTTTGTTGTGTTTTCTATTCTTGCCACCATCTTTACCGTTTCTTCAAGAACTGGAATTCGGATGTTGTTAAGATCGCTCAGACGAAAAGGTTTTAATAGACGCTATATTCTTATCGTCGGTGCTGGAAAACTTGCAGCAAAAGTAGCAAGAAGAATTTCTCGTCACCCAGAGTATGGAATCGAACTTCTTGGTTGTCTCAGTGGAGAACGAGCATCAGAACACCGATTTACCACAGCCAATGGCATCTCAAATGGGATCCCCTATTCTAGTGCCGCCCTCAAAGCTCCTTCAGTATCTATGAGCACCTCCCCGAGTCATGAAATTAGCGTTGATCCACAGAAAATTTTAGGCACCTATGGTGATCTGCCACGGATCTTGGAACAGTATGCAGGAATTGATCAGATTATTGTCGCACTGCCTCTTGCAGATCATGATAAGATTGAGTCCGTACTCTCTTCGCTTGGAGACTCGATGGTTGATGTGAAGATCGTTCCAGATTTCCATGAATTTATTCAACTCGGAAGACAAGTTGAAGATTTTGATGGCCTTCCTGTTGTCAGCATTGCTTCTACTCCACTTTCAGGAATCAATCGGGTAATGAAAAGAATGTTTGATATTGTTGTAGGGTCTCTGTTCTTCCTTTTAAGTTTTCCAGTAATGATACTTACCGCTGCTCTTGTAAAACTTACTTCTTCTGGCCCAATATTTTTTACCCAAGATCGTGTGGGTCTTGATGGTAAAACATTTAAGATTTTTAAATTCCGTACCATGTATACGGATGCGGAAGTAAATGGTGCTCAGTTTGCTGTAAGAGGAGATCGCCGAGTAACTCCCGTGGGGAAGCTTCTTCGTCGGCTGAGCATTGATGAATTACCACAACTGCTAAACGTCATCTTTGGTCAGATGTCTCTTGTTGGCCCAAGGCCAGAGCGTCCGGTTTTTATAAATGAGTTTCGCAAACATGTTCCCAAATATATGCTTCGACACAAGGTTCAGGCAGGTATTACGGGATGGGCTCAGGTGCATGGTTGGAGAGGAAACACCTCGATAGAAAAACGCATTGAGTATGATCTTTACTATATTGAAAACTGGTCCTTACAACTTGATATGAAGATAATTGGACTGACCTTAGTAAACGGCTTTCGGGATCGAAATGCGTATTGATGCGTACACTGGGTAAGTTCAGATCTTTCCCTGTCATCGTAACAGACCGTTACGAAACGCTCTCATAGGACTTAAAAGATTTTAACGTAATTGATATTTAGCGACTAAAGGAGAATAGAAAGAGATGAATTTAGCAGTTATTGGTGCTGGATATGTTGGGCTTGTTGCAGGTGCATGCTTTGCAGAAAGTGGCAATGATGTCATCTGTGTTGATAAAGAACAAAAAAAGATCGAAATGTTATCACGTGGAGAGGTTCCCATTTACGAACCTGGTCTGTCGGATCTCATTGAGCGAAATGTTGATGGTGGGCGTTTGAGTTTCTCAACTGAGATAGAAAATGCCATCAAAACCTCTGAGGTAATATTTATCGCTGTCGGTACCCCTGAAGATGAAGACGGTTCTGCTGATCTTCGGCATGTGCTGCAAGTAGCAAAAAGTATCGGCCAGTGCATGAATGGGCCAAAAATTGTTGTTAATAAATCAACGGTTCCGGTTGGAACAGCGGATCTTGTTCGAGAGGAGATCGGAAAACACACCGATTTCCCCTTTGATGTTGTGTCAAATCCTGAATTTTTAAAGGAAGGTTCGGCGATTGATGATTTTATGAAACCGGATCGTGTGGTTATTGGCGCGATGACGGTAGAAGCTGCTGAAACGATGCGTGAGCTCTACGCTCCTTTTGTGCGCACCGATAACCCAGTGTTAGTGATGGATGTAAGAAGTGCGGAACTCACAAAGTATGCTGCCAATGCGTTACTTGCGACAAAGGTAACATTCATGAATGAGATCGCAAATATGTGTGAACTTGTTGGTGCCGATGTCACTCAGGTGCGGCGCGGAATCGGGTCTGATTCAAGAATTGGGCCTAGTTTTCTCTTTTCTGGCGTTGGTTACGGGGGTTCCTGCTTTCCAAAAGATGTTCGTGCTCTTTCAAAAACGGCAAATGAACAGGGAATGAATTTAGAGATTGTCAATGCTGTTGATCGTGTAAACACTGCACAGAAAGGCCGACTTGTGAAGAAGGTTCTTTCTCACTATGGAAACATTAAGGGACGTCGCTTTGCGCTCTGGGGGTTGTCTTTTAAACCAAAGACCGATGATATGCGAGAAGCTCCTAGCCTTACGGTCATTGAAGAGTTAGGAAAACATGGGGCAACGCTCACTGTTTTTGACCCAGAAGCGATGAAAGCTGCAGAGAGAGTTTTTGCTACCACAAAGAAAGACTTAGCAAAGTATGTCTCGTTTTCAGAATCAAGTTACGATGCTCTTGAAGGTGCTGATGGGCTTATCATTGTCACCGAATGGAACGAGTTTCGGCGTCCTAACTTTGGGAAGATGACACAGCTTTTGAAAACTCCAGTTGTCTTTGATGGTCGTAACTTATTTGATCCCGCAAAGATGAAGCGTCTTGGGTTTGTTTATTATTCCATTGGTCGAACTCCGGTTGGTATCTAAGGGGAAACTATGGCACGAGTTCTTGTTACCGGTGGAGCGGGTTTTATCGGATCGCATCTTTGTGAGCGATTACTACAACTAGGAAATGAAGTTATCTGTCTTGATAATTTTTTTACTGGAAGAAAAAGTAATATTGCTCATCTCGAAGATAACAGTAGTGCAAACAATTCTCGTCAGGGGAGGCGATTTTTTGAAGTAATTCGACATGACATTATCGAGCCGATACTTTTAGAAGTTGACGAGATCTATCATCTTGCGTGTCCAGCTTCGCCGGTACACTATCAATATAACTCTGTAAAAACGATCAAGACCAGCGTGCTTGGGACGATTAACATGCTTGGACTTGCAAAAAGAGTTCGAGCCAAGTTCCTCCTTGCTTCTACTTCTGAGGTCTATGGGGATCCTCAAATTCATCCACAACCAGAGTCGTACTGGGGAAACGTAAATCCAGTAGGCATTCGCAGTTGTTACGATGAGGGGAAGCGCGTTGCTGAAACGTTAACAATGGACTATCATCGACAAGCAGATCTCGATGTGAAAATAGTTCGCATCTTTAATACCTATGGACCTCGCATGCTGTTTGATGATGGACGAGTAGTATCAAACTTCATTGTTCAGGCACTTTCAGCTAAACCGATTACACTCTATGGAAATGGCCTCCAAACACGCTCCTTTTGTTATGTCGATGACATGGTGGAAGGGCTTCTGGCGATGATGGCCTGTAACAATTTTACCGGACCTGTGAATCTGGGAAACCCCTCTGAAATTACGGTGAAAGAACTTGCTGATCATATTCTTCGTTTGTCTGGGTCTCAATCAAGTTTTATTAAGGAACCGCTTCCTGCAGATGATCCTTCTCGACGAAAGCCTGACATTGCTCTGGCAAAAGAGAAACTTCACTGGAATCCCAAAGTGGATCTCAATACTGGTTTACAAGAGACAATTGCAGATTTTAAAATTCGCTTAGAGAAATGCTAATAGAGAAGAGCTACAATATCTTATGTCAATGAAAGCTGTAATTACCGGTGGTGCTGGATTTATCGGTTCTCATCTTGTTGATGGGCTACTGAAAGAAGGTGCCACTGTTTTGGTGCTTGACGATCTCTCTACGGGAAGAGAAGAGAATTTGGCGTTTGCTCGAACATTCCCCTCTGAAAGATTTACGCTTGTTCGTTGTGACCTTGTTGAAAAGAAAGCTGCTACTGAATTGATCCGCTTTAAGCCCGATATTGTTTTCCATCAAGCGGCACAAGCAAATGTTCGCAAAAGCGTCGCTGATCCGGTGTTTGATGGGATGGTCAATGTCGTCGGCACAGTAAACATGCTTGAAGCGAGTAAGGTGTGTGGGGTAAAGAGATTCATCTTTGCGTCAACTGGTGGTGCTATCTACGGCGAGCAAGAAGTGTTTCCTGCCCCAGAAGGACATCCAGTACATCCAGAATGTCCTTACGGTGTTAGTAAAAGAGGCGCTGAGGAGTATCTCGCCTACTATGGAAGAGAGCATTTTATTACGATCGCTCTTCGCTATGCAAACGTCTATGGACCACGGCAAAATCCGAAGGGAGAAGCGGGGGTAGTAGCTATTTTTGCAGAACGTCTCTTTGCGGAAGAGGCTCTCCTTGTCAATGGTGATGGTATGCAGACGAGAGATTTTGTGTATGTTGATGATGTCGTACGAGCGAATCTTCTTTCTGCTCACAATGACCTTTCTTCAGGATTTCATATTTTTAATGTTGGCACTGGTAAAGAAACCTCTGTAATTGACCTTCTTGAAGCTCTTCGTGCTCCTTGGACGGAGTTAGGAAACGATGGCACCATTCAGTATACCCATGGCCCGGCGCTTCCCGGGGAACAAAAACGAAGCGTCATCGATGCTTCTAAAATCAGAAAGCAATTTGGTTGGTCACCAAGTGTATCACTTGAAGAAGGTTTACTCCGCACAGTTCGTAGTTTTGCGGTTCTTCCAGCGTGAAAGAAACGATTCGTAACTTTTCAATTATTGCACATATTGATCACGGGAAATCAACTCTCGCCGATCGAATCTTGGAAGCCACGGGGGCGATTACTGAACGAGAGCGAGTCGATCAGATTCTTGATGACATGCCGATTGAGCGAGAACGAGGAATCACCGTCAAATCTCGCTCTGTCTCACTTCGCTACTCCTCAACAAACGGCACCGAATACCAACTTAACCTGATTGACACTCCTGGGCATGTCGATTTCCATTACGAAGTCTCACGAAGTCTTGCCGCCTGCGAAGGTGCTCTTTTGGTCGTTGACGCTGGACAAGGTGTTCAGGCGCAAACTGTTGCCAATGTTTATGCGGCTACAAAAAATAATCTAGAGATTATTCCTGTATTAAATAAGATCGATCTTCCCCAAGCAGATCCTGAGCGAGTAAAACATGAAATTGAAGAGATCATTGGCCTTGATGCAAGTGAAGCGATCCCTGTTAGTGCAAAAACAGGAAAAGGCATTACCGAACTTCTTGAAGCAATTGTAAAAAAAATTCCTCCCCCCAGCGGCGATGCGTCAGCACCGCTTCGAGCGCTTGTGTTTGATTCTTGGTTTGATTCTTATCTCGGTGTGATCATCCAGGTCCGTGTTGTTGATGGTTCTATAAAGATCGGAAGTAAGATTCGCTTTATGGCAAATCGCTCAACTTATCAAGTCACAGAGATTGGGGTCTTTACCCCGTTTCCAAAAAAGAAAACAGAACTAAATGTTGGTGAGGTTGGTTACCTCTCTGCTCAAATAAAAAACCTCCGTGATGCAAAAATTGGAGATACGATCACTGACGAAAGCCGCCAGGCAACAGAGCCTCTTCCCGGTTTTGAAGAGGTAAAGCCAATGGTATTTAGTGGGCTTTTTCCTACCGACGCTAACGATTACGAAGCTCTTCGTGACGCACTTGGAAAGCTTCAACTCAATGATTCTTCATTCACCTTTGAACCTGAGAGCTCCGCAGCGCTTGGTTTTGGATTTCGTTGTGGATATTTAGGGCTTCTCCATATGGAGATTATTCAGGAACGCCTCGAGCAGGAGTATGGTATCAACTTGATCACTACCGCCCCTTCAGTAGCTTTTAAAATCATCACTCAAGGGGGAAAGGAATTAATTGTCGATAATCCAGCAAAGTTTCCTGGGGGAGGGGATATTGAAAAGATTTTTGAGCCGGTCGTTCGGGGAACGATCCACGTAACCCAGGAGTATCTTGGTGGGGTGCTTTCTTTGTGTGAAGAGAAGCGAGGAACCCAGGAGGCGCTTGAATTCTTTTCTGGAAATAGAGTGCGTATTGTTTATCTATTACCACTTAATGAAATTGTACTTGATTTTTATGATCGCTTAAAGAGTGTTTCTCGAGGATATGCCTCCTTTGATTATGAACTTGCTGGTTATAATGAAAGTGACTTAGTAAAGCTTGATCTGAAGATCAATAACGAACCGGTAGATGCGTTAAGCATGATCGTTCATCGCGAAAACGCATACCACCGAGGAAATCGGCTTACAGAAAAAATGAAAGAACTTCTTGATCGACAGATGTTTGAAATCGCAATTCAAGCAGCAATTGGAAACCGTGTTATTGCTCGCTCAACCGTAAAAGCTCTTAGAAAAAACGTTACGGCAAAATGCTACGGAGGAGATATAACAAGAAAGCGGAAACTCTTAGAGAAACAAAAAGAGGGAAAGAAACGGATGAAACAAGTTGGACAGGTCTCCATTTCTCAAGAAGCGTTTCTTGCGGCATTAAAACTCGATAAAGAGTAGTAGGATAAGCATATGATGCGAAGAGCTGAACGCATCATGACAAAGAACGAACCGAGCAATCAACGCTCAACACATTATCTACCTCCAGAACTGAGCTTTGGTGGCTGGATCCTTGTTTCCTGTATTACTGTAGTTCTTGCTTTTTTAATCAGAACTTTTATTTTTCAAACATTTGAAATTCCCTCAACCTCTATGACTCCTACGCTAGAAATCGGGGATCATGTGCTCGTCAATAAGTTTTGCTATGGAGTTTCCTTAACGGGGATGTCCGACCGATTGTTTGCACGCGACGTTCCAAAAAGAGGAGAGGTGATAGTCTTTTCACGAAACACCCCTCGCGGCGAGCCAAAGTATTTTATTAAACGCATCATCGGTGTTCCAGGGGATCGTATCGAGGTCAACGATTTCCAAACGTTTGTAAATGGCAAATCGGTTGAAAAAGACCTTAATATTGCGTCTCTTGAGAAGCTTCTTAAGGAGCAGAACCTACAATCGATTAAAGATTTTGCACCAAAAAGACTTGATGAGAATGAATATTTTGTGCTTGGAGACAATCGTCTTAATAGTGAGGATAGTAGATTTTTTGGACCAATCAATTTTGATGATATTCTTGGTCGTGCCTCTGTTGTATACTTTTCATGGAGAGATCAAGGCGATGGAAAACAGATTCGGTGGAACCGACTAGGAAAACGTATTAGGTAAATATTCATTTAGAAAAGAATGTTCACAGCAAACAAACTTTCTCTCCACGATTTGGAGATCTTTTCTTTTGAGAAGTCTTCTTATGATCAGATTCGAATACTTCAAGAAGATCGGGTGCAAAAGAGAATTGCAAAAATTCTCCCCGATGCAATTTACTTTGGAGAACATTCCCCTGTTATTACGCTTGGCAAGCGAACAAAAGTAGAAGAAGTTTGTGCCCTTTCTGGACTTGATATTGAACAGCGAAAAATAAGACGGGGAGGGGGGGCAACATACCACGGACCTGGTCAGCTTATTGTCTATCCGGTGATTCATCTTGCCGATCGTCGGATGGGAATAAGGCGTTTTGTTGAAGGAGGTCTTTTTTGCATTCAAGATACATTAAGATCCTTTGGAATCTCTTCTTCTGTATCCTTTAATCCCGCCGGTATTTGGATAACAGAGCGTCAGAATTCGATAGTTTTACAACTTAAGATAGCCTCTGTTGGCCTTGAAATCGTGCGCGGTGTTACAAATCATGGATTTTCATTGAACGTAAATGGTGATCTTGATATGTTTTCGCGGTTTACTCCGTGTGGAGTTCCAGGCTTAAAAGTAACAAGTATGGCTTCTTATCTTAATACGTATAATCTCTCTTTTGAGCGTGTAAAATCTTCACTTTCAGAGTCCTTTATAAGATGGTTAAGTAATATCTAGATTAAGACGTTTTAACTCATTATGCCTCCATCAGTCGTTCAAGAAGCTTCAGGAAACAGAATCTATGTCATCGGTGACATTCACGGTTGCCCAGAAGAACCTTCGATACTCATAGATTTTTTAGAAAATGAGGAAAAAGTAGCTTACGACGATCTCATCGTTTTTCTTGGTGACTACATCGATCGTGGACCAAGTAGTAAAGAGGTAATTGACCTCATGCTAGAAGTTCGAAGTAAGTTTCCAAGAACTCGTTTTTTAAAAGGAAACCATGAAGATATGCTTCTTGATTTTCTTGGGTATGGTGGAAGATTGGGGCAGGCTTTTCTCTATAATGGAGGGCTAGAGACGATTCAAAGTTACGGTATTTCTGTTTTCTCTCCTCCTGAAGAGATGACAGATGCTCTCCCGCCTGATCATTTTCGTTTCCTTCGAGAACTCGAAAGTATTGTCGCTATAAATAATTTCATCTGCGTTCATGCTGGATTAAACCCTCTTCGCGACATAAATGCACAAAACGATTCTGATGTGCTCTGGATTAGAGAAGAGTTTATCGGAAATCCGCACTCTTTTAGAAAAACGATTATTTTTGGCCACACTCCTCATCAGGAATTACTAGTTCACTTACCTTATAAAGTAGGCCTAGACACCGGCCTAGTTTTTGGAAATAAGCTCACCTGCTTAGAGCTTACCTCTGGAAATGTCTTCCAGGTCCCCAGAGGAGCCTCAAAGGTTAAAAAATCCCAGATCGATTTGAAAAAATCCACCTTTAGTGGTGTATAAGAACCCTTCTCATACGGCGATGTAGCTCAGCTGGTTAGAGCGCGGAACTCATAATTCCGAAGTCGGTGGTTCGAGTCCACCCATCGCCAGTCAATTTTTTCAAGTAGTTACTTATTTTATAAACACCAACAAAACAAATTGTATTGACCTCCCGTGACAACCGTGTGACAACGGCGCCATGGGAACCATTCAGAAACGTGTCACGTCAAATGGTGCTGTCTCATACACCGCGCGTGTAAGGCGCCGTGGCTTTCCACAACTTGCCGTAACGTTCTCGCGGATCACTGATGCGAAGGCTTGGATCTCTCAGGAAGAAACGAAGATTCGCCAAGGAATTCATCTCGATCAAGTAGAGGCAAAAAAACATCCGCTCAACGAAGCGATCGAACGCTTTATCCGCGAGGAGCAGATAGACAAAAAAGAACGCCTTCACCTGAAACGGTGGAGCGAGAAGCTTGGAAATCAGTTTCTTGGAACAATCACAGATATTTCGGTGAACCAGGTAATCTCTGACTTTAAACACCTCAACAAACTACAAGCATCCACAATCAACACTCATCTTGCAACGCTCAGTAATGTGATGCGGCATGCAAAGGAATGGGGATGGATTACAAGAAATCCAGTTCTTGAGGTAAGGCGACCGAGACCGCCGAAGGGTAGGGTGCGTTTTCTTTCCGAAGAGGAGCGCGAAAGCTTGCTCAAAGCGTGCCAAGCATGCGGTTATCCCTTTCTTTATCTCATCGTTGTCCTTGCGCTTAGCACAGGCATGCGTAAGGAAGAAATTCTTTCATTGAAATGGAGTGACGTTGATCTAAAAGATGGGGTCATTATTCTCCAAAAGACGAAAAACAAAGAACGACGCCGAGTCGCGGTCCGTGGCCATGCTCTTGATCTTCTCAGACAACACGCAAAGTTACGCCGAATCGATTCCCATTTTCTATTTCCCGGCGAACGCCCTTCGCCGCAAAAAGACTGCAATGTCGTCCATAAGTCCGAGAGACACTTTGATATCAGAAAGCCATGGGTGAGGGCGATTAAGCTTGCAGGTTTAGAGGACTTTGTATTCCATGATCTGCGCCACAGCTGCGCATCCTACCTTGCAATGGGCGGTGCCTCCCCTCTAGAAATCGCAGAAGTTCTCGGACACAAATCCCTCGACATGGTGAAACGCTACTCGCATTTAGCAGAATCGCATGTTGCTAGTGTTGTCGAGCGCATGAATAAGAGTATATTTGGCTGAAACGTATGGCACGGAAATTAACCTGGGCAGAAATCGAGCGAGAGTATGACAAACAATGGGTTCAGCTTGTTGACTATGACTGGCCTGAGGGTGTGCCTCATCCCGAGGCGGGAATTGTTCGGGTGCATGCGGCAGATCGCAAGGATTTTTTCCGCAAAGTAGCTGAGACGCCAGCTCGTCCGCATGACAGCGCCTTTGTTTACGTCGGAATACCACCTAAACAGGAAGGAGTGGTCTATAATAACTTTCATACGGTCATTTCATGATCGTGCTCTACATCTCAGATCCGACTGGTTTCGGTGAAACTTCTTGCTGCGAAAATTACGCCATCGTGCGATATGAATTAAAACAGCATGGGGCTTGAGAAGAAATGTATTATAGAAGAAAAGTCATTTTAGCATTACTTCAGAAGCTAAAAGGGAATGTATCCGCGACTGATTTTCAGAAGTACCTCTTTTTGTTTACCAAGCTCCAGTCTGAGCCTTCCTTTGAATTCGTGCCGTATCGATTCGGGTGCTTTTCTTTTCAATCTTACGCAGACAGAAGGTGGTTAGAAACAGCCGGGTTAGTCGAGTCTGGAAAGGGAACAGAAAATCCTTGGGTTCTTTTAAGCGATAAAGATTTCATTGAAGAACTTACGGCTGAAGACCAAACCAACATCAAGTTATTTTCTTCTCAATACGCGTCCTTGAAGGGGAGTGCTCTGATCAAATACGTTTATAAACATCACCCGTTCTTTGCCATTAACAGCGTCATTGCCGATAAGCATCTGACAGCCTTAGAGTTGAAGGCTGTTGTAGGCTCTCGTCCTGCCAACAATCTTCCTGAGATTTTTAGTATTGGTTACGAAGGAAAAAGCGTTGATCGGTATCTGTGCCAGCTAATCGAACAGGGAATTCAGCTTCTTTGCGACGTAAGAAAGAACCCTCTCAGTCGGAAGTATGGATTTTCAAAAAAGCAATTAAAGAGATGTGTAGAGAGCTTGGGCATTGAATATCGACATCTCCCACAGTTGGGAATTGAATCACAGGATAGAAAAAGTCTCTCTACATTTGAGGACTACCAACAGCTGTTTACTCACTATGAGAAGACGACACTGAAGAGAGAAAAATCAGCCATTGATGAAATTATCACTCTCTTTGAAAAATATACCCGGATAGCAATTACCTGTTTTGAAGCAGATCATCACTGGTGCCATCGCAGTTGCGTTGCTGACACGCTTGAATGTCACGCGGGTTATCATCAAGCAGTAACACACCTATGATATGGGAAAAGTAAAGGTTCTAATTACAGTAAAGACGTATCCGGAGATTTCGATCAAATATAATGAGTTAGTCTGCACCGCGGGATTTCGGGAAGATGGTTCAATGGTTCGAATTTATCCCGTTAAATTTCGAGATCTACCTTTTGAGCAACAATACAAAAAATATCATTGGATTGAAGTTGAGCTTAAGAAGAATACAAAAGACTTTCGACCGGAGAGTTTTCGGCCAGTAGGTGAAATTTCCATTTGCGATGCCTTGGGAACAGGAAAAGGAGGAGATTGGGCAAGTCGTAAAAAGATTGTCCTCAGCAAAGTATTTACGAACCTAGAAACTTTGATTGCCGAAGCAAAAGACACTCAAAGACGAACATCTCTTGCTGTTTTTAAACCTACAAAGGTCAAAGATTTTATCTTCAAGGAATGTGCCCGTGATTGGAGCAAGGAAAAGCAGGATTCACTCAGACAGCTCAATTTGTTCCAAAAAAAGGGGAACAAATTGGAAGTTGTAAGAAAGCTACCTTACAAGTTCAGTTATCGCTTTACTGATAGCCGGGGAAAAGAAAGCACATTAATGATTGAAGATTGGGAAGTAGGTGCTCTTTATTGGAAGATGGTTGCCGAGCACGAGGGAGACGAAAAGGCAGCTCTCAAGAAGGTAAAAGACAAATTTCTTGCTAAACTTGCTGGCACCAAAGATTTACATTTCTTCCTAGGAACAACCCTAGAACACCACGCAAAGAACGCACCAAATCCCTTTATAATCGTTGGAGTATTCTATCCGCCGACAAACCTTCAGCTTGGGCTTCCCGGAATATAAAACCAGAAAGCAAAAAGGTAGTTTTCACGGGTGCCGCATTTAGCCCTAAGACAGCACTTGTGACCCCCATTTAAGACCCCCCTAAACAACCGTTTCCTTCGGTTACAACCGAGTTCAGTTATCTCAAATTGATGTAAGGAGGTATCAAGAATGAACAGCAGTAATAATGACAGTGACGGTAAAGGAACGATTCGGCGGCTCATCCCGGTCTCACAGTTTAACAAGTATCACCCTGACCCCAGCATTGCGGCTCTTAGGTGGTTGATATTCACGAACAAGGACGGATTTTGCAGTTGCGTGGTTCGACGGGGACGAAGAGTGCTGATTGATGAACTGCGATACTTTACTTGGATAGATGAGCAGAACAGTCGGTAGGTAACCGGCCAAGCGTCTGCATTGCATTGCCAAAAACTCGCAGTGAATTAGCACAAATGAAAGGCGGTGGTACAGCAAGATAAACACATTGGTCCTTTTTAATGTTAACTCCTTGCAATTGTTACACTGAGTGTGGTCCTACGAGAAAGTTCGTGGTCTTTATCGTTGATAAGCGGCTGATTTCACTAAGAAGTAGGTGGTCCTACCTTCCGTCTTTGCCGATTTGTTTCCTTAATCGACCGTTGCCACGCTGAGACGATGGCTTGGGACTCGTTGATGAAGTGCTTTTCAATCTCCTCAACGCCGGCCTTGAAGAATTCCTCAAGACTCGGAAGACATCCGATGCGTGAAAGCATTTCCTCCACCCGAAGAGCTTCCTTCGGCCATTGAAAATGAATATGTAAGTTAATGTCTGAGCGCAACTTTTCCCGATAGACTTACTTGACATTACGTTGGCATCCTGATACTTAATGCCCCATGTATTGCACATCATTTTTCTTTACGAAGACCTTCATCAGCTTGCCCTAGGCGAGGTCGTAAAGAACCGCCCTGGCAGCTGAGAAGGTTGCCGGGGGCCAAAATCAAAAAAATCCCCAACAACCTTAGACGCTTCAGAGCAAAGTGTGTGGTCTTTGACAATTTGCTGAGCTCCTGTCGGAGAAGAGAATTTGGGGGTTTTTTTGGAGGAGCACATTTTTAATTTTAATTCGAGTAGACGACTTATCACTCCTTTAAGGTCACACCTTAAGTAAGGAGATGAAATCATTTCAGGTTTGAAAGAATTTTTCACCAAGCTGAAGCTAATCCGTGAAAGAACAATACACCCCTCGAGGAGTCAGTTTAATGCTTTTTGGAGGGGTGTGTTGTTTTTGAAAAATAGCGCGGTGTGTTGCCCACACATACCTTACGCCGGATGCACATTACAGTGCGCGCCCAAGCAGATCCGGGGAAGCGGGTAGAAAAGGTGATTATGGCAGTTAATAACTTGGACGAGAAAAGACTTACTAGGAGAACCCAAGCCTGGTTGACTCAGGACGCGAGACTCTGTGAGGTCATCCTTAGGGACGCTGATCGCGCCAAGCAACCCTCGGACGATGTTTCACGTTTTCTCGTTGGGAGAATCGGCGCTGAATGGAATTTGACACTCCATATCGGCGAAAACGAGTGGCGCTATGCGTTGCGAACTATAAGAAAGGTCGTTTCAGAGGCACTCGCGAGCAGTGCATCTATCCGAGTTAACATAACGGAGCTGGTGCGGCTCACTGGCATCACCTCGGTACCAACCCAGGAAGTTGCTCATTTATGGAGAATCACCGAACACTTTGATGTCAGTAGGCACTCAGTTGGCATCTGTATGCTCGCCTGGGTGCAAAGTTCGGAGTTTTTGCGTGACTTTATTGATGGTGATGGAGACATTTTCCCGTTCCATGTTGCGAAGAACACCAGGGCCTATTGGAAGGAGATGATACAAGGGTTAATCAACGCTCTTTTGCTGAGCCACGTTCACATCGCGGACAAGGATCTGAAGAGATTTCTTGTCAACTTTGCGAAAGTTCTTCGTAGGCTCGTAGGAGCAAACGATTGCCACGGTGGAAATCAGGAACGAGTAGAGCGGCTATCGAACTGGTGGTCTTGGACCAAACTCTTCGAGCGAACCGATTTCGTACCCGGTGTAGCGAACTTACTGAAAGATCGGGAATTCTTGTTAGACATAGTTCTCTTCTGGCCAAAGGCTGCGTATTTCTTGGGCCGACTTGGAGTCGTCCTAACACAGGGCCAAATGGACCGTTTTCAGGAGGCCTGGGGACCCGTTAGTACGGAGCTAGACCCCTTCATAGCGTGGGGGAACGGCAGGTTAGATGCTCTGATGGAAAGGTTCAGAAGCGAGGGGATCACAGCAAATGAGTTCCATGAGCTCACGCCGCCCGAAAAGTGGGCCGTCCTTGAGGTACTTCGCGCAACCGGACCAACAGTCCCACTCTGCAAGGGTGACGACTTTGGCCCTCAGGCGTCACCTTTTGAAGCGACCCTTGGTCTTGAGAAGCCGATTCAAAGACCTAAGTACCTCGAGTTGAAAAAGTGGGTTGAGGCAAAAACTTCGCCCACGTAGCCGATAGGAAAAAACTCTGGCGGCCTCCATGTCATCGGCGTGGAGGCCGCCAAATTCCATTGATAGGGAAAAGGGTTGGATAGGGCGTCTATGAATAAGGTTAATGACGATTTCATCTCCTTACTGGAAGTTGACAAAACCTTAACTTGCGGATGATTGCTAATGTCAGAGCCAAATAAATCGCACAAAACATGCAATTATAATTTAATAGTCGAAAAAGTTAGGCTGTTAAAAGATGTTTAAGAGGATTCTGCGATCTTACTCGGTGAAACAAAAAAGAAAAAGAAATAGCTTACTACTTCTTTTTCTTTTTTAGCTTTTTTTGTTTCCCATGGATGTCTGAGTCTCCAAGATAAAAAGCCTCAAGAGAGCCCAGGCATCCATGGAACTTGCTGTTATGGGGGCAAAGCAAGCGGAGCTGCGGTTTTATAGCTGGCTTGGTCTTTAACAATTTGCGCGTGGGAAGAAGAGGGGAAACACATCTCGTCTTGATATACCAAATGTTTATCAAGAAGGGATGTGCTCTATCCAAAAGGGCATGGAGTTGCCAACGCGATTCCATGAAGAGGTTTTTTCTAGGTCGAGGAAAGGAGGTTAAGGGTACTGGTGGTAGTATTGGGTTTTAATAAGTATGGACCTCAAGAGAAAGGGTCACAACAATGCGAAGCAATGATGCTTCTAATGCAAGGAAACGTACATTAAACTCGATGAGAATTGAGTTCATCAAACGAGAACCCAAACTGGTTGTAGCACGAATGAAAGTGAACAATCCATTGTCACAATCGTTTAGCTGCCTCGACGGCGTAGCACTTATGCCGCTTGCGGCGGCCATGGCCGATGCTGGCGGCCGACTAAATGTTGATCAAAGGAAATTCGATGTCGGTCTAGTAGGCGTCGGAGCCCAATATTACGGAATGCCCGGCCGAAAAGTCATGGGTGCCGCTATGCCCATTTTCTGCGGACAAGTTGCCCATGTATGGGTCGTGCAGGTTGTAGACGAAACCGGAGAGCCTTTTTTCGATTCTGATTGTACTCTTGCCGTAAAATCAAAAAGGGTGGTGTCGGAATCGACAAGACTCGCGGAGCTATGTTGGGCCGAGAGAGAGTTGACGGCGATAAAATGCAGGAAGAGGAAAGCCCAACGAGCAAGGAAAGATCTGCTTACAATACTGCAAAACCTACAAAACGGAGGTGCTCCAAAAAGATAAGAGGTTGCCATGGTGGCGATTTCAAAAAAAGGTTTTCATAAGGATCTACCACAATGCATAAAACTAGACAGCTCTGGAAGCTTAGAATTACCGACAGAAAAAGCAGAAAAGTTGTTGCTTGTCGGTGCACTCTCTCAGTGGAGAAACAAAGGAGCGAGTAACTTCACGAAAGAATACCTAGCAATCACGTTGAAAGGAGAAGTCAATGGGTTTTGATAACAAACCGGACATTGCACTTCGGATCGCTTGGGGCCAGGAACGTGTCCGTCGAGCGTCCCTTCGCGGTCTTGCAAGAAAGGTCAGCAAAACCAGGGTGGTTCGGGACATGGGCGTCAAGTTTTTTGGGATCGAATCCGGCGACGTTCGAGCAGAGCTGCAGGTGACGGATCGCTTGAAGCAACCCTACGGGGTGCTTTTTGGCGGCATTCTTGCAGCCCTTGGTGATATTGTGACTGCTCTTGCGGGCTCTAACAATGTTAATTTGGAAAGATACAGGGTCGTCACTCGATCCCTATCAGTCCACTTTATCAAGCCAGTAAGCGGCGGTATTCTTATTGCCAAGACGGTTTGCAATCACCGCGACGAGCGGAATCAACTCTGGGAGGTGATAATCACCAATGAGAGCCACGATCTTGTTGCTGTTTGCCAGTGCGCTCTCGCGAACATCAAAAAAGAGTAAGCACTCAAAGGCTAAATAACAATGCTCCGGATGGTAGTCGTAGCGTACCTGCTTCGGTACCTAATTTTCAAATAGCAGCATATTAACCGTAGATTGAGATCGGGGGCGCAGAATAGCTTGGCTGCGCTCCCGGCAGAAAAAAAAGATGTATGAAGGGTTTTTGGAGGAGCACGTCCCAACAAAGTTGAACCCATGTAAGATTGATTATGCGACAAGAGCTATAATTTATATGGTCTTTGAGAATGGCAACACTGTGACAATGGCGTGACAACAAGGGCACGAAATGACCATCTTTCTCAACACGCTACAACTCACAAGCCGCTGAAATGACACGATAAGTAACCGTCACCACTCCCCATTTATCGAACTCATAATTCCGAAGTCGGTGGTTCGAGTCCACCCATCGCCACCACCTGAGGTGGGGCTGCAGCTGCTTCGCAGCGGGGACAGAGCGGTAGTAAGAGGTTAGGTTAAGCCACGTATCTTCCTCTCTTTCGTCCCCCAAAGAAAACTCAGAATATCTCGCTTTCTTGAAGTGTTACGCTACCTTGTTATAAAAATACTAAAGCCTCTCTATTTCTTAAGGCGAATGTGGTAAAGAGTCTTTCAATCTCTGACATGGGTAGATGAAAATATATCCCTCTTCGAGCCCTTCGAGGAGGAGACCTAAGTATAGGTTTATCTCGTTCATCCTCGCAGTAACTGCCCCTGGGGGAGGCAGTGGTTTTCCGGAGTGACTGTATGAGAGAAGTCAGGGTTTTAATTATTGAAGACAACCCACGAAACACCTCGCCTCTGGCCATCGATCCTGTTGAAAACACAACATATGAAATGGTTGACGGCAGAGGCCGCCGAACACAAGCAAAGGCCCGGATCGTTGCGGTCTTTCGAAGCCTCGAGGAGGCTCGCATTGGTCTACCTTCAATTAAGCGAAGTGAGGTAGACATTTTGGGATGTGATTTTTATTTTCGCACCCCAGAAAATCTTGATTGGGCATCTGATCCAAAGGCCTCAGCAGGAGAGGAAGCACCCGCGGGAGGCTTTATTGCTGACCGTGGGGGAAATCACTGCATCCCTTCTTTTATCCTGACGAGCCAAAATCATCGGCAAAATCCTTTAGTTTGGATAGCGGGGAAATTTCGTGTTGCTTATCGTGGGCAGCCAAAGAGATTTCCAGCATGGACGATTCTCTTAGAAGATGGAGGGTTTCATATCCCAGGCTATCATTATGTGCGACCGTTAAACAAAATCTGTCGCACAGAACTACTCCCTCCACGACGAGAGAGCGCTACCTTGAAGCGAGTTGGTTTGTTCCATCTGAGAAACTGTATGCGGCAGAGGCGTACAATCGTTCGACTTGCTCAACGGCTTCATTTGGAACATCTGCTTGAATCTCAGCGATTGTTTGCAGCGTATGATCCCGATGCACCAGAGGAAGACGGTTTTCTTGGCATTTACCCAGAGTCTAGATTACGACGGATAAAAGATTGGAGCGCGGCGATTCAGGAACGACTACTTACGCCTGTTCCGATCTATCCAGCAGAAAACATCGTCTGTCCTGTGGAACTCATAGAAGACTAAGGGGAGGATGAAAGGGGGTTATCTGCATCAAAAAGGGAATTTGGTCTCCTCCTCCCTTTTACTATCAATTCATCACTTGCCGATGAAAACTATGCCGTCGTATTATGCGGGCGCATATTTACGGAAGGGCTAAACACCACGTGATCGTACCAGGACTTTTGCAGAGTTTTGCTCGCCCCCATCTCTATGATAAATTGCCGCTCATCTAATAAGTCAGCCCAATTATTAACCGTCAGATGTGTCGATTATATTAAAGGCTAGATCATGAACTGTGTTCTTCCCTCTCTATTCATCGTTACAGTGCTCTGTCTCAGTAACGCTTACTCACAAACACCCGGCTTCAACAACAGTATCTCCGAAAAGATTATGACCTCAGACAGGATTGAGACCTCCTTTGGGGCTCTTAACTTCCTAGACGGCGTGTCCTGTGGATTGAGCTTGGCGACCAAGCTTTATGATGGAGAATACTGATTTTTTATGCAACAGAAATGTTTGTGCTTTATCGCTGGAATCGGATTATTTATTGGTGTTTTTGGAGCATCTGCCGAGAACGCTTTGCGAGATGGAAGCTTCGGCCCAACAGTCCAGAACACAACCCGACCGCCAAAACCAAATCCTAACGGCATGGTTTGGATTCCCGGAGGTGAGTTTTCGATGGGAATGCTCGACCCAAGTGGTGGAGTTTGCGGTGGTCATGAAACAATGAATGATGCTCGTCCGATTCATCGGGTCTATGTTGACGGTTTTTGGATGGATGTCAGTGAGGTTACCAATGGGCAGTTTGAAAAGTTTGTAAAAGCTACTGGCTACATTACCGTTGCCGAGCAAAAACCTACCCGAGAGGAATTTCCCAATGTCCCAGAAGAAAACTTGGTTGCGGGTTCTGCGGTTTTTACACCGACCGATCAAGCGGTGCCACTTGATAATCACTATCGATGGTGGAGTTATGTTCCTGGCGCTAATTGGCGTCACCCGACAGGCCCAGAAAGTAACATTACAAACCGTGAGAAATATCCGGTTGTTCATATTGCTTATGAAGATGCAGAAGCTTACGCCAAGTGGGCTGGGAAACGCTTGCCCACTGAAGCAGAATGGGAATTTGCTTCACGCGGCGGTCTTGCCGGAAAACTTTACCCCTGGGGTGATGAACTCACTCCACAAAATAAATGGCCGATAAATATTTTTCAAGGGGAGTTTCCCGTGAAGGGAAAGGATACAGGAGAAGATGGATTTCAGGGTATCGCGCCGATTTCTAAATTTCAACCGAACAACTATGGACTTTTCGATATGGCAGGAAACGTCTGGGAATGGGTCAGTGATTGGTATCGACCGGACTATTACCTGATGCTTAGCAAGCAAGGTAGTGTAGCACGTAATCCAAAGGGACCCGATTCTTCCTTCGATCCATTAGAGCCGAGAGAGAAAAAACGAGTTCACCGTGGAGGATCATTTCTTTGTACTGATAAATATTGTACCCGCTATATGGTTGGTAGTCGTGGAAAGGGAGAAGTGCGTTCAGCAAGCAATCACCTTGGTTTTCGCTGTGTAATGACTGAAGCGCCAAAGACTGCCAGGAACGAAAAGAAATAGAAATAACTCATTCTACTATTAAGAGTTGAGTATCGACAATGCTGCTGCCTTCGGTGTAAACGTGTGGATCTGATTCTGGGTTTTATAAAATAATTAAACACTCAAAGGATGCGAAATGAAAACAGCTCGCGTTTCAACCTTGCTCTCCTTCGCACTGATCTTAAGTCTTACCTTCTCTGCAGTCGTAAATTATCGGTTTAACAATTTAGCACAGGCCCAAGAGAAGACTGGAGCATCAGCACCCGATCGCACAATTCTGCCAATCCCGGAGCCAAAGTACCCAAGCATCAAGGAACTCGATGCGCGAGATGCCAAATCCCCGGCACGCTTTGAAATCAAAGCACCAAATGGTTCGCCGAATGTGGTGATTGTGCTTATTGATGATATCGGCTTTGGTCATAGCAGCGCTTTTGGTGGACCGATCTACATGCCTACCTTAGAGAAATTGGCGGCTAGTGGATTAAAATACAACCGTTTTCATACAACCGCACTTTGTAGCCCCACTCGTGTAGCGCTGCTTACCGGCCGTAATCATCACGTAAACAATGCTGGAGCGATCATGGAATTGGCGACAGGTTTTCCGGGGAACACCGGCGTCCGCCCGAATAGCGTTACCCCACTCGCGGAGATCCTTCGACAAAACGGTTTTAGCACTGCCGCTTTTGGCAAGTATCACGAAACCGCACCATGGGAAGTTTCCGTGTCCGGCCCTTTTGATCGCTGGCCTACCGGTTCTGGATTCGACAAATTTTATGGCTTCATTGGTGGTGAGACGAATCAATGGGCACCGGGAATTTTCGATGGTACCGTGCGTATTGAAACACCGCAAACACCGGGCTATCACTTCACAACGGATATGACTGACCAAGCAATCAAGTGGGTAAGCGCACAACAGGCCCTCACCCCGGATAAGCCGTTCTATATGTATTTCGCAACTGGTGCCACCCATGCCCCACACCATGTTCCTCAAGAATGGATTAAGAAATATAAGGGGCAGTTCGCTGGTGGTTGGGATAATTTGCGTGAAGAGACTTTTATGCGCCAAAAGCAATTGGGGGTGATCCCGGTTGATGCGAAGTTGACACCGAGACCTGTGGAGATCCCCGCTTGGAGTGAGATGAACTCTGACCAGAAACGACTCTTTGAGCGACAGATGGAGACATTTGCGGGCTTTGCTGAACACACTGACCATGAAGTTGGTCGACTGGTGGAGCAGTTAGAAACTATTGGGGAGTTGGATAATACTCTTTTCTTTTACATCGTCGGTGACAACGGCTCAAGTGCAGAAGGTGGGCCAGAAGGTACGTACAATGAGATGATGGCGTTAAACGGTATTGTTGGGAAGGCCGATCAGATGATGGAACATATCGATGAGTGGGGTGGTCCAAGTACCTTTCCACACTTTGCCATCGGTTGGGCTTGGGCTGGAAACACTCCTTTTCAGTGGACAAAACAAGTGGCAAGTCATTTTGGCGGCACACGAAACGCGATGGTGCTGCACTGGCCCAATGGTATTAAGTCAAAGGGAGAGGTTCGTTCACAGTTTCACCACGTAATCGACGTTGCACCAACCGTCTTAGAGGCGGTTAAGATCCCTGAACCGAAAATCGTCAATGGCGTAAAACAGCGTCTTATGGATGGAGTTTCCATGCTCTACAGCGTTGATAGTGCACACGCGAAAGATCGCCGCAAAACACAGTACTTTGAGATGTTTGGCAATCGCGGCATTTACCATGATGGCTGGGTAGCTTGCACACGTCACTCAATCCCTTGGTTGATGACCGCGCTTCCCCCGCTAACAGAGGATGTTTGGGAACTGTACCATGTGGAAAAGGATTTTAGTCAAGCTGAGAACCTCGCCTCCGAGAAGCCAGAAAAGCTGAAGGAATTGCAGAAAATATTTCTGGATGAAGCGATAAAAAACAACGTACTTCCACTTGATGATCGTCGAGTAGAGCGTTTCAATCCCGCCATTGCTGGAAGACCGGATTTAATGGATGGACGAAAATCTCTCTCCGTTTATGAAGGTATGACCGGCATGATGGAGAATGCCTTCATTAATGTAAAGGGAGCACACCATACGATCACTGCCCAGATAGAGGTACCAGACGCTAAAGCCAGTGGTGTAATTATCGCCCAAGCGGGTTATTTCGGTGGCTGGACGTTGTACATGAAAAAGGGCAAGGTGCACCATGAATACAATTGGTTCGCGATTGAACGGACAAATATTGCCGCACCTTCTCCTCTTGCCTCCGGTAAACACACAATCCTCTATGAGTTCATCCCCACGGAAGCCAAGCCGGGGACAGGCGGTAGATCTATTTTAACTATTGATGGAAAAAAAGTCGCTGAAGCTCATATCCCCAAAACCCAACCGTTCGTCTTCTCGGCAGATGAAGGAACTGATGTCGGTGTGGATAGCGAAACAAACGTATCGCCTGACTATAAACAAGGAGATAATAAGTTCACTGGCAAAATCAGTAAAGTTACAATCAACGTGATGTAGTCCAAAGAAGGCTGTTAACAGAAGAACGAATATGACCTTGTAAGGAGTTAAGTCTTTCTCTATTTAAGTACGCGGTAGGGTAGGGCATTTGAGGTATTTTTAGAGACGTTTCTTTTTCCTCTCTTACATCTTCCTTAATTTCACCTAAAGAGGGATATTTATTTCTTTTTTTTCAATAAATATCCCTCACGTTTTTATAAAAAGTGCCATAACGCTAAGGGGGTTACAAATCATTTTATAGGCTTATGACGAATAAACATGTGGTTCGCTCCACATCTCTATCTCTTTGGCTCGCTTTAGTCTTTCTCATAGCGGGGGGTTCTCAGGCTATTTGCCAAGAAGATCCAACCCGTGTGTGCGATTCTCGCCTTGGTTGTTTGAATCCAAATCCAAAACGATCTCGGATTGTGCTTTGGCATCAATCCTGGGGGGAGAATCCGAATAATATCTCTCTTCTTGGGAGAAGTAAGTTTGTTACCCATGTTGTAATTGGAAATCTCGATTACAATGAGCAGCCGCAATCAAGTGTTTCGTATAAAGTGAATCTTATTAAACAAGCAGGAATGATTCCTGTCTGGGAGCGAGATCTCTGGTTTCAAGACACCGATCACATCGGTCTTCCTGAAGCGGCACATTTTATTGAAGAACAGAAGCGGGGGATTCTTCATTTGGATCCGTATTTTTATGCCTGGTTTTTAAACAAACTTCAGAAAGAAGCAAGACAGCATAAAGTTTCTCTTACTTTTATTGATATCGAACCCCATGATGAAGCCGGGGTGATGCGTCAGATTTTAAAAGGTGATGGAACTTCCGCGTGGGCAAATTCTATCAATAAAATCGCTCGACGTGCTCTTTTAATTCCAGGAACGGTGCCTGCTCATTTTGTCTCTCCAAGTGATATGTTTATTATCCCAAATAATGGTTTTCGGGCCTTGAGTAGGCTTGGCAATAACCGAATTGCAGTAAATACTTATTTTAATTGTCTTTCCCGACTTAATTGGTCTCGCGAGCAGCAATTTGAATTTATCGGATTATGGACAACTTCACTTTCAAGTTGCCACCGTGACGGAAATTCTTGTGAATTAAGCACCTATGGCAAATCCTGCGCCTACACCGAAGAGAGCTCAAACCGTGCACTGTGGAGCATTGATGATATCTTTAAAAACGAGGTTTACTGGAGAGGGATGGGCAGGGGACTCTTTCTCTATGCAAACGATGAGCAAGATGATTTTGCTATCCCGAAACTCCTTTTTCGATACTGCCACCTTCATCCACAACGTTGCAAACCTTAACCCCCATACAAATATAATCGCTTTATAAACGAAGTAAGTTTCACACTAAATATTAAGGATAATAAAAAATATTTTTGCAAAAAAGTATCTGGCACTTTTTGAAATTGAAAAAAATAAATGACCCTCCGAAGTGGCATGTTGACTAACCCTAAGACATTATTGAAAAAACCACCTCGGGGCCTGGCTTGCTAGACCAAGGCCCCGAGGTAGGAATTACGCCCCGCTGAGAGCTCCTCCAATTTACGGCACGCAGTCGCGAGTATCGGGATAGTTCTCACTCGATACCGCCGCTCGCACCTCCGCTCCGATTTGAAAATCACATTCTTTGAGCAAACCAGATGCTCCATAGAAGCGTACTGATATTGGGTTCACTTCTGCATACCAATCCCGTGGTACGGTAATCCGGGACACCAGCATATCCTCCAAACTCACCGGACCACCAACTTGGGATCCTGAAGAGCACGTATGGGCTGGCGAGGCACCCTGCAAAATCTTGCAGACCACCACATCCTTCGTTCCATTCGGGCGAAAGACGTCCAGCTCTATGGCCTTAAGACCCGGAAGGTTCCTCGCCAATGTGTCGCCGATGATGATAGTACTAAAGTTCAACAAGACGCTGTCAAACGCCCAACACCCATCATCGACTCCACCTGCGGGAGCGTGAGACATAGACAAGCCCTCACACTCATCTCCACTGTGATCTTCACAGGCATCCCCAACGCCGTCATTGTCCGCGTCAGCTTGATTGGGATTGGCGACCTCGACGCAATTGTCCTCGGCATCCGAAACGCCGTCACCATCGAAGTCGGGCGAGGTCGGCTCGTTATCGTCGCAGACATCGCCGATGCCGTCGTGGTCTTGGTCTGCTTGGTCCGGGTTTGGATCGTCCGGACAGTTGTCATCTTCATTGGCGACCCCATCTTGATCGCGATCAAGCAGCTTTTCTAGAGCTGCAACACGCTCTTCGAGATCTTCAATTTGAGCGACCGCGTCTGCCAAATCTCCTCTCAAGTTCCGCACGTCCTCAGCGACCGCGAGAATGGCCTCGCAAAGGTCCGTGATTCCGAGCTTCTCGCCCATCGCGATGACCGCGCTTTCCGGGAGCCATACAATCCCTCCGCCGATGAAGGGAAATCCATATTGGGGTACTCCTCCAACACCACCCGTAAGGTAGAAGACCGCTACTCCTCCTTGCGCATTTTCTGCAAGGGCTTGAGCGCAGGGACCCGTGTCGTCAGGGGGTTGCGCCATGGGGCAACCAACCGCCAAGACCAGTAAGAGCACGCTTGATACCGCTAACCACCCAACATTCGTTTTCATGTTCGTCTCCAAAAAACCTTGGTGCCTACTCCGGCACCAAAAACCATGTTTCCATTTCCCACTTCGGTGGGGTGCTCTAGCCATGAACTCTAGGAGAACACGCACAGGGCAACCCACCGCAAATATCTCATCTACCCAAACTAATTTAGTGTATGAAGAAGAACGCTTTAAGAATGCCCTAAACAGAAAAAGGGCATATTTAATTAGCATTTTTATGATAAAATCGCAATGAGCACACATGACTGTTGTCACGTTCTGCGCTAAATACCTCTCTAAATAAGCTCAGACTCAACTAATAGCTAAACCGCAAAGATATCCTTGTAGTATCAACGCCAAACGTAAGGGAAAATCCATTGAAACAGTCATTCAAAGACTTTATCGTTGCGGCAAAAACGTTTGTTAAAGACGCTTATTTTCAACATGAAAACGAGCTTGCTCCCTCTCACTGGCTCTATTTAAATGAAAAGGAATATTTTAAGACACTTCCCAAAGAGATCCTAACTGAAGTTTCTCAAGCGATGATCACTGAGGAGAACTTACAATCATTTCAAGCGCGAGATTGGCGCACGTACTTTTCAAATAAACTCTCTGGAAAAGGTTTAGAAATCGGCCCTCTCCACCGCCCCATGGTTCGCCATCCAGGAATGGAGATCGATTACATCGATCGCTGCACCGTAGCAGAACTACGAGAGCACTATCCTGAATTAAATAACCTTCCCCTTGTCGAACCACACATTATCGGCGATGCCCAAACCCTTGAAGGGGTTCCAAACAAGAGTTATGATTTCGTTATTGCCGCTCATGTTATTGAACACATGAAAAACCCACTTGGTGCGCTGGAGGCATGGTGCCGGGTTACCCGACCGGGTGGAAAGGTCTATCTTATTGTTCCTGATAAGCGTGTAATCTTTGATAAACACCGGTTACGGACAACCCTTGAACATATCATTCTTGATTACCGAGAACCTTCTGCTGAACGTGACTTTGAACACTACCATGAGTATGGAATGTTTGTTCACGATAAGAAAGAAGAGGAGGCGTTAGAAGAAGCAGAGCGCTTAATTCGCACTGATTACAGTATTCATTTCCATGTGTTTCTTCCCACCGATATTATAAATCTACTGCGGTGGTTTTCAGAAAATGTCTCAAAGATAAGTATTCTTGAAGGTCCAACTACCTCACCAGGAAGCGATGAATTTCATCTCCTCCTTGAAGTTCAGTAAATGAAATAGGCTACTTATTGTTCGGTCCCTTCAGTGGTGCTTTTTGAAAGCTTAGAAAACAAGGACCGGTAATGGATAAGGGGAAATCCCCCCGAACTTGTTCGATAGGTTTCTAAAATTCGCTTTGTTGCCGTAAGTCGTCGAGGTTTTACCGGCACTCCCTCTAAATCCATACTTGGCCTAACCAGAAAGACTATTGCTTGCGCCAAAATGGCAAAGAAAGCAGAGAGAACCAAATTTGCAACTACAATTGCAATCAACGGATATGACTCTCCAGGAATTCTCTTTAAAAGCAAGGGAAGGCGAATCAGATCGCTACCAAACAGCTCAACACTAAAATTCTCCTCTTTCGGCACAATAGATGCAGCCGTCTGAGAGATATCAGGTTGACTTCTTAATGACCATACCTCCCACCGTACCATCTGTCGGCAAATAACCTCCGGAGCAGGAAGAACTCGAGGAAATAACCTGTTTGCACCATGAACTGGAAGACAGCCATCGGTGCCCCACTTTAAAATAACAAGCATTGCGGTAATGCTTAAAAATACAAGGAGAAATTTTTTAACCGAAAACAACTCAAACATACTAACCTCAAAAAACCTATAATCGATTTATGCTTTACTGCTTTTTTCGAAGCGCTTCAGCGCGCTTACGATCAGCCGCTCTCTCTCTTTCCTCATCCACGATAACCAGCTTTCCAGCTTGAATGAGACGAAAAAGCCGAGAAATTTGCTCTGACTCTTCAGGATCGATAACACCATCTTTATGGATGAGATCGATAAACGCCTCGTGCTCAGCACTCGTCATCACCCCATCTTCAATGGCTCGATCGAATACCTCTTTAATGTTAATAGACATGGCTATCATCCCTTAATAAAAAGCGACCACTCATAGATCTATTATGCATGATCGTTACAAAAAAGAGGCATAGAAAATTCATAGTTGAAAAACCGGTGTAGTTTTAATGATTTGTATCTCTATTTATATTGAAAAAACCGCATATTCTTTGAGAGTGGAAACACCGTGCTTGATCGCCTAGCCCTTTTATTTGTTAGGACCCTTATCTTTCTCCTCGACTGCCTTCCAGAAAAAGCTGCGATCGTTCTTGCTCATACTTTTATCAAATTTGTTTTCCTCCTCATGCCTCGGTATCGACAAGTTGCAGCGATTAATATCCAATTTGCATTTCCAAATAAATCACCGGCAGAGTGTCTTTCCATATTCAAAGAAAGTAAACGTACCCTCGCTAAGCATTTAGTCTACTTTGCACGAATTACCCATCTCACAACGGAATCGGTTAACAGGATGGTGGACTACAAAGATGCAGCATCTCTTTGCCGATCCGTTGCCGCAAAAAATCCTGATGTAGGAATCTTATTTGTCACGATGCATTTTGGTCCGTTTGAATTACTCGTACAAGCTCATTGTTTCTCTTTTCGACCAGTTTCCTACCTTGCGCGAAGTTTTGGTTTGCCCAAGCTTGATGCGTGGTGGAATGCGCGACGTGAGCTTTTTGGCAACAAGGTCTTTGGACGAGAAGGGGGCTATCGGGAAATTATTAAAAGACTTACTGAAAAAAGAGATGTTGGCCTTCTTTGTGACCAAAATGTAACGCGTAATCACGCTGTATTTGTAGATTTTTTTGGCACAAAAGCAGCCACAACAAAAACGGTAGCCCTTGCTTCAATTCGGGCAAAAGCACCAGTAATCCTTCTCTCGGCTATCGAGACCGCACCCGGAAGATATCGAGTAGATGCAGAAGAGCTTGGAAAAGCAGAAGAAGAGCAGGGGAGCAGCAATGAAAAGGTTGAACGTTTTACCCAACGTCTTAACAAGAGTCTTGAAGAGATAATTCGAGCCCAACCCACGCAGTGGTTTTGGATCCATCGGCGCTGGAAAACAAGACCAGAAGGGGAGGAGGAAAACTTCTACACAGAGAAGCTTCGAGCTCAGGGAGAAAATACCTAAAGGTCCCCCTTATACAAACGCCACCAAATCCTTATTGAGCGTGGCAACAATGTAATCCACAATATCTTTTACCGAGATAATACCAATTGGGCAGTTTTCATCATCAACAATGGGGATATGTCGATATCCACCTTCTGACATCATATTGAGTGCAAACGCTAATGTGGTCGTCATCTGTTCAGTATGTGGGGCAGGGGTCATCACCTCAGAGATAAGCGTCGTTGAAAGGTTCATCTCACTTCCAGCAACTTTTAGCGTTACATCTCTTTCCGTAAAAATCCCCACAAGCTTCTGTTCATCATTAACAATTATTACGCAACCAACTTTATGACTTTTTAACGTGTCGATTGCAGATTTAATGGAATCATTTTCACGTATCACTAATGGCTCACGGGGATTTAGTAAGCCAACACTTTTTGAGAGAAACTTTTTATCAACGATTCCAAAATTGACTGGTGCGGCACTCATAGTTCATCCTTCGGTATTTTGCTTATTTTTCTTAATGGTTACATCACAAAGAAGCGGTTTTAATTCGGTTGTTACAAATTCTTTTGTCTCCGGTAAGTATTCAATGCTTTTTGGACCTATAATCTCCTCATCTGCAATAAATACCTTCTCTCCAGCATGAATCTCTACTCCTCGATGGAGCTTCTCTAAAATATTGACGCGAAACATTGTGTTGTATTGCGCAGTGGTAAGTAGCTCAACTTGCTTACGGTGAAAGTGGTCAATGGTTTTTTGCACCGCAACAAGTTTGTGATGAAGTCCCACCATTTTTGTATAGTGTGGTTCTGATAGTTTCTCTATTCGTTCTACTTTTTCACTTAACGGTCCAAGTTGGAGTTTTAATAACTCTTCTACTTCCATACATTGCTGAAGTGACTGTAAAAGCTCTGTATATTCTCTTGTTGATTCAACATCACTACAGAGATGAATCACGGTCTTACTTTCTCGAGGCGAACCGATAATCAGCGCTTCGACTCCGCACACCGTATAGGTAATTCCGCCAATGAGCCGTCCATGAGGAATAAGGAGTGTCTCTTTTGTTCGCAGGTAGCAGTTTAAAATCTCTCGCTCTACTTCAATATTTCTTTCTGCTTCAACACTTGAGCTTTGAATTCTCTGTGCTTTTACAACCCCATTTGCTTTAATGTGAGTGCTTCGTTCCTGAAGGATTTCATCGAGCATTCTTGAGTCAACCGTCTCTGCCACCTGCACATGACCGATCTGTAACGCACCACAGATCGTTCCCTGAACCACAATTCCTGCTCCAGTGCTCTCAAGGTAGCCATTATCAACATCGCCTTTTACCTCAATATCTTGTCGGGCGCGCACCTTAAAACTGCGCTGAACATTTCCGGCAACAACAACTCCTCCTATAAAATCAATATTCCCTGTTTGGAAATCGACATTGTTACTAATCCCTAACTGCTGTTCAATTTTTACCTTTCCGCCTTCAACATTTAAATATCCAGCTACCTTAGCAATTAGCGTGTCGTATGAGGTTTTTTCATCTCTTGGAACAAATTCAATCGTATCATCATACGTGATGGATACTTCTTTTCCCGGCTTTGAAGTAATCACACTGCCAAGAACATCCGTGCCAGGAGTTCCGGAAGTAGGGGGATAAATTCTTGCAATCGGGGTATTGGCCTCAATGTTATCAAAAAGATGGAGATAACGAAGATCAACAAAGGTATCATCTTTAAACTTCTCCCCGGGACGATACGGTTTTACTAGATAGACAATTTTTCCATCTTTTCCCTCCACCGCAGAGCTGCCTTTTGAGACTCGACGCTCAATCACATCACTTCCTTGATGAAGAGTTTGAACGATGTTGTCGATGACATCAACGTTGAGCAGGTTTCTCTCAACACTCTCTCCAAGAAGTGCCACGACCTCATCGCGTGTGACCTTTCCTGAGTGCTCTGAGAATTCAGGTTTTCTTAAGCAGTCTAAAAAAAGTTTTAATTTGTCCTTACTTACTTTAGCAACGATCGTGAGGCGATCGGAATGTCGCTCAAATGCTTTAGAAAGTGATTCTTGTTTTTCGCTCACTGCTTCGCCTCAGCTACTTCTGGGTAGACAGTATAAATATCGGCAAACAAGGCCTTTTTCTCGACTGAATTCCAAGGAAGTAGAATGGCAGTTCTACAAATTAAATTTGAATATCACTCTTTGAGACTGTTAGACTTAACTCAACTTAGATGAACAAAGACAAACATCAAGGTCAGTGGTTTTTGAGCGTCCCAGCTACTTTTTCCAGAGGAAGTACTGGGGGTGACAAACAGAGAGCATTTTGCTCAAGCGTGAGAACGAAAAGAGATTTCACGCAGCGTTGTTGCAGGGCTCACAAAAGGTCGATGTAACGTAGGTGGTTTTCTACAATCCTTTTGAAGCTCCCAACATGACAATTTAAAACGGTAGAAGAGACCTGCTGAGTTTATATGGAGTGTGTCGAGTGTTCGGCATAGTCCATGGGACGAGACGGTAAATACTTACACTCACTAAAAAATGCTGTGATGATTGATGCGAACAGCTCTCATCACTTGCTGGTTCACGGAGTCCGGCACGCTCACGAGTCAACTTGCCCCCTCAGGGAAGCAGTTGCCAAGTAGCGTTGCCGGGCTCCTCTTCAAACAGGTTCGAGTAAATACCGTCAGTCCTTCAGTTATTTAGTCGTGGTCAGAAAAAATAATTTTTTCCGACTACGACGTTAAGCCGTAGAAGGTTCATGTAGGTTTCGTCTCTCTCTAGCATGCTTAAGCGATCACCATGGGGAGCGTTTTAGCATGCTAGAAGATGAGACTGATATTGGGTTTGAAAGAGTGCTCCCAACGCTAGGCCTGTAGAGGGAAAACATGCGATTGGTGGGGACCGGCTGCATGTTGTTTGTTGCGGAACACTCTTTCTAGAACCCTTAGGTAAAAAAGCTGTGGTTTCCTGGTTAACCAGAGGTTGATACACAGCGTTTGACGGTTCGTCGTAGTCACATTAAAGCTCTTAAAAGAAGAGCGCTAAAAGGTGAATTGGGGTACTTATAAAAGAAATTGCCCAATTATAATTCGACTGATAAGAAACCTTATCGGGCAAAGACAGGAGGTTTATCATGTTTTTAATAACTTTTATCGGATGTCTCTCTATCTTAGTCTCTTCGCTTCTTGTTAATCCGTTTCCAAAGAGAGCACCAAGCAAAAGCTTAAGTCACCGCTGATCGGACTAAAAAGCCTTTTATTCCAACTCTCACACCTTCGAACCTTGAAAACACAGCTTTGACCGGTGTAGTTTTCACTGCTATCTCTCTTTAGCTCCCTAAATTATCTCTCGATCTACCTTTAAGCGCCAATGAAGCAGATTACCTCGATACAACAAAACGTTGACCTCGTTGAGCTAGACGATGGGAAAAAAATCTATCTCGTGGGCACAGCCCATGTAAGTAGAAAAAGTGTTGAGCTTGTTGAAGAAATTATCCGTAGGTATCAGCCAGATACTATTGCGGTAGAGCTTTGCGAGCCTCGTTATCGCTCACTAAAAGAAGGCACTCGGTGGCAAAATACCGACATCTATAAAGTCATTAAAGATGGTCAAGCCTACGTGCTTATGGCGCAGCTTGCACTTTCCTCTTTTCAAAAGCGTCTCTCTACGGACCTTCAGGTAAAGCCTGGAGAAGAGATGATGAAAGCGATCGCTTTAAGTGAAGAGCTTGGAAGCAAACTAGAGCTTGTTGATCGCAATGTAAAAACCTCACTAAAAAGAGCGTGGTCAAAAGCAAGCTTTTTTTCAATGATGAAGATGACAGGAGCCCTTATTATCGCGATGCTCGTTCCAAAAAAGGTCTCTACGGAGGAGATTGAAGCGATAAAAGAGGGAGATGCGCTCCATGAGATGATTAAAGAATTTGGTGCATACTTTCCCGGTGTAAAGGAAGCGTTAATCGATGAGCGTGATCAATATATGGCAGCAAATCTTGCTGGGTGTAGTGGAAAGACGATCGTCGCAGCGCTTGGTGCAGGGCATATTCCGGGGATAAAAAGCTTACTTGGTGAAGAGATTGATACTGCTCCCTTAGAAGAGATCCCTCCACGAAGCAAGATGTCTGTGTTTCTCTCCTGGGTTCTTCCGCTGACGATCGTCTTGATGATTGCCTACGGATTTCTTCATTTAGGAAAAGATATCGGAATTGAGATGATCACCATCTGGACTATCGCTAGTGGTGGCCTTGCCGCAATCGGTGCGCTTCTTTGTCTTGCTCATCCGTTAACGATTCTTACGGCCTTTGTTGCCGCACCCTTTACGACCCTTCATCCCCTGCTTGCTGCTGGTTGGGTGAGTGGACTGGTGGAGGCGATTGTAAGAAAGCCAAAGGTAAAAGATCTCGAATCGATCGGCGAGGATATCCTGACCCTGAAAGGTATTTGGAGAAATGGGGTAACAAGGATTCTTCTTATCTGTGCCCTTACAAACGTAGGAAGCTCTCTTGGAGCCGTTATTGGCTTTAGCTCAATTGCCTCACAGTTTTAAAAAAGAGAACGTCTAAGAAAGAGAGAAAAAAAAGAGAAAAAGAAAAAGAGTCGATGCTTAACCCTCATCCTCCCCTCTCCGCTTTTCCTGCTGTAATACTTACTCTGATTGTTTTCTTTGAACTTGTATCTATATTTCAACACGATCCATTCTATCGCCGAGCAGTCCGACTCCTCTTATGTATTCTTATCATCATCTCCCCGCTGACCTATTTTTCTGGCTATTTTGGAGCAGAAGCTGCACTTGCAATACGAGAGATTCCTCAAAAGATAATTGAACGACACCAACTTACAGCAAAAATCTATCTCTTTGCTCTTATTCCGTGTGTTATTGCCCATTTCGCAGAGGATGAATGTAAATCCCCCCGAAGCCGCAAATACACTACGTGGTTTTTTCGAATCTGCTTACTTCTTGCCTACGCTATTATACTCCTTACAAGCTTTCGCGGAGGCGAACTCGTCTTTACTCATGGGGCAGGAGTGAAGTAACACCGTACCCACGGCTATTAAATTAAAGATCATGAAAGAAAGATTTATAGAACCACAGAGACACAGAGTCGCAGAGAAGATCAATAAAATCCTTTTTCTCTGCGCCTCTGTGGTTTTATAAAAATCCTTAACTTAATGACCACCACGCCGTACCATCGGCGATCACATCTTCTTTATCTCCCTATGAAGCAATCCTTTCTGTAACCTCCCTTTCTAAGCCCTGGGATCCGTACCAGCATAGCTGGCAAGGATCCTCAGGGCCCACCTCACCGTCTTCACGCTTGCGGATCCTCAAGGTCGCCGACCAAGACAGGATTCAAAAGCCTTCCTATTGTTTCCTCAATAAAGATCAGGTATTTGAGCGACACCCGTATCGCAGAGAAAAAGATAAATCCAAAAAGGGAACTGAGAAAACCAAACTCCACCAGAAAAGGTTGCCCGATCATCCTTGGGAGTTGATTGTGAGCACCCGCTTCACACCAGATACAGATCCCCAGAAAACAGACTCCGACCAAAACACCAACGATCCAACTGAATTTTCGAGCGAGTTCCCGGTCTGCAGCTGAGCTGCCATCATGGCAACCCTTCGCCTCTCTGCGACAAAGACGAAACAGACCGCCCAAACCAAGCAGTGCCCACAACAGAACATTGAAATCCTGACATTTCGCTTGAGAGACGCCATGAAATAAAACGGGGAAGGTTGTCGGCGGCTGAAATACTTCCACCAGAAAGATAAAAGCAAGTGGAATACCCAGCCAAAAAACAGGTCTTGAAAGCACAACCTTTAGACCTCTTAGGAAAACTATGACCACAGCACTTCCAACAAGAACGAGAATTATCCCAAGCCTCGAAGACCATAAAAGCCCCGAGAGGGTCGCAAGTCCCCAGAAAACGCCGAGCATGAAAAAGAGTCGACGCTGTAAGGAGGCTACCCAAGGATACCATCGCGCAAGATTCGAACGATCGTTAATGCTTTCATTAATTGCGAACATTGAGGTGTCCTTTCCATCGCAAAAAACTGATTTATCAAGGCCACAAAAATCCTCACAAAAACCTCGTCAGGATTGCCTCATAGAGAGAATAAAATGAAAAGAACAGCGAATAAACTCGCTGCCAATAATGTGATTACTCAAGATTGAATTTGAAAGAGCGTAGAACCGAAGAATGGTAGGAGAAAGTATTTACTTAGTCAAATCATCTAGTTCATTGTGCAATTAGTTCATTGTGCAATGGGAATGCACTCAACCTGCTATACGATCTTTTGCTTGAACCCAGAGAATCTCTTTTTTCCCCTCTTTCTTAAGAACATATCGCGAAAGAATAAAAAGCAGATCGCTTAAGCGATTGAGGTATTTAAGAATCTCTGGGTTTAACTCTTCTTTCTCTTTTAGTTTCCATGCCTCTCTTTCTGCTCTCCTACAAACACATCTTGCAAGATGAAGAGACGACGCAGTGGGACTTCCCCCAGGAAGTATAAATGATTGAAGATCGGGTAATCCTTCTGAAAACCGATCACAAAGTTTTTCTAAAGAGGTGACCTCTTTCTCTGTTGTTTTGTACATTCCTTCGTAATTGTCATCTGAAGGTGTAGCAACCTCACTTCCGATATCAAACAGCTCTTGTTGAATTGTTTCTAAAAGTGAAGCGAGCTCCTCTGTTTTTTTACTTAAGGAGTCTCTGACACAACCAAGAGAGGAGTTTAGTTCATCAATCTCACCATACACACACACCCGGAGATCCGACTTATGCACCCGGGAACCACCGACAAGACCGGTCTCTCCGGCATCACCCGAACGTGTATAGACTCTATTGATACGAATACTCATACTTTAGCGTAAGCTTACAGCGCTACTAAACATAACGCCGATCCAGCCACTACAACACATAACCTTCGCTCGAGAGGTTCTGCTTGATCTGACTGGATAACTCCGGGCGAATTATTGAGAGCTCTTTTGCTACCGCGGTTACCTCATTTTGTTCCTCAGTCGAAGAAGCGATCCGCGAAAGAGAGATAAGAGCTTCAAGATTTAACATCGCACCACCACGAACAATCCCAAGGAGTCGAGTGCGGGCCTCAACAAGATTACTCTCTTGAAGGAAGGTTTTTGCATAGACGTAGGAGGCTACCTCATGAATAAACTGTTGATCATTAAGAGAAGTTGCTTTTTCAGCCTTTGTCTTTCCCTGAAAGAGATCTACCTGATAGCTCTTTAGAGTCTGCCTTGCTTCTTCATTTTTTCCTTGCTCCATCAACGAAAGCGCCTGGTAAATTCCAGAAAGCTCCGCATAGATAGTGTCTGGGTAGTTTTTCTTTAAAATATCAATCGTTGATTGAAGAGATTGAAACCGCTCCCTTGATTGTTTCTCATCAAGCTTTGGTAAAGCATTCTCCCCTTCTGAGTTAGGAGCAAACAGCTTCTGCATCCTACTAAACTCTAATGATGCCTGCTGCTCAGAGCGAAGTGCAGAGGTTCGAAAGCCATTTACCAACCACACCACCAAAAGAACAAGAGCAAAGCTCCAGGCAAGCCGCTCCCAATTTGCCCCAAGCCACCTGAGCCATTTCTCCTCGCCCACAGCTTCTGCGGCGCGAAGATGTCCCATCATCTGATCTAAGCTTTTTCCCTTCTCAGCTCTCTCCTGCCCTTCCAGCATGTTCCCCACAATGTCCCCTCTCTGTTTAGTGTTATTTGATATCTTTGACGTTACTCTCGCCATGAGTAACAAGATTTTATTTATGAAAAACTTTAAGATTACATCTTATACTTAAAATCATCAGGATCCATCTCAGCAAGGATCTCTGCCCATTTATCTTTCTCGATGTTTGCAAAATTCTTCTCTAAGCTTGCGTTAATCTCTTTTTCCAGATCAAGCTCCTCAGCCTCTCCAGGATTTACCGCAACAAGTGTCACCTGCGCGCGCTCTAGCACCTGAGGAGAGACTACGATCTGCGCACCAACTCGCACCGCTACCGCGATAGCATCACTGGGGCGAGCATCAATGATTCTTACTGTCTCGCCGATCTTCAATTCGAGATTTGCAATAAAGGTATTTTCTCGTAACTCACCAATCACTACCCGAACAACCTTCCCACCTAATTCTTCGATCACGGTCATCAGGAGGTCATGAGTGAGTGGTCGAGCAAGTTGAACTTTTTTTACTGCCGATGCTATCGCCGTTGCTTCTGCAAGGCCGATCCAAATGGGAAGGCATTTCTCCCCCGTAACATCTTTTAAAATAACGATCGGCGCGTTTGAGGCGGGATCAAGCACTAACCCTGCTACAAACATCTCTATTTCTTTTGTCGCATTCATAAAGAACACTCCATCTTCATAGAAGGCGTTGTCAAAAGAGGTCTTCCTTGAAACGATGCTGGACCACACTCTTCTGCCTTTACTGCAATGAGCTCGCCGATTTTTGCCTGATCCGTTTTTTCCTGATCAATAACCTGATCGGTGAGGAGATTCACAAAGGTGTTTTGTGGATTTCGTCCCCACATTTGTGATGATATCTTTTTTGAGCGCCCCTCGACAAGTACTTCCATAATACTTCCGAGTTTAGCCTTGTTTAATTGAAATCCAATCTCGTTTTGAATCGACTTTAATTGAGAGAGCCGAGCAGAAGCAAGATCATGTGAAACTTCTTCACTTGCAGTAAAATCTGCTGCAGGAGTATGAGGTCGAATTGAATAAGTGAATGAATACAGAGAGTTATATTTAACTTCCTTAATGATCTGTAGAGTTTGCTCAAAATCCTCGGCGCTCTCAGTTGGAAAGCCAACGATAATGTCTGAAGTAATTGCTATCTGAGGGCAAGCCTTTCTAAGCGAGTCAACGATCTCTAAATACCTCTTTGTTCGATAGTTACGATTCATTAATCTCAAAATTCGATCACTTCCTGATTGGAGAGGAAGATGGATGTGCGGGCAAAGAGTGGGAACTTCTCCATAGAGCGAGATGAACTCCTCCTTTACCTCTTGCGGGTGGGGACTAATAAACCGTATCCGTAAAACCCCTTCTATTTGCGAAAGACGCCGAATAAGCTTTTCAAAGGAGTATCTTGGAGAGAGGTCTTTTCCGTAGGAGTTCACCGTTTGTCCAAGAAGTAATACCTCTTTTGCACCCAAACGAACTTTTAAGCGCACCTCTCGTTCTATTTCATCTGGGTTTCGACTAACCTCTGGTCCTCGAGTGTTTGGAACAACACAAAAGCTACACCGTTTATTACACCCCCGTTGGATAGAGATCAGGGCACAAACAGAACTTCCTAACTGAGAGGCATTATCAGGCAAAAAACAATCGGGGAGCTCCTCCCATTCATCACGGTAATCAACCGCCACCTGGGAACCTCTCCCCTCTTTACTTGCTTGAACGAGAGAGGGAATTAAGGAGAGATTGTGGGTGCCAACAACAAAATCGACACCGGGGTTTTCATTAATAATTCTTACCCCCTCTTGTTGCGCAACGCACCCACCAACTCCAATCACTAATTCAGGATTGTGCGTCTTGTGTTTGTAAAGTTTTCCAAGAAGGCTTCGAAGTTTATGTTCTCCTTTCTCCCGAACACTACAGGTATTAACAATGACTAAGTGTGCTTGCTCAAAAGTATCTACCGGTTGGTAGTTAGCTGAAAGCACCGTAAGCATCTTCTCGGTGTCATATTCATTCATCTGACAACCAAAGGTCTTAATATAAACACTCTCTAAGTGAGAGCTTCTCTCCTCTTCTTTCTTACACTGCTCAGACGTTACCAGCTCTTGCGTACTCATTGTGGAAGATCGTCTAGTAAATAAGAAAGGAGTCGAACTTTTGGCACAAACCGACCACCGGGGATTACTGGAACTGCACGATCGACTCGAACCCGCACCTGGCGAGCAAGTCCCGGAGTTAGCACCACCTCCCCAAGAGAAATGGCCTCTTCATTTTTATCTAGTGGTAAAAGATCCTCTCGTCCGGGAACACTCTGACCGCTGTTCTCCCAGATAAGCCCTAAGGCAAACTCTACATTGTGGGCAACCTGTTGGGTGTTATTAGAGATCACGGCATGTACGGTATAATAGATATCACAAGGGGGTTGCTTACAAGAGACCGGTTCTTCCACGATATTAACATCTTTTAGAATAACTTTCCTCCCAGTGGAGGAACTTGCTAATGGCAACTCCTGTTTTTCTTGACTGGAGACCTCTCCCTTACTCTCCACTCTCTCCGTATGGAGAGCAATGATCTCCTGTGCATCATTGCCCCAACTTGCTCGTACCTGATATTCAGATAATCTTTCTGCCGGGAGATCGAAAAAAATCGCCACGGTCTGAGCTTCATTGATCTGTTTTGTGGATACGACCTCAGAGAGAAGCTTTGTTTGTTCAGTAATCACTTTTCCATCAGAAAGCCCTACCAAAGAAATTGCAACTTTATCAGTTTCAAACTCTGTCTTACCCTTTAGCAACACTTTGACATGAAGGGTCTCTTCTTTTAGAAAGGCGTTTTCTACCTGAATCTCTAACGGGGATTCTCCGGTGCTTGGCTGAGTTGCCGCAACCGGCTTTTCTTGTTTCGTCTTACTTTGATTAAGAAAGGGGATTTTTGTTCGAATCCCCGCACAGGAGGTAAGAGCAACTATCGCCAGTAACAAAAGTAATAAGCTGCGATATTTTTCAAACTTTTTCACAGCTCAATCCAAACTGTTAAGTAACGTTTGCGTACGTGCTGTTACAATGCACTGCTTGCCCCAAATCTACCGAGAAAAAACAGCACCTCATAGGGCTTTACGATTTTTCACCATCAACAATTACTTCAGAACCAAAACAACTCCAACCGTCATTGAAACGATCAAAACCCCAGAATTCTCTCTCGCGTCGTGTCTCAACTAAATAACTTGCCTTACTAACGAAGCGAGATGAAACCACCACTTCAGCTTCTTCTCCGTTAGCACCCATTTTGACATCTTCGATATTAAAATCTACGAGCTTCTCATTTTTCTTTCTGTTACGAACAAGCTGTTCAAACTCTCTTCGCCAGTTAGGGTCTACAGATTGTACCGCCTCGTTCTCTGCTCCCCAATAGAGAGCTGCATGATACTCATCAAGCCTCTTTGAAAGCAGCTCACTTTTTTTCTGCTGAGATACGGCAAAGAGAGAGTGTGTGCAACCACTAAGGAAAACACAGCATACAAATAAAAGTAATGACCTAATCGACAAATTGCCGGTGAACTTTTTCACTGAAGCTTCTCCTTGTATAATAACTGGTTTTAAAAACAGTTTTAAAGATTATTGATTAATTTATCAAGTTGTCTACGATCAACGGGGGTGAGTTTATCAAGTGATTTTACTGGGGGCTTTTCTTCATTGCTATGTGGCTCTTCTAACCCACTGCTGACCGGCTCTTCAACACGAAGAGTATTCAACACTCCATCTTTTTTTCTTATAAGAGATCCAGCAAAAGCGGTCGATTCCCTACTTAAATACTTAAATATCCCGCCGTGTTTGTGCTGTATCTGATATGCCCCCACTATAACAACCCCTAACGCATAGAGGATGATCAGGAGTCTTGCCCAAAAATTGCTCTTTCCTTCTTCTGCCAATTTAAGCTACCTGGCTGCTAGAGTTACTAATGAATGAAACAGATCTAATACAGAACTCCTCTTCAGACCATTATATTTTGACTTAGATTAAGCAGATCAAATTGATAGGTTAGCAGAGGAGGAAAAAAGGAAGAGCCGTGCAAACAGCATTAATCACAGGAGCATCCGCCGGCATTGGTCGCGAGTATGCAATAGAGTTAGGACTTACTCACCAATATAATCTTGTTCTCGTCGCACGAAGAAAGGAACGATTAGAGTCCTTAAAGGAGGAGATTCAAAGGGAAGCTCGTTTGCAGAATGCTCAGGTTCCCACCGTTACGATCATTGATGCCGATCTTCGAAAGGAAACGGAGCGCTCTCGAGTTATCACTCTCCTTCAAGCCTCATCAATTGAGATTGATCTTCTGGTAAATAACGCCGGATATGGCTCGCTTGGGGGATTTGCAAAAAGTAATCTCGATTGGGAGATTAATATGGTCGAATTAAACTGTATCGCCCCTCTTCACTTTTGTAGGCACTTTCTTCCCCGCATGCAGGAGAGAAAAAAAGGAGCTATTATTAATGTCTGTTCGACTATCTCCTTCCAACCCTTTCCGTATATGGCCACATACGGAGCCACAAAGGCCTTTCTCTTAAGTCTGAGTCTTGCTCTTGCGGCTGAAGGAAGAAGATACAACGTCTTTGTTCTTGCCCACTGCCCAGGTCCTACGGAGAGTGAGTTTCACACCGTCGCTGGCTTAGGAGAAAAGCTCAGTTACCTTCCGGGAATGACAGCAAAAGACGCCGTAACAGAGGCGCTCAGAGCGCTCAAACGTAACAAGCGGCTGATCATCAACGGGCGGCTAAATCGTTTTCTTGCCAAAGTCTCCTATTTTTTAACACCCTCTATCGCCTCACGAGTAGTGGGATTTGTCATGAAGAAGCACGAGTAGGAACAACAAGCTTGACCCCTCAGAATAATCAAGCTATTTGCAGGCAAAAAATTACCTTTACAGCTTCAGGCAATGAAAGCTCCAAGCTTTAGAAACTCTCAGGGATAGAAACAATGGTTACAAAGCTCGCCCTTCTTGATGAAAACCGAAGAAAGAACTACGCACCAACTTTTCTTGGATTAGAAGAGCCTTATACAAAGTTTGAAAACGCTGAGATCTGCATTCTTCCTGTCCCTTATGACAAAACGAGCTCCTACCACAAAGGGGCTGACCGGGGGCCAAAAGCGATCCTAGAAGCCTCCACTCAGGTTGAACTTTACGATATCGAGACCGCTTCAGAGGTTTTTCGCCACGGCATAATTACCCTTGCTCCGATAGAATTTAGTGGCCCCCCAGATGAACACCATCAGATCCTAAAAGAAGCTGTGGAGCTCATTCTTAGTTGGGGAAAGTTTCCCCTTGTTCTTGGAGGGGAACACTCCATTTCCTCTGGCATAGTGGCTGGGATGGCAAAAAAGTATCAAAACCTCTCCGTACTTCAACTTGATGCTCACGGAGATACAAGAGCTTCTTACCTAGGCTCGCCATATAACCACGCCTGTGTGATGGCTCGAGTAAAGGAGCTCTGTCCCGTGGTTCAGGTCGGAATTCGGGCGATTGACCAGGAAGAAGCGCCTGGATTCGACCCAGAGCGAACATTTTTTGCCTACCAAATCCACGCTCACGGCACAGACACCTCCTGGCAGGACCAGGTCATCGAAACCCTTTCTGCAAACGTCTACGTAACAATCGACCTCGATTGCTTTGATAGCTCACTGATGCCCTCAACAGGAACCCCTGAACCTGGGGGACTTTTCTGGCACCAGGTGATGCCACTTCTCTACAAGCTCTCTCGAAGGCGAAAAATATGTGGGTTTGACGTGGTGGAGCTTTTGCCACGACCAGAAAATCCAGCGCCAGACTTTCTTGCCGCAAAGCTCTCCTCTCAATTTTTGAGTTACATTTTTTCATCAAAAAACATTGTATCTGCATAACGCATGTTGTAGATAACGGTGCGAAAAGTAGGATCGACCTACTCTTTGGCATAATTTCAGGTGGCCACATTTTAGAGCCACTGGCTAACATGGAGGTGAAGATACGAAGGAATGAAAGAGCTTGATCAGTGGACGATTCAGAAGAGCCTCTCCCTTTATGGCATTGAGAACTGGGGAAAGGACTACTTTGGAATAAACGACAAAGGACACATCTCAGTTTCCCCTAATGGTCCTGATGGTCCCAAAGTTGACCTCTATGAGCTTGTAAACGCCAGTGTCGACCGTGATATCAGACTCCCTGTGCTTTTTCGTTTCTATGGAATTCTCAGGCACCGGGTGCAAACCCTTCGAAAAGCGTTTGCGAGTGCCTTTAAAGACTTAAATTATACGGGGAAATACCTTCCTGCCTACCCGATTAAGGTCAATCAACAACGACACATCGTCGATGTGCTTCGTGAGACGGGAAATGGCGAGCCTCTGGCTCTTGAGGTGGGAAGCAAACCCGAACTTATCGCTGTTCTCTCCCTTCACTCAAACCCATCAGCATACCTTCTTTGTAACGGTTACAAAGATTACGAGTACATTGAATTTGCATTGATGTCGAAGAAGGTGGGGAGAAATCCGGTCATTACCATTGAAAAACTCTCTGAACTCTTCTTAATCCTTGATGTAGCGAAGAAACTAGGGATTGAACCTAGTATCGGTTTTCGGCTCCGTCTTTCCGTAAAAGGGGCTGGGAGATGGGAAAAATCCTCCGGTGACAGGGCCAAATTTGGCCTTACTATTGGCGAAGTTCTCTACGCGGTAGAGGAGTTACGAAAACGCGATAAGCTCCACATTGTAGAGTTGCTTCACTTTCATATCGGAAGTCAGATCACCTCAATTTCCTCACTCAGTGGCGCTCTTAAGGAAGCAGCCCAGGTGTATGTTCAACTGAAGGAAACCTGTCCTAATTTAAACTGCCTCGATGTTGGCGGTGGACTTGGGGTTGATTATGACGGCTCAAAGACGAACTTCTCTTCGAGTATGAACTACACCTTAGAGGAATACGCCCGTGACGTAGTGTGGATTATTGGTGAAACCTGTAATGCCGCAGGGGTTACCCATCCTGATATCGTTACCGAGTCGGGACGTGCACTGGTTGCTCACCACGCGGTGTTAATCTTTAACGTCTTAGGAGTTGCAAATAGCTTCTCTGAGCGATGCGACACCCAAGAGATTATTAAAAAAACTGAAAACGAGAGTGTAAAAGCTCTTGCGCAGATGTTTACGGATGTCACACCAAAGAACTGTCAGGAGTTTCTCCACGACGCAACGGCGCTTCGAATGGAGATGCTTCAGCAGTTTAACTTGGGACTTATCTCCATTGAAGACCGCGCTTTAGCTGATGAATGTTATTGGGCATTAATGCATAGTATTTCAGCAAAGGCGGCTGAGCTTCATTACGTTCCAGAGGATTTAGAAGATCTGCCAAATGTCCTTACTGATACCTATTTTTGTAATTTTTCAGTGTTCCAATCCCTTCCCGATAGTTGGGCGATACAGCAGATCTTTCCAATTACCCCTATTCACCGTCTTGGGGAGGCCCCAACAAGAAGAATCGTGTTTGGGGATATTACCTGTGATTCAGATGGAAAAATCGACCGCTTTGCTGATTTGCGCGATGTGAAACGATACCTTCCTGTGCATGGGATCCGCCCGCAAGAAGGCTACTATTTTGCTGCGTTTTTAGTGGGGGGATATCAGGAGATTTTGGGGGATATGCATAACCTCTTTGGAGACACGAATGCTGTCCACGTAGAGGTAACCCCAGATGGTAAAGTTGAGTTTACTACTATCGTCCCTGGAGACGTTGTCGAGGAGGTTTTACGCTACGTTCAGTATGACAAGCAGGACCTCTGTGAGCGGTGGAGAAACGCCCTTGAGCAGGCTGTTTCTGAGGGGAATATTACAGCCGCTGAATCAGCTCAACTCTTCAAAAAATATGTCGATGCATTTGATAGCTATACGTATCTAAACTCTTAGGGTTGTTAAGAGATAGAGATACTTAGAGCAAGTGCAAGTGCAGGTGCAGGTCTAAGTGTAGTTTAAGCTTAAGTTTAAGTCTACCTGAGATGCTTAAACTTCGATTTCTACTTAGACTTCTACTTCGACTCCACTTAGACCTGCTCTTGCACTTGCTCTAAACAAAGCACTAGCACCGTATTGACATGAAACCTGCCGCTCTAAATAAATTCTTCTCTCTTCCTTCATCCACCCTGCGATCGATCGTTAACTGCGGAGTTCGCTACCTTACCGAACCGATCAAACTCTATGCTCCCTCTGAGGCAACTAATGTTCGTGGCTTGAAACGGCGATTAAAACCAGGCGATGTTCTTCTTGTTTCAGGAAACGCAAGAATTTCGTATGTCGTAAAACTTCTCACCCTCAGCCAATGGTCACATGTTGTTCTCTACGTTGGTGACAGGCGAGACCTGTTAACAGAAGAAGAGATTAAAACCTGGTGTGCACAATATGGAGATCTTGCCCTTCTTCACCTTGTTATCGATGCTGATCCGGTGCGTGGCGTTCATCTAAAACCTCTCGATGAAACGATCGGCTTAATGGTTCGTCAGTGTCGTCCCATGGCGCTCGAAACAGAAGATATCGAACAGGTAATGGAGCTTGCACTTACTCAGCTTGGCAAACAATACGACGTAAAACATATCCTACGTTTATTACTTTTTTACGCTTTTCCCTGGGAGTTGTTTCCTACCTCGTTTCGAAGGTTCATTACTGATTTCACCCTCTCTGAATCAGACACGATCTGCTCACGGGTTCTTTCAGAGGCGTTTCATAGTGTTGGTTATCCAATTCGTCCGATTGATGTCATTCAGAATAAAAAAGCAGTTCATAACTGGGCTCTAGGAATTGCCTCCAGTGTGAAGCATCGTGGTCGTTCAGCGATTCGTTTACTTGCTGGTGGTCGGGTAAAAGCGGCGGTGTGTAGATTAAATGACAAACGCTACTACGAGATCCTTCTTCAAGGAACGAGGTACATCACCCCCGCCGATTATGATCTTTCGCGATATTTTTCCATTATCAAAGATCCAGAAGATCTTGGTTTAGACTACAGAAACGCAGAGCACCTGGTGCCTGAAAACAAACCAAGTGATGAATAACGCAGTCGACTCGCGTAATTGACTGTAGTATTCTCCTTAGATGACCTCACAACAATGCCAACTTTGTGAAACGAGTTTTTCCTTCACGACTGCCGATCGTAATTTCTATGGCAAAATGGAGCTCCCATATCCAACCTTCTGCCCTTCCTGCCGCTTTCAACGTCGGCTTACCTGGAGAAATGAACGCTCCCTCTATCGTCGAGTCTGTGACAGATCAGGAAAAGATGTCATCTCCATTTTTCACCCAGACTCTCAGATCGTAATCTACGATCGCGATCGGTGGTGGAACGATTCCTGGGATGCAGAAGAATTTGGTCTCGTTTTCTCTTCTGAAATTCCCTTTTTTTTACAACTTCAAACGCTCCTAAAAAAAGTCCCCTTCCCTGCGCTCTTTAGTGGGCGGAGTGAAAACACCCATTACTCAAATCATGTCGGTGAAATGAAAGATTGCTACCTCACCTTTGCTTCTTGGGATGGGGAGGGGCTTCTTTTTAGCTCAAACATGCATTCCTCAAAGGACTGTGCAGATTGTCTCTCTTTAAATAAGAGTGAGCTTTGTTACTCCTGCATCGAAGGTGAGCGTCTTTTTGAATGTCGATACGTTCTTGAGTGTGAAAATTGCTCCGATTGTTCCTTCTGCTTTGACTGCGTGGGGTGCTCGCGGTGTTTTGGTTCTACGAATTTACGCCATAAACAATACTATATCTTTAACCAGCCTTACACAAAGGAGGAGTATCTCCAGAAGATAAAAGAGTATGATCTAAGCAGTTATCACACGACAAAAACATGTAAGGAGAAGTTCTCTCATTTAATGAAAGAGGCGGTGCATCGCTTTGCAAAGATTTCAAACTGCGAAGACGTTACTGGGGATTATTTATTAGGGATAAAAAATAGTTTTGATTGTTTTAATTTAACCGGAGAGGTTCGGGACTGTCGGTACACGACCCATGGTGGGTATGGATTAGCTGATTGCTACGATGGATATGGTGTTGGGGCCCAAACTGAACTCCTCTATGAAGTGGTTGACTGCGGGGACCAGGGGATGCAGTACATTAGTAACATCGTCGTGTGGGGAAGCACGAATGTTTCTTACTCTATTAACTGCCACTCCTGTCGAGATTGTTTTGGCTGTATCGGATTGCGGAATAAATCGTTCTGTATTCTAAACCGCCAGTATCAAGAAGATGAGTACCACATCAAACGACGGGAAATCATCAAGCAGATGAATACTCTTCCTTTTACAGACAGTAAAAATAGGGTTTATAGATACGGCGATTTTTTTCCAACAGAGCTTTCGCCCTATGCCTACAATGAAACTCTTGCCTATGATTTTTTTCCACTCACTCCTCTTGCGTGTAAAGAAAAGGGCTTTCTGTGGCGAGAGGCCTTCGAACGCTCTCCCGTAATAACACTTCGCTCTGAGAATCTTCCTGATACGCTTCCCCAGGAGAAAAGCCGTTTTCTAAACGAAACCCTCGAATGCAAAGAGGGAGAGACAACCGGAAACCCTCTTTGCACCACGGCGTTTCGCCTCACTCAAAAGGAGCTTGAGTTTTATCAAAAGATGAATCTTCCTCTTCCCCGATCATGCCCAAACTGTAGACACCATCAACGCACAAGAACGAGACGTCCACCACAGCTTTGGGAACGGTCTTGTCAGTGTAACGTAGCATCGCATCAGCACCAGAATAATCGGTGCGAGGAGAGATTTTTTACAAGTTATAATCCGAACCGACAAGAGAAGGTCTATTGCGAGCGGTGTTATCAAGAGGAGGTGGTTTAATCGCTGATAATGAAAATTAATTTAAGGTGCACGATGCTGTTTTTCATAACGCTATTTTCTCCGTACCGTTTTCTAACCTTTCTTATCAAAGGGCCGGGCACAAAATCTCCCGGCCCACAAACAAGGATCCATCTTAAGAGTTTGCTGTTTTCTTTCCAGGTGGTACTCGGCTCGCTGCTACAGTTTTTCTCGTCTCTCTCGCATCTTTCGGGAGTATTGGCTGGATTCCTCCTTCCACTTTGATAGAGCCTGCTCCCTTTCCTACTCCCTTTTTTCCTCCCCTTCCGAGGCTTCTTTCTTCTTCTTCCAATCCGCGAAGCGCTATAGCGCAACCCTCAAGGAATCCGAGATTAGTTTCCATTGACGCTAGCAGAAACCTAAAGCCACAAGGATCCCCACAGCTTGAATGCCCCACTAAAAGGCGAAAGGCTTCCACCCCGTCCTTCAAGCCTTTTGCACCCACTCTTGCCCCTGTATGTGCCCTCCGAAGCGCTACCAAGGGGGTGGTTTTGTTTTTACGTCCAGTGTCAGCCATGACTCCGTCTCCTTATCCTTCAGCTATCCAGCTCACCTCCACCGGTGATTCTGATAGCATCATTGACAGTGCTCCCTACTACCAAGAGATACTAGGAAACACTGTCAGAACAAACAAAGACGTAGCTTCATTACAAACCTTCAATACACATCTGCACCTCAACAAACACGTATTGTTGTCATGCTGGTTGTGACGCAAATAAGGAAGCACACTATACCAAATCATCGATTTTTCGTCACTTTTACAATCCATCGATGCACCGTTCTTATTTTTATCTTCCGTGTTTATTGATACTCGAAATAGACAATTTGCATAAACGACGCTATCTTACCGTGCATGAACACGAAGTCTTGTAAAAATTGCAAGCAATCCTTTACCGTATTCTCACAAGATGAAACCTTCTATCAAACGATGAAGGTCCCCCACCCTACCCTCTGTCCGATGTGTCGGATGCAGCGAAGGCTAAGTTATCGAAACGATCGCAGCCTCTATCGTTCTCATTGCGCACTGACAAAAAAGCCCATTATTACCATGTATGACCCGGCGCGAGGATTTACTGTCTATGAGTACAAAGAATGGTGGTCATCCGCCTGGGATGGACTTTCTTACGGACGTGATTATGATTTGAGCCAGAGCTTTTTCTCCCAATTTGTAAATCTTCGCTCCGTTGTGCCCCGCTTTAATCTTTTTAACCGAGATTGTGAAAACTGCGACTTTGTAAACTACGCTCCCCATTGTAAAAACGGGTATCTCATCTTTGGTTCCTGGTTTAGCCAAGATTGCTACTACGGGCAGTCCCTCAATGAATGTCGAGATTCTCTTGATAGTCTCTTTCTTGATCGTTCTGAGCTCTGTTATGAAAATATCGATTGTGGAGAAAACTACAACGCTCTTTTTTGCCAAAACTCAACAAACACCGTTGATAGCTACTTCTGTTTTGATTGCCATAACGTAAAGAATTGTATCGGTTGTTTTAATCTTCGAGACAAAGAATGGCACATTGAAAACAAACCTGTCTCACGAGAAGCCTTTCAAGAGCTCCGAAGCAAATTTGCTTCCTACACCTTTCTCTCTTCTTACCAGAGTGCGTTTATAAAGAAACGACGAGAAGAGGCGATTCATCGTGCATTTACCGGAATACATAATGAAAACATTATGGGTGATTTTATTTATAACTCAAAGAATGCCCAGCTTTGCTTCTCTGCATACCGCTCTGAAGATATCGCCTACTGCTCACGAATCTATGATGCAAAAAACTGTTACGATGTTGAAGGTGGCGGAAAAGGTGAGCTTACATATGAAAGCATGAGTAACGATTTTGCCTACTTCTCCCTTGGCTGCACAACCTGTGAGAACCTTAAGGAATCTCACTACTGCGATCTCTGTTTTAATTGCAATAATTGTTTCGGATGTATCGGGCTTAAAAATGCAGAGTATTGCATCCTCAATAAGCAGTACACAAAAGAAGCTTACCTAAAGCTTGTTCCACAAATTATTGAAGCGATGACCCGCAGGGGAGAATGGGGAGAGTTTTTTCCGATTCCACTCTCTTCTTTTGCCTATAATGAGACACTCGCGCAGGAATATTTTCCATTAACAAAAGAAAAAGCCCTCTCCTTTGGATATCCGTGGAAGGATCAGGAAGTGGTTTCTGAGCCACAAAAGATACAGCTTCCTGATCGCATTACTGACACTACAGAAACAATCATGAAGGAGATTCTCTCCTGTCTTCAGTGTACAAAAAATTATAAAATCATCCCCCAGGAATTTAAATATCAAAAACAGGCAGGGATTCCTCTTCCTCGACTCTGTCCTGATTGTCGGCACACAAAACGGATGAAAACAAGAAATGAACGTCGACTCTGGAAGAGGCAATGTGGAAGTTGCCACAAAGAGATTCAAACTTCATATAACCCCGATAATAATGAAAACGTATTTTGCGTGGAGTGCTATCAGAAAGCACTCTGGTAAGAAGCCTCTCTCAATCCAAGATAGATTCTTAATTTAATACCCGTAACCCACGACCATTAAGTTAAGGGCTATGAAAGAAAGATTGATAGAGCCGCAGAGAAGATCAATAAAATCTTTTTACTCTAAAATCTTTTTTTTCTCTGTGCCTCTGTGGTTCTATAAAAAAGCCATAACGTAATGGTCGTAACCTGTAACCAACTTATGGACCTTATTCGAGAAGGAGTCAGAATTTAAATACGAAGTGAGAGATTAAGATCTTACATCGACTCAAGAACACGATCGCGGTCAATCGCTTCAAGATATGATTGCATGCCGGGAGAAATTGAAATTCCTGTTCTCTTCTCAAGCCCGCTGCGATCTTTTGCATTTTGATCAGCGCCGTAGGAAAGAAGAAGTTCTTTAATATTTACCCGGCCGGTAGCCTCAGCAACATACAGAGCCGTGCGGTAATTTTCATCTCGTTGATTAGGATTCATTCCTGAATCAAGAAATCGTTTTACCTCGTCATAACGACCCTCTTTTACACTTTGGATAAACGTTTTTGAATCTAACGGCGCGGGACGATAGGAGATCCGGCCAAATCCGATCGTGGCAAACACTGCTAAGACTGAAAGAATTGCAAGCTTATGGAGGAGTGAGTTTGAATCAAGTTGAAGCATCGTTTTGTAGCCCTTATCAGATGAAGAACCTATCCCATTAAGCATCGAACATTATTGAACATTACTTAATGGCGATAGGAGTCCGTACCTGTAGGAATCAGTATCAATCAGAATAAAAAAGGAGGAAAATAACTAGATTCGGCTAAGTTTTTCAGACGGTACGCACTCTGATTCCACAACCCTCCTCAACCAGATCCGCTTTATGTCCGGGGTGAAACATTCTCTCGAATCCATCCAATAATCGTCTCTGTTGAGGCTCCCGGGGTAAAGATCTCCTTTACCCCTTGTTTCTTTAGCTCTGCGATATCGTCATCAGGGATAATCCCTCCACCAAACACGATAATATCTTCTCCCCCCTCTTTCTTTAATAAAGATAAGAGCGCGGGAAAAAGCGCTAGATGGGCCCCTGAAAGAATACTAATTCCAACCGCATCCACATCTTCCTGAATGGCGGTTTGTACAATCATCTCCGGAGTTTTATGAAGGCCGGTATAAATGACCTCCATTCCTGCATCTCGAAGAGCTCGAGCGATGACCTTTGCACCTCGATCATGACCATCAAGGCCGACTTTTCCAATAAGCACCCGTAATCGAGTATTAAGTGAAGTATTGAGCGGAGTATTCATCAAACAGATCCTATATTAATCCCGGGTCTGAGTATTCCCCAAAGACCTTTCGATACATCTCTGAAACCTCACCGAGTGTAACTCCTTTATCAACGGCGTCAATAAGCACGGGCATAACATTTTCACCCTGCCGACACGCATCTTCAAGTTTTCGAAGTTCCTCTTGTACCGCATTTTGATTTCGCCCTTTCTTAAACTCTGTAAGCCGTCGAATTAACTTCTCTTCAATCTCTGGGTCGATTTTTAAAATCGGAATAGAGACCTTCTCCACCGGATCCACGTAACGGTTTACCCCAACAATTACCTCTTCATCTTTTTCAAGTCGGGTCTGATACGCATAGGAAGCTTCAGAGATCTCCTTCTGAACAAACCCCTGATCAATGGCAACAAGCATCCCCCCCATCGCATCAAGTCGGGAGATGTAATCATTGGCAAGCTCCTCCATACGATCGGTTAATGATTCTACAAAATAGGACCCAGCAAGGGGGTCAATCGTATTTGCAACGCCGGTCTCCTCAGCGATAATTTGCTGTGTTCGAAGCGCAACCTTCACGGCTTCTTCTGAAGGAAGGGCTAAAGTCTCATCCATGGAGTTTGTATGGAGCGATTGAGTTCCCCCAAGGACCGCCGCGAGTGCTTGAAGTGCTACTCGTGCAACGTTATTTACCGGTTGTTGTGCCGTAAGAGAGACCCCAGCAGTTTGAGCATGCGTTCGAAGCATTAGTGACCGTGGGTTTTTTGCTTTGAACCGGTTTTTCATGATTCCCGCCCACATTCTTCTTGCTGCACGAAATTTTGCAATCTCTTCAAAGAAATCATTGTGAACATCAAAGAAAAATGAAAGTCGTGGTGCAAAACTATCTACCTCAAGCCCTCTTCTCAGGCACTCCTCTACGTAGGTAATCCCATCATAGATCGTAAACGCAAGTTCTTGGGCCGCAGTCGCACCAGCTTCTCGAATATGATACCCAGAGATACTCACCGGATGAAAACGGGTTGCATGCTTTGCACAAAACTCAATCACATCACAAACCAGTCGCACGCCTGGTTCTGGAGGACAGATCCACTCTTTTTGTGCGATGTATTCCTTTAAAATATCGTTTTGAATCGTCCCCCCCATCTGATCCCAGGAGACACCACGTCGTCTCCCAAGTGCAAAATACATCGCAAGAACCGGAGTTGCAGAACAGTTAATCGTCATTGAGGTAGTAACTGCCCCAAGATCAATTCCTGAAAACAGTTCATTCATGTCTTCAATCGTAGAGACATTTACCCCTTCCCGTCCAACCTCACCTAAGGACTTTGGGTGATCGGGGTCGTAGCCCATCAGGGTTGGCATATCAAACGCGGTAGAGAGTCCATCAATTCCTTGCTGAAGTAGATAATGAAAGCGTTTGTTTGTATCTTCCGGAGTTCCAAATCCTGCAAATTGTCGCATCGTCCAGAGACGACCCCGATACATCGAAGGTTGAACTCCCCGGGTGTAGGGAAACTCTCCGGGGTAACCTAACTTCTCACTTTCAGACCAGCCGTTAAGTTCTTCTCCGGTATAGAGTGGCTCAATTTGAACATCACTAATCGTTGCAAATCGTCCTTTTCGCTCCTTTTGTGAGCGATATTTCGTCTTCTCCCAAGCATCCTTTGTGGCTGCTTTTGTCTCCTCAAGATGTTTTTTTTGAACTGCCATCAGAAATCATCCCTATTCTTTTAAAAGTGCACTCGCAATAACGAGCCGTTGAATCTCACTTGTTCCCTCATAGATTTCAGTGATTTTTGCGTCTCGCATATAGCGCTCAACGTTAAAATCTTTTACATACCCGTAGCCACCATGAATTTGAACGCCCTTAAGGGTTGCATCCATTGCTGCTTCTGAAGCAAAAAGTTTTGCTTGAGCGGCATGCTTCGTAAAGGGAAGTTTTCTATCTTTTCGTTTACATCCATGAAGGGTAAGAAGTCTCGCAGCATCAATTTCGTTAGCCATATCCGAAAGATAGTTCTGAATGGTCTGGTGCTCAGAGATCGGCTTTCCAAAAGTTTCTCGCTCTTTCGAGTATTGAAGAGAGTCTTCAAGTGCCGCACGAGCAATTCCTACCGCTTGAGCCGCAATTCCAAGCCGTCCTCCATCAAGGGTTTTCATCGCAATTTTAAACCCCTCACCCTCTTTTCCAAGAAGTTGCGAAGAAGAAAGTAACGCGTCTTCAAAAATAATACTTGAAGTTGGGGAACCACAAATCCCTAGCTTCTCTTCTTTCTTTCCGGTGCTTACCCCTTTTGTTTTCTTTAGATCGACAATAAACGCATTAATCCCTTTATGGAGAAGCTCTGGGTTTCCCATCGTAAAGACAACACCAACTTCTGCCTCAGGACCGTTGGTAATCCAGTTTTTTACCCCATTAACAACCCAACCATCACCGCTCTTTTTTGAAAGACAGGTCTGTCTCCCCGCATCACTTCCCGTTCCAGGTTCACTCAGCGCAAAGCACCCAAGCCATTCCCCAGAGGCAAGCTTTGGTAGATACTTTTTTTTCTGCTCTTCAGTTCCAAAATCCAGGATCGGCGAGATACAAAGGGAGTTATGGGCACTGACGATGACACTTGTTGAGGCACAAACACTGGCTAATTCTTCAATAATTAACGCATACGACACCGCGTCTAGTTCCGCTCCTCCAAAGACTGCGGGAACGTTTATTCCTAAAAAACCCAGCGCTCCAAGCTCCGGAATTAATTCACGGGGGAAGTAATGCTCCGCATCAATTTTTCGAGCTAACGGTTTTACGGATTTTTTTGCAAAATCTCTCGCCATATTTCTGGCAAGACGTTGCTCTTCACTTAACTCAAAATCAATATCATCCATCACTTTCCTATAAACGTTGGTTTGCGCTTCTCAATAAACGCATTTAAGCCTTCCTGCGTATCCGCGGTTGAAAAAAGCTCTACAAAATCCTCAACCTCCCGGGTAAGTCCTGAAAGCTTTGCTTGCTCTATGGCTCGCTCAATAGAGCGCTTTCCAGAAGCGATCGCTTGCGGAGCTTTTAAAAGTAAGGTCTCACAGATCTTTTTTACAGACTCATCAAGAGCGCTGCTATTTACATACCAATCAAATAAGCCAAGTTTGTTTGCTTCTTCCCCAGAGATCGTCTCTCCCGTAAGAATAAGACGCTTTGCAGCACCGATCCCGACTCGATGAAGAAGTCGTTGTGTCCCGCCAAATCCCGGAATGAGCCCGAGGTTTACCTCTGCTTGCCCGACTTTGGTTTTCTCCGTGCCAATTATGAAATCACACGCTAACGCAAGCTCAAGCCCTCCTCCGATGGCAAAACCATGAACCACCGCAATGACCGGGAGAGGAAGAAGTTCTATCTGCCTCATTACTCGTTGGCCTAAGGAGATAAATTTCGTTAGCTCTCTTTGCGAGGCTGATTTCATCAGTTTGATATCAGCACCCGCAACAAACGCTTTCTCTCCCTCACCGCGAATTGTTACTACTCGACATCGTTGATAGGGGGCATCTCCTTCACACTCTTCGTGGAGATCTGAGAGAATATCACTCAACTCTCCCAGTACATCAGCATCAAGCGCATTTAAACTTGCTTCTCGCCGAATACAGATCTCAGCTATTCCTTGACGATACTCAACGGTAACAACAGGCATCCTCTCTCCTTTTTATTGCTGTTTGTGTACTTTTATCCCGGAGGCCAGCGAAACTCCCGTCCACCAAGAAGATGGAGGTGGAGTTGGAAGACACTTTGTCCCGCGGTCTCTCCGTTATTAATCACTAACCGATAACCGTTTTTTTTAAGTTCTAGTGTTTCAGCGATCTTTGCCGCAGTAAGGATCATATGTCCAAGAAGTTCTTTATCCTCACCTTCACTGTCTGAGAGCGTAGGAAGAGTTTTTTTGGGAACGATCAGGATGTGAATCGGTGCTTGGGGGGCGATGTCCTTAAAGGCGATGAGCTGTTCATCTTCAAACACAATATCTGCTGGAATTTCGTGTTTAATTATTTTATGAAAAATTGTCTCTTTTTCTCTCACAATTTACGCTCGATTAAGATAAGTATGATAACCAAACAAGAGATTGTGTATCTATATACGAGTGTCCTGACAAGTAAATGCTAAGAACTACAATAACTTAATGGAGTTTTAGTTTATTAACATTTTCAGCCGCTTATCTAGCCAGAGCGTTTTTGCAGATGGAGACAAAAGGAAAGGTATTAATAGTCGATGACGACCCCGTGGTTCGGCACATTTTATCAACAGTTATAAAAAACGGAAACTACGAACCGATCTGTGCAGAACGGGGTGAAGAGTGTCTTTCGCTCCTTCGAGAATGGAAAGAAGCACAGACGTTACCGATCGCGGTGTTTTTAGATTTTTTCTTAGATGATATGTCGGGAGAAGATGTCCTTAAAATAATCCGATCGGAATTCCAAGGTGAAAATCTTCCGGTGATAATAATCTCAGCAAAGTCCCGAGATGAGATGTTAACTGATTCCTCTGTGACACCCGATTACTATTTGGAGAAACCTTTTAAGAGTGAGGTAGTTCTTTCGCTTCTTCAGTCGGCACACAAGGCGAAATTGTAATCTCCTTTTCCTTTCAAACTTCTACTTAGTCTTAGACTTTTACTTAAACTTGAACTTCTACTAAACTTAGCCTTGCTCTTGCTCTTGCACTATCCATTTAAATCTAATTTAACTCCTTTGAAAACACACCCTGTGAATTTTTAGAGCAAGCGCAAGAGCAAGGCGAAGTTTAGTAGAAGCTTAAGTTTAAGTAAAAATTAAAGGCGAAGCAGAAGTTATTCGGTGACTTGAGTTATCTAAGAAAAACTAATAATGCTTCAAAATCCGCTCAATAGACACTGCCTGTTTAGTCGTCTCATCAAGTTTTAAAAGACAACCATTTACCGTCTCGCTCCCCTTTGCAACTTCCAGTCGGTACGGTCGGGCGGTGAGAAAGCGTTTAATAATCTTTTCTGTTTGAAATCCTAATATACTTTGTGTCGCTCCACACATCCCCACATCGGTAATATACGCCGTTCCTTTGGGAAGTATTGTCTCATCGGCCGTCTGCACATGGGTGTGCGTTCCTAACGCAGCGGAAGCACGACCATCAACAAAATAACCAAATGCCCGCTTTTCACTCGTAGTCTCACAATGAAAATCCACAATCGTCAGTGAAGCGCTTTTAGCCTCCTCCGATTCCATTAAACGATCAAAGCACTGAAAAGGACAATCTACATGCTGCGGCATAAACACACGACCAATGAGATTGATTATAAAAATCTTCACCCCCGACGCAGTAGTCCACACCAAGCTCCCTACTCCAGGAGTCCCTGGAGGAAAATTTTCCGGGCGAAGGAGTCGATGACGATTTTTCTCCAGATACGGCTCGATATTGTTTTTCTGCCAGATATGATTTCCACTAGTAATGATATCTACCCCTGCTTCAAACATCTCCTCAGCATTTTCTGGTTCAATGCCTAATCCTCCACTCGAGTTCTCACCATTGGCGATAACAATATCGGGCAAAAGTGTTGCACGTTCTTCTCGTAAATGACGCTTGCACGCATCTCGACCAGGATTACCAACAAGGTCTCCATAGAAAAGAACTGTGATCATTAGCTAAAACACTCTCCCGCTCGGTTAACTTGCATACTCCGTTGCCGAAGTTTCTCGCACACACGATACCTTAATACTTCCTGGATACGATTGATTCTTTTCGATTATCTGAGCGATCTCCCTTGCAAGAACAGGCAGCATTTCATCGCTCACTTTCTCACTCGATACTAATACCCGAAGCTCCCTTCCTGCCTGTAGAGCAAACGCTTGAGACACTCCGGGGAGAGAGCATGCAAGCTCTTCAAGATCTCTTAGCCGATTAATATGTTGCTCAATACCTTCTCGATTTACTCCTGGTCGTTGATGGGCAAGTGCGTTTGCGGCTTGAATGATGAGCGAAACAAAGTCCTTTGCCTCTCCATGATGCGAAGCAACTGCGACCGAGACACGTTCCTCCTCTCCAAAACGAGAAATAAGTTGAGCCCCAAGTTGTGCATGATTCCCACCTATTTCACCATCAGCTATCTTCCCTATATCGTGAAGAAGCCCTGCTCGAACGGCGAGCTCTTGGTCAAGTCCAAGCTCTGCAGCCATAATTCCTGCTATTTGCGCTACCTCAAAAAGGTGATCAAGGAGATTCTCTGTCCCTGTTTCATAAAAACTTGATCGCCCGAGAAGGAGTAAGAGCTCGGGGTGAAGATTGGAAACACCGAGTCGGGTAACAACTTCTTGTGCCGCCTCTTTTGCTTTTTCGCCGACCTTAACTTCCGCTTTCTCGAGCGCCTCTTCAATCGTATGGAGGTTGATCTGCCCCCCCGAGACCAATTGCTGGAGAGCAGTGGTGGCGATTGCTCTTCGTTGTGGTTGATATGAAGAGACAAGCACAAGATGAGGAGTTTCATCAATGATGAGCTCAACCCCACTGATTTTTTCAAAGTGTCTGATATTTCTCCCCTCTCTTCCAATGATTCGACCCTTCATCTCATCATTTTCCAAGTGCACAACAGAGATATGGTGGGTTGCACTCGAGCGGGTAGTAAGACGTTGGAGTGCCGTTGTAATGATTCGCTTTCCTAACGTATCAGCCTCAGAGCGAAACTCAGACTCAATTTTTATAAGCTGTTTTGCTGAAACCTCTCTTGCCTCTGTAAAAAGGAGCTTTGAAAGAGCTTCTTTTGCTACCTCAACACTAAGCCCAGAAACACCTTCTAATTGCGTTATTAAAAGACGCTCTTTCTCTGATATCTCTTTAAATTTCTCCTGATACATAGCGTCAAAACGTTTTTTTTCTCCCTCAATAAAGCGGCGCCCTTCTTCTTCAGCCTTTTCAAGAATAAATTTCCGCCTCTCTTCAAGTTGAATTTCTCGTTCATGAAACATCCTTCGGTACGTGCGCAGCGCCCATGACCAACCAAAAACAATCGAGGCAAGGACGAGCCCAAGCACATAAAAAGCATCGGGATAGAATTTGCTCATTGTTTGTATGTTTTATTATTTTTCCTAAAATACGGGAAACCCTGCGTAAGCAAACACCTAATATTTAGCCGTTTCTTGTCCATTTTCACATTATCATTGCTTAGAGCATAAATTGCTGTAACGATTACGTTATAAGTACATCTTAACAAACGAAAGAAAAAGATCTCTGTAACACGAATACTTCTACGACGAGGTTCTTTTTAAAAAAAGGTAATTTTCGGGAAAGAAAGCTATGGCGCAAAGCAATCACACTCCAGGAAACGACGATTTTCAGAAGATCATTGAAAAAGACCGTGAAAAGAGAACTAAAAGTCGGTGGTCAGGCACCGCCCTTGAGTACCTCGAGCTCGTAAGAAAAGATCCCACATTTACCAAACTGGCCCATGCTCGAATCTACGAGATGATGATTGAGCCGGGCATTCAAGACCTAAACGTCGAAGATGATGCAAGATTGCAACGAATTTTTAAGACTGACAAGGTGCGCATCTTTAATTTCTTTGCTGATGAGTTTTTCGGCATGGAAAAAACCGTTGCTGCTATTGTTCGCTACTTTCATTCAGCATCCCTAAAAGGCGAAGAGAGCAGACAGGTCCTCTACCTTGTTGGTCCTGTAGGGTCAGGAAAGAGCTCTCTTATTGAAAAGCTAAAATCGGAGATGGAGAAATTAAAGCCGATCTACACGATCGAAGGCTGTCCGATGCATGAAGAACCGTGTCACCTCATCCCGCGCCATTTACGCCGGGAGTTTGAAAAGATGCTTGATATCACCATCGAAGGAGATCTCTGTCCCGTGTGTCGATACCGACTGAAAAATGAATTTGGCGGTAAGTGGGAAGAGATGCCAGTTGTCACCGTTGAGTTTAGTCGAAGAAATCGTGTTGGTATTGGAGTTGTGCCTCCAGTAGATCCGAACAATCAAGATACCAGTGTGCTCATTGGAAGTGAAGATATCTCAAAGCTTGATGTTTACTCCGAAGGAGATCCGCGGGTTCTTGATCTCACCGGAGCGCTCAATGTGGGAAACCGTGGCGCAGTCGAGTTTATTGAAGTATTTAAAAACGAAACTGAATATCTCCATGCGATGATTACCGCAACACAAGAGAAATCCATTCCTGCGCCAGGTCGACACGGAATGATTTATGTTGATGAGGTGATCGTCGCTCACTCAAACGAAGCCGAATGGAAGAAATTTAAAGCCGATCATACCAATGAAGCAATTCTCGACAGAATTGTCGTAGTTAAAGTTCCATACAACTTACGACTTTCTGAAGAGGTGAAGATTTATCGAAAGATTATTAGAAACTCTAACTTCAAAGCAGACATTGCACCACATACGATTGAGATCGCTTCAATGTTTGCAATACTCACCCGACTAGAGCCAACCAATAAGTGCGACCTGCTTACCAAACTGAAGCTCTATAATGGTGAAGAAGTAATCGAGAAAGGAAAAACAAAAAGAATTGACGTCAGTGAACTTCACGAAGAAGCAAAACGTGAAGGGATGGATGGTATTTCAACTCGATTTATCATGAAGGCATTAGATAACGCCCTTTCTGATAACATTGAAAACAACTGTATCCACCCACTCAACGTTCGCGAAGCGTTAATTACAATGGTTCGAGAGTCAGATATTGCTGAAGACCGTAAAAAACAATACTTTGAGTTTTTGCGTGATATTATTCACAAGGAATACCTTGAGGTTCTTGAGCGAGAAATTACCAAAGCCTTTGTTTACTCCTACCAAGAGCAAGCAGAGACGTTGTTTCAAAATTATCTCGATCATGCTGAAGCCTACGTCACTAAAACAAAGGTGAAAAATAAAGTCACCAACGAAGACCTTGAACCTGATGAGGAGTTTTTAAAATCGATCGAGGAACAGATCGCTATCATTGGCACAGCGGCAGATGGATTTAGGCAAGAAGTCATCGCCTATCTCTGGTCAATTGGTCGACGTGGAGAGAAAATTAGCTACGAAAGCTATGAACCTCTCAAAGAAGCTATTGAAAAGAAGTTGATGGCCAGTGTGCGCGATGTTTCACGCATAATTACCCGCGCTCGAACGAGAGACTCAGAGCAACAGAGGAAATACGACGCGATGGTTGAGCAGATGATTGCCAATGGCTATCCCCCATCGTGTGTGGATATTATCTTAAAGTATGCTGCAAACCACCTCTGGAAAGACTAATACGGTGGTAACATATGGCAGTCTTTAGGCCGCACGTCCCAGAACACAAGCGCTCCGATCGGAGCGCTACGGACCGGCAGCGACACCGCCAAAAGATCCGTGAGTCTATTCGGCAAAATATCGCTGATATTATCGCTGAAGAATCAATTATCGGTATTGATAAGGATAAAATTATCAAAGTTCCGATCCGTTCTATCAAGGAGTACCGTTTTATTTACGGTGAGAACTCCGCCGGAGTAGCTCAGGGAAAAGGAGAGTCAAAACCGGGAGACGTTGTCCAAAAAGGAGACCCCACCCAACCCGATGCCGGAGATCAGGCAGGAAATACCCCAGGGATCGATGCTTTTGAAACTGACGTGACCCTTGAAGAGCTTATTGAGATCATGTTTGACGATCTTGAGCTTCCCGATCTCCAACGAAAAGCGATGCGTGAAATTGAAAGTCATCGGGCAAGAAAGCGCCATGGCTACCGCCGACAGGGAAACCGCTCACGGTTAGATAAAAAACGTACTGCAAAAAGTCGGATTCGAAGAAAACTCTCCGTCATGCGCAATCGTGAGACAGACAAAAGTATGGAAACCGGTGAAGAGCACCGTTTTCCATTTCATGAAGACGATATGCGCTATCGTTACGTGACCACAGATAAAATGCTCCAATCAAACGCCGTTGTGATCTGTATTATGGATACTTCAGGCTCGATGGGGACAGTAAAAAAATATCTGGCCCGAAGCTTTTATTTCTTGCTCTATCAATTTGTAAAACTTAAGTATCAACAGGTGGAGCTGGTATTTATCGCTCACCATACGGACGCAAAAGAGGTCTCTGAGCAGGAGTTTTTTCATAAGGTGGAATCGGGAGGGACGTACATCTCTTCAGGCTATACAAAAGCATTAGAGATCATCGAAGCTCGCTACCATCCTTCGCTATGGAATATTTATGCATTTCATTGTTCTGATGGTGATAATTTCTATAGTGACAATGATCGCGCACTTGAATCAGCTCGGGCGCTTTGTGATGTCTGTAACCTCTTTGGATATGGAGAGATTAAACCTTCAGGAAGTGCTTATTACAGCGGAAGTATGCTTGATGTCTTTAGCACTATTGATAAAGCCAATTTTCAACCGATCGTCATTGAAAAGAAAGAGGATCTTTGGACCGGTTTTCGCTCATTTCTCTTACGCGATGCCGCTGTTCGAAGCGCCCTTCTCTCAACTCAAAAAAACACTGAAGAGAAACGATCATCTCCGTAGTAGGAACGTAGCATGCTGACGCTAAATGATCTTGAAGAGTGGGATCGAAAAATCTTTGATATCTCAGAGCGGCTAGGGCTTCGATGTTATCCGCAAGAGTTTGAGATCTGTACTCACTTTGAGATGATCGGCTATATGGCCTACTCTGGAATGCCCTCTCGCTACCCACACTGGTCATTTGGAAAACAATATGAAATCCAAAAAACTCTCTATGACTACGGTGTTGGTGGTCTTCCCTACGAAATGGTAATTAATTCAAGTCCTTGTCTTGCCTATCTGATGGCAGACAACACTGATTTACTTAATATTTTAACTATTGCTCATGTCTATGGGCATAATGATTTCTTTTCAAACAATTTTACCTTCACCACTTCAGTTGATGCAAAATACACCATTGAAATGTTTAAAAATCACGCAAAGCGGGTGCGTAGCTATATTGAAGATCCTTCAATCGGGCTTCCTGCCGTAGAGGCGATGATTGATGCAGCTCATGCGTTAAGCCTCCAGCATTCAAGAAATCTTGCCATTAAACGTCTTACCCGTGAGCAGGCACAAATTCGTCTCTGGGAGGCAGCTCAAGCCCCCGAGGATGAATTTTCTGAGATCCATGAGCGCCCCACCTATCAACCTCCCCGACTTGATAAAGTGCCACTTCACCCTGAGGCGAACCTTCTTGAGTTCATTGCAAAACACAACCCTTTTCTTTCTGAGTGGCAGCGAGATGTTCTGCACATTGTCGATAAAGAGGCTTGTTACTTCATTCCCCAAATTGAAACAAAAATCATGAATGAGGGTTGGGCAAGTTATTGGCACCATAAGATCCTCAGCGAATTAAATCTTGGACAAAATCACCACCTCGAATTCATCGTCAGACACAACCAGGTTCTCCGACCTACCCCAGGAGGAATCAATCCGTATCATCTCGGGTTTATTCTCTGGCATGATATTGAACGTCGGTGGAATAGTGGCGACACCGGTCGGGAGTATACGGTAGATAAGCCGCGAAAGGACATCTCTGCTACCGATGAAAACGAAACTCCTGGAAGAAAAAAAATATTTGAAGTGCGAGAATCCGATCGCGACGCCTCATTTCTTAGACGCTTTCTCACTGAAGAGATAATGCGGGAACTGGATCTTTTCCAACATGAAAAAAGAGGAAAAGAACGGGTGATCACGAAAGTAAGTGATGAAGAAAGTTGGAAAGATATTAAAGAAACACTCATACGAAATGTCGGTATGGGTGGAATTCCAATCATTAAGATTGATGATGGTGATTTTGGAAGAAAACGAACACTCTACCTCAAACACGAACATGAGGGGAGAGATCTTCAACTGGAGTACGCCGAAAAAACACTCCGCCACCTAGAATTTCTCTGGGGCCGAGAAGCCGTCCTAGAAACTACAGTAAACGGCCGTCCATCGCTCCTCCGAATAATCGACAACACCCTAAAAGTTGAACGAATTTAAAACTCTCCACCCAAGATGACCGGCGAAAAATTTGTCCGGTCCATCGACCCCTTTTCCCCCTTCCCTTCTTCTATTACAAAGGCTCGCCGCAGCCTGGGGTTGAGGGGGTGCTCCCATGAAGGTGTCAGGGGAGGTTGTGGCGGTGGGCCTGACGGAGGAAATTTTCTTGGGGGCGGTAGCTGCGCTGCGATGGGCTCTGCAAGAAAAGTTCCGCAGCAGGCGGCGGTCGGCGACCCTCATGGGAGCACCCCCTCAACCCCAGGCTGCTCATTAAAGCTTATTTTTATAATTATTTTTATTCTTTGAACTTAATCACTGCACCGCCTCACAACGAACCCCACCCAAAGCCTGTCGAATCGTCAAAAGAAGATGCTCAATCCGTATCGGTTTTACAAGCACCGGCACTCCAGGAAGCTCCAACATGGCTTTCTCCACATCCTCTTCCCCCATCCCCGTAATCGCGATAACAGGGGTCCATTGAAACACCCAGATAAGTTCCTTTATCGTTTGAATCCCCACATTCAGAGAATATTCAAAGCCAGCATTTTCCTCTCCCACTTTAAAAGGAAGATGAAGATCGCAGAGAATCAGATTAAATGTTTCATTTCGAAGAATTTCAAACGCGGCTGAAGTACTCGGAGCGTCTGAAACGTAATATCCAGCATCGATGAGCACATCAGAGATTATTGCGCGAGAATTGTCGCAATCGTCGATAATAAGAATGCTTTCCATGCACCTCCACCACCAAAATCCTTTTGGTTTGTAATAACAACCGTAGATTCTAATCGACCTCAAAGTGTAAACGCTAAACAACATCATTTTTGTGCTGCTTAGGTTTTTAGAAGATCAAAGATATTACCGAGACATAGAGAGCTGTTAGGAGGCTAAAGAAGAGCGGACTTCAACTCCTCTCGTCGGAGCCGTCTAATTTTTCCATGTTGTGAGATTTTTGAAGAGCCCTGAAACTCCTCATTTCCTTCGCTAAAAAGCGCTTCACTAAACTCCTCTGCAGAAAACGAACGGAGATCTTCAACCCCCTCCCCGATACCTATATATTTTATCGGAATCCCAAGCTCCTCTTTAATGGCGATCACTACTCCACCTTTCTGAGTTCCATCGAGCTTCGTAATAATTACCCCAGAGAGCGCCACTGCCTGGTGAAACTCCTTAGCTTGCTGGAGGGCGTTTTGTCCCGTCGAGGCATCAACAACCAAAATTGTCTCCTCAGGAGAACCCGGTTGCTCACGACCGATAATATGAAGAACGCTCTTTAATTCATTCATCAAATTAACCCTCGTATGAAGTCTTCCTGCAGTATCAATGAGTAAAACATCAAAGTTTTCATCTTGAGCCCGATGGATCGCACGATAACAAACGGTGCTTGGTTTTTCGTTTTCTCCTCCAAATTCAATCTCCGCTCCAGCTTGAGCTGCCCATGCCTCAAGTTGTTCAGAGGCGGCAGCACGAAAGGTATCACATGCTGCAACAAGCACCTTTTTGCCTTGGGTACGAAACTTCGCCGCGAGCTTTCCAACCGTAGTTGTCTTTCCTACCCCGTTTACACCCACAACAAGAATCACATAAGGTGTGCGGTGATTTTCCTTTGAAATCTCTCCTGGTGGGGTCGTCTTAAGAATTTCGACAATCGTTCGTTTGAGATTTGAAATGACCTGCTCCTCTCCTAAGGCTGAGGGTAATCCATGGAGAGTTTCTTGACGTAATTGGGAAAGGAGTTTTTGTGTGGTTTTTACTCCGAGATCACTAGTAATGAGTATCTCTTCGAGTTCATCAAAAAAACGCTCTTCAAGTTTATTCTCTCTTGAGAAGAGCGCCTTGAGTTGTCCAAGAAAACCGCGACGAGTTGCTGAAAGTCCAGCTTGAAGCGGTAATAGTGGAGAGGAAAGTAGCTCGTTTGCATCGAGATCGGTGGATTGCTTTGGTATTGCAGTCAGTGAGAGGCTTTCTTCAAGAGCCTTCTTTGTTTCTCCTACGGTGAAGGTTTTGTCAGGGAGGGTTTCGTCAGACTTTTTTTTTTCGCTCTCTCTTGGTTCTTCGCGTCTGCTTTCGGTTACGCCCTGATCTCGCATTAATCGCGATAACTCAAAACGCAGTTGCTTAATCTCCTCTTCAAGTTGGGTCTGCTTAGTACTAAAGCGTCCAACAAAATCATCAAATCGAAGCTTTATCTCCTGAACACCTGCCCCCATTCGCTCCACACTCCCTACTGAACGTGTAGAGGAGAGACGAAAAAGGATTCGAATCACTAAAATCACGACAAAAAGAGAAACCACCAACGAGATCACCGCAAGTGGGTCGTAGTGACTCAACTCAGTCTTTCCATACCAAGAACGAATCGCCTCAAGATCAAAGTTCTTCATAAATTTGCCACCCACTGTTCAAGTTCACGATCTGCCGTTTCAAGCGAAACAGAAAGAGCACGCGAAACCCCTTTCTCTTGCATCGTAATCCCGATTAACTTATCCACCGCTGCCATCGTTTGTTTATTGTGAGTAATAATTAAAAACTGAGTTGATGATGAGATTTCTCGAATTAACTCAAGGAATCTCTCCAGGTTTGCCTCATCAAGTGGGGCATCAACCTCATCAAGCACACAAAGTGGATTTGGACGATGAAGAAACATCGCCATTAACACCGCAGTTGCAGCAAGCGCTTTCTCTCCTCCAGAAAGAAGTTCCAAATTCTTAATCTTCTTTCCGGGAGGACGAAGTACAAGCTCAACACCGCTGGTGAGCGGATCTTCAGGATCTATCAGTTCCAGTTGTCCCGATCCTCCTCCAAAAAGACGGGGCACAAGCTCTGAGAATTTTTCATTTACTGCATGAAACGTTTCTAAAAACCTTGATCGTGAGATAGTTTTGAGACGTTTAATAGTTTTTTCAAGGATTTCAAAAGCATTCTCTAGATCTTTTAGCTGCTCCGTCATCTCGGAGAGTCTTTTCTCCTCTGTTTGATAGAGCTCAATGGAGGAGGAATCCACCTCTCCCTCACGCTCAAGTCGGCTCCGAAGGAGTTTGCACTGATCCTGTAACTCTCCAAGCTCTTTTTGAAACTCTCCGCCCACTTCTTCTAGTAAGCTTAAAGCTGCTTTTTCCTCTAATAAAGCAAGATCTTCACCGTGAGTTCTTCGAGCCTCCTCAAGGAGAGACGAAAGTTCAAGCTCGCACCGTTCCCTCTCCAGTGTAAAATTTAATAATCGCTCCTGACCGGAAGAAACCTCTCGTCGAGCAAGCTCTAATTCGTGGAGGGTCTCACTAAGTTTCAACCTCAGCTTCGCTTTCTTTTCCTCCTCAGTTTTCAATGCTTCATCAAGAACATGGATCTGCGCTTGATAGGTAAGCATGTCATCAGCTCGAGAGAGATCCCCTGTCTGCTCAAGTTCCTCCTCCCCTCGCTGAAGAAGTTCTTTTTCTTGCTGTAGTCTTTCCTCTTCTTGTAACAGCCGCTCGAGCTCTTTATTGATCTCTTCAATTCTGTTTTGCTCAAATACAATCGTGCTTTCAACCGTTGCAAGGTCAGTCGCAAGCCTCTTAATATCATCGTGGATTGCGCGCTCCTCCCACAGCCCCCGATCGCGATGTTCCTTCTCTCGTTTTCTCTCACTTTCAAGTAAACGAGATACGCGCTGCTCTTCAAGGAGTAATTGTCTTTTTTCTTCCTCTTCTTTGGCGAGAAACCCAGAGAGTGCCTGAGCTGCCTCCTCTTCCAGTGAAAGATAGTGGGTTGATTCAGATTCAAGCTTTCTTAGCTCTTCTTGAAGATGAGCAATGTCATTTGTTCGCTCCTCAATAATTCTTGAGAATGAGAAGGATACCCCACTTCCCTGCGTTGCAAACCACCCCCAATGCGTCACCACCTCACCCTGTTCAGTAACGGCAACGATCTCCCTTCCCAAATCCGTTCGTTCGCTCTTTCCCTCTTCAAGAAGCAAAAGTGCCTCTTCAAGAGAGGAGACTACAAAAACATTTCCAAGCATCGACTCAAATAATGAGCGAGCCGATTCTTCTACTGTTATGCAATCAAGAAATCGCTTCGCAGACGGTGCCACCTGTTTCTCTTGGTTAGACAGCCCCACAGCGGTTCGATTCCATCGGACATTCCGGTTGAGGAGCCCAACCCGCTTCTCTGTAGGCGCTCCACTTTTTTTTGCTACATATTCCTTCGTGAGTTTTTCAAACTCACCGGTGACAAGGTAACTCCCTCGTTCTCCAAGGAGTGCCTGCATCGCTTTTTCAAGTTCTGCGGGGACTTTTAATAAACGAAAGAGTAGCGTTTCTTCCCCCTCATGAGGAGATTGAGAGGTGAGTGAAAAACTTTCTTTTAGTGGTTTCTTCAGTGCTTCGTAATGAGCAGAGAGGGTGCGCACCTCACTTTCTAAGGAGGCATATTGTATCTGTTTTTTTCGAATACTTTCTCGTATTTCTTCACGCTTTTTTTGCAGCCGCTCTCTTTCCGCTTTTAGCGTTTTAAGCAAGTCTTCGCTTCCACTACGCTGTGAAAGCTTTTCAAGAAGAATGCGGTGCTCCGCAAGGAGTTCCTCACTACCTGGCTTTTCACTACTCTCAGCTTCTTGTTTCCTAATCTCTCCAAGTTTTGTTTGAGCAAGTTCCTTTTCACCAAAAAGAACAAAGCGTTTTCGCTCAGCTTCTTCAACCGTAGTTTTTCTGCGCCCGCGTTCGTTGTGGAGAGCCTCTCGTTTTTCTTCAATCCTTGAACCTGCGAGCACATTTGCTTGACGTTTATTCTCTAGCTCTGATCGCCGCAAACGAAATGTATTTTCCTTTTCACGTTCCTGTGAAAGTTTCTGAGAAAGTGCCTCCTTTTCTCGACGTTTATCGATGAGTTGAACTTCGAGCGCCTCACTTTCTGCGCGAAAAGATTCTTCATTGGCAGAAAACACTAATACTTGATTGCGCCCCGATTCCAAGGCTTGAGTAAGCTCTCCTTCTTCCTTTTCAAAATGCATGCGCCGTTTCAGAATATCTGCAGTACGCAACTGAAAAAGTCTTAAATCCTTTTCTCTGATCTCATCTTTAAGTTCATTTCTTCGCTCAGCGCGCCGTGCCTGTCTTCTCAAAAAAGTAACTTGCTTATCGACCTCTTTAATAATGTCTGTCAGTCGAGAGATATTCAGCCCTGTTTTTTCAAGTTTCCGTTGTGCGGCTTCAATTCGTGTTCGAATGCCAGAGATACCAGCCGCTTCTTCAAGAAGTTCTCGCCGAGCGATCGGTTTTTTCGAAACAATCTCTCCGATACTTCCCTGCTGAACAATACTTAATCCCCTCGCCCCCAAACCGATCAAACGGTAGAGCTCTACCATATCTCGCAATCGACATGGCACGCGATTAATAAAATATTCACTTTCCCCCGACCGATACAATCTTCGGGTCAGTTGAATCTCCGCAGCACCAAGAAGGCCAGGGATAATCTCCAGGTTTCCAAGCCCACTTCGCTCCTCTTGGCTTGGCTCCAATTGGTTGCCATCTGTTACGATTGCTTCAGCTTTTTCAAGTTCATCTTCAAGGGAATTTTCAACCGGAGCAAGAGCCGGGGTCCATCCCTCATCAGGACGCACGGTGATCGACACCTCAGCCATTCCGAGCGGGCGCTTGGCTTGAGTTCCATTAAAAATAATATCATCAAGAAGATTTCCACGAAGCTGTTTTGCGTGGGTCTCTCCAAGGATCCAACAGAGCGCATCAACGATGTTTGATTTTCCACATCCGTTTGGACCAACAACCCCAACCATGTTCTTATCGAAATTAAGAACAAAGCGTTCCATGAAGGATTTAAAACCAAAGATTTCAAGCCGAGTTATGCGCATAGTTGTTACAGGTCCCGTAGAAAATAATCTCGGGATTCTACCAATAATTAGTCGTTTTAACAAACAAGTATTACCGACTTTTTTAAAAAGCCGAAAGGACGAAAGAGGGAGGTGAATTATGGGCATCTTCTTCCACAAACTCCCACAAATTAGACCCTCTAATGACTTATACTGGAGACTTAAGGCTTATACTTAAGCTTAGACTGAACTTCGACTTGCTCTTGCTCTTGCTCTTGCTCTACAAATCAGCACTCAATTATTCTTGTTTAGTGCAAGAGCAAGTGCAGGTGTAAGTCAAAGTTCAGCTTAAGTAGGGGTAAAAGTGAAAGTCTAAGATATGGAATATTCATTTTGTGAGAGACTCTAAAACCTAAATTCCCTATGCCGGAATATGAACTTCCCGTTCATTAGATTTTAGAGCATGAAGGAGTTGTTCCCCTCCTCGTGAGGAGTTCATCGCCACAAGTTGAGAGGCACGCTCTGGATCTCTCGCTCTGAAAGCCTGAATAATCTGTTCATGTACTCGAATACTATCTTCAACAGCTTGCGTATGGCTTAACGCGATTCGAAAACGTTGAAATTGAGCGACAAGCTGACGAATAAGCTGCGACAACCGCTCATTCCCACACGCATCAACAAACGCTTCATGAAACGCATTGTGCGCGGGGACCATCCCGGCAATATCCTCTTTTTCATAACAACTTCGAAGCTTCTCATTGAGGGCTTCCATCCGATTAATTTCTTGATCAGAGATGACCTTTGCCGCCTGCCGCGCCGCGTATGATTCAAGAACACTCTTGATCTCATAGAACTCTTTTACATCTTTCTCTGTAATTGCCGTAACGACCGCCCCTCGACGGGGTCTGATCACAAGAAATCCCTCAGACTCTAGTTGACGGAGCGCTTCTCGAACGGGAGTTCGACTGGTATTGTATTGAGCCGCAATCTCAACTTCCTGTAGTCGTTCTTCCGGCTTTATCTGTCCGTTAATAATTGCCTCGCGAAGAGACTTGGCAATTCTTTCCCGAAGCGTCTGATGAGTAATCATCACACCTACGTCACAACACTAAAACTTAATAAATAAAAAACGTCCCCTGAACTTATTTAAATTTCCTGTTATCAAAAACTCCATAACAGTGAACTTAATTAATAGGTGACGAGAATTTATGTCCCCAATATAGTAAAACGAGATACTCTCTCTGACTAAGTTCATACAAGAGTCTGAGAAGACATGCAACGATCTCTCTTTTTCCTCGTCTTCTCCTCTTTTCTCTCCCTCCTCCAAGCCCTCCTGGGCATACAAAAACATAAAATCTAATAATCTCCGTACATTACCCCAACTTAAAATAAGGTGTTGTTGCTAATGTCTTGATTTATAAGTATTTTTACCAGACCAACTTCTCTTCAAAGAAAAAACAACCTGTCGTAAGCAGGAAACGAGATACAATTTTAGAGTTTATGTTAAATCCTCAAATTTCTGATCCCACCGTGCTGCTCTCTGACAGCGACCTTCTCCAGGTTCAAAAGCCAGCACAGTATCTTGGTGGTGAGTTAAATGTGGTTATGAAAACCGATAAGGAGGTAGCAATTCACTTCGCTCTTGCATTTCCCGATGCTTACGAAGTGGGGATGTCCCACCTGGGGTTACAGATTCTCTATAAAATCATCAACGAACGATCAGATAGCTGGGCAGAACGGGTCTTCATGCCTCTGCCTGATATGGAGGAGAAATTACGCCGAGATACAAAACCTCTTTTTGCGCTGGAGTCAAAACGTTCCTTAGGTGCGTTTGATATTGTCGGGTTTAGTCTTCAGTACGAGCTCTGCACGACAAATATTCTTGCGATGTTGGATCTTTCACAGATCCCCCGCTATGCAGCCGATCGCAATAACCACCACCCCTTAATTATTGGAGGAGGACCATATAGTTACCATCCAGAACCACTTGCACCTTTTTTTGATGCGTTCTTCTTAGGTGATGCCGAAGAGGGGGTGCATGACCTGATCGCAGCAGTAAAGACCTGGAAAAACTCCGCCCCCTCAGGAAGAGAATCTCTTCTTACCCTTTTAGCAGAGATTGAAGGAGTGTATGTTCCCAGTCATTTTTCTCCGATCCTTGCAGAGAACGGCTCGTTGACCGAGATTGTTCCATTGAATCCGAAAAAAACACAGGTGGTCAGACGACTTCTGCCCACAATGGAAAACGCTCCCTCGGTAACTGCTCCGATCGTTCCCAATATTCGCACCGTTCATAATCGCTTAAGTGTAGAGGTCATGCGCGGGTGTGTGCGGGGGTGCCGTTTCTGTCAGGCGGGATATCTCTATCGCCCTCAGCGCGAACGCTCCCCAAAGGAGATTCTAAACATCATTGAGAGCGCTCTCCCAAACACCGGATTTGAAGAGGTGTCTCTCCTTTCTCTCAGCACCGCTGACTATTGCTCCGTCGTGCCACTTCTTAAGTCGGTAATGGACCGTTACGCCGATGGCGACAAACTCTCCATCTCCTTTCCTTCTACCCGTGTTGATGCTCTTACCCCAGAGATCCTTGAGCAGGTACAACGCGTTCGACGTACCGGATTTACCGTCGCCCCTGAAGCAGGAACACAACGGTTGCGAAATGTAATCAATAAAGGGGTAACAGATGAAGAGATCTTAAAAACTGCTGGAAACGTATTTCGAATGGGTTGGAAGGGAATCAAACTCTATTTTATGATCGGACTTCCAACAGAAACCGATCAAGACTTAGATGGCATTATTGAAATTGCCCGCCAAATCAAAGGACTTCCCGAAGCAAAAGGCAAAGATATTACGGTGAGTGTCTCCACCCACGTTCCTAAACCACACACCCCCTTTCAGTGGGCTGAACAGATCACTCCTGAAGAAACGATCCGAAGACAACGCTATCTCGCCGCAGGTTTGGACCGAATCCGAGTGAATTTTCGCTACCACGATCCATTTTCAAGTCTTCTTGAAGGGGTCTTTGCTCGAGGGGGAAGAGAGCTTGCCCCCCTGATTGAACGCGCGTACGAAATCGGTGCTCGGCTTGATGCCTGGCATGAGCATCTGCGTGAAGATGTCTGGATGCAAGCGTTTATTGATTGTAATATTAATCCCTTGTTTTATCTACGCGAGCGGCTCCCAGAAGAGGTGCTTCCCTGGGAGCATTTAAGTTGCGACATCCCCAAAGAGTATTTTCTTAAGGAATATCAACGTGCAAAACGTCACAAGGAAACCGCAGATTGCTTAACAAAGAGTTGTTCCATCTGTGGTGCCTGTAACTATGACACCGTAAGAAACGTGCTCTTTCCGCGGGAGGAAACAGAGCAGCTCTTTTTACAAGAGGAACATCTCTCCCCCCTTACCAATCCCTTTTCTCAGCCAGCTCTCCGTCTGCGGATGCGTTATAAAAAATCAGCAGCGCTTCGATTTCTTGGTCATTTAGAGCTTGTCTCTGTGTTTCATCGCGCCGCACGAAGAGCGGAACTTCCGGTATGTTACAGTACCGGTTTTCATCCTCTCCCTCGCTGCTCTTTTGGTCCCCCGACTCCTTTAGGAATAGGAAGCCACAGTGAATATCTTGATCTCTTTCTCTATGAACCGGTAGAAACAGAAACCCTGAAACGATCTCTGAACAACACCCTCCCATCAGGGTTAGAGATCGTAGAGATTTACAAGATTGAACTCAATGCTTCTTCAATTCAAGCAGCGCTACAAACTCAAACCTACCGCGTGATGTGGAAGAAACAACCAGAGGGAGTAATTGGCACATTTCTAAAAGAAAGAGAGCTTACTAAAAATCTAGAGCTCCTCCCCCTAAATCTCTACCAAGATATTCTCGTTTCTAGAAGCGAAAGTGCTACTAAGAAGAAACAACCAAAGCGCGCTCCTCATCAGCTCGCCCAGTATCTAAGAGATATACAAGTAAACGATGAAGCTTTTGAATTTACGTTGCTGATTGATGGTACCCATTCCTCTCCGAGGGTGCTTGATATCGTCTCTGCACTTTCTGGCCTCGGGCTCGGTGAATGTGTTGTTGAAAAAATTAGCGCTGAGTTTAAGAGTGAGCGGACAACCGTATCGATTACCGGCAAGCTCTCTCCTCTCTCACCCGCACTTGACTTGGGAGCTACCTAGTATGGAGATTTTAAGCCGTGTCACTGAGATTGTGCTTGTTGAAACTGACGAAAACAAACTTGACTCATTACAATCTGCGTTTCAAGCACTACCCTCAAATCGAGAGAAGATCTCCTCCATACAGAGTCTCACCGCAGCACTAGAAAAGACTGCTTTAGAAGATCTTCGTCTGTACCTCATCGGTGATACGTATGGATTTGAAGCACAAAAGAAGTTTATCCAAAACGTATTAGAAACAGAAAACGGAGTGATCATCGCCCTAAGCTCCTCCCATGAAAAAAACCTTCTCCTTAAATATTTACAAACGGGTGCTCATGGAATACTTCTCTATCCGTTTGAGTTTGCTACTTTTAAGCAGGTAATTTCCTCTGCCCTGGAGGTGTATCGGGAACAGCAAGCTATTGAACCAAAAAATCAGGAGCAAGCTACAAACCTCCCCTGGCTCTTAGAGACGATCTCTTATCGCTTAGAGCGAATCGCCGCATCTTTTTCCCATAGTGGCCCCATGTCAGCGAATCAAATTCAGGAAGCATTACTAAAAGCATTTTCTAGTTCATCTTAGAATGTAGGAGCAGTACGCATTTTCAATTCTATGCTTGACGTGTTTTCAAACTCTGACACTTTAATCTCCATTGTCCTCCCTACCTACAACCGGTGTGACTATCTTGAGCGTGCGATCTCTTCCGTATTGAACCAAACTATGAAAGCATGGGAGCTGATTATTGTTGATGATGGGAGCACAGATCGCTCCTTTCAGTTGTTAGAGAGTTATGTAGATACCTACCCACACATCCGCCTCGTTCGACATTCCCATCGTGGTCATCCGTATTCATTAAACGTGGGAATTCTTAACGCTGCTACCTCCCTCGTTACATTTCTTGATAGTGATGATGAATACCTTCCTGAGCATTTAGAATTGCGGCTCGCTTTTTTAGAAAAAAATCCGGAGATAGAACTCATTCATGGTGGCTTGGTCGTCGTTGGAGACCCTTTCGTTATTGATTATTATGACGAATCAAAAACGATTGATGTCAGAGAATGCTTCTGTGGTTCGACAATCCTTGGAAAGCGAGAGGTATTTCTCTCCCTGAAAGGATTTCGCAATATAAAACATAGCGATACGGATTTTATGCTTCGTGCGCAGAAACAATTTTCTATTAAACGTTATGATTCAGCAAGTTATCGATATTATCGCGACACTCCACAAAGCATGACAAATACACTCCTAAGAAATCAGCACAAAAAGTAGAAACCACTATATTTGAGTTCTCTCTTCCTGCCAGAGCGCTTTCAGCTCAACAGCATACGCGATACCCGTAGTCACCGAAAAAATAAAAGCAATCCACAGAAAAATCATTCCTGAAAAATAAAAATCTACAAGCACTCCAAATATTCGATACGGCTCATGAATTAAGAGAAATACAATCGCCAGCATCGACCAAGCCGTTTTGTGTTTTGCCCATCTTCCCGCAGGAACAATGGTCCCTCGAATCGCGGCTAACGATCTCAACCCACCAACCATCATTTCCCGTCCCAAAAAAACCACTACCATCCACGCCGGAAGCCAACTCTCTCCAGGTGCGGCAGCAAGCATCACCATGGCTGCCATCACCAGAACTTTATCAGCTAACGGATCGAGAAGTGTCCCAAGTGGGGACTCCGCATGATAACGTCTTGCAAGATATCCATCGAGCCAATCAGTAAATGAGGCAAGAATAAAAATAGCCGTAGCAATTAAACTTTGTGTTGGCGTGGGATCAACAAGAAGAGCAACGAAAACTGGAACAGCAAGAAAGCGGAGCATCGTAAGCCAGTTGGGTAACTTTCTTCCAATTCCAACTTCCCATGAGGAACTCGCATTAAGTGCGGCAGCCATCCTTTACTGTTTCCACCTTTCCAATTTGAGTACACCGGTAGAGTTCAACAAATGAAAGTACCTTCCGTACATACCCTTGAGTTTCTGCATAGGGAGGAACTTCCCGCAAACGATCAACAACCCCCTCTCCCGCATTGTATGCAGCAAGAGCAAGGCGGAGGTTACCATTGTATCGCTCGAGAAGCCACTTCAAATAGCGAGCTCCTGCTGAGAGATTGTCCAAGGGGTGATAAGCATTTTTCACACCAAAGCGCTTTGCCGTTTGGGGCATGAGTTGCATTAACCCCATTGCCCCCTTATGCGAAGTGGCAAAAGGATTAAATGATGATTCAGCATGAACCACCGCTTTTACCAAAGCCGGTTCGAGTGAGTGCTCATCAGCAACCTCCGAAATCATAAAATCGTATTCACTCTTTACGGGACGGGGAAGATAACCGGAGTGGGAGAGGATACTAGAGTATTTAGGGTTTGGGAGTCGAACCGTCTCATAACGAGTCTTTCCCCGAGGCTTTACTGAGGTAAAAGTAATCGAACCCCGAGAACCATATACTTTATACAACCCCTCGCCCCACGCCTGCTCACTCCAAGTCAGAGCACCTAAAAAAAGTGCCCCTACGAACAGCAGCAAAATGCGAGAGATTAATGGATTAGGTAAAAGCAATTTAGCTCTCCGAACTTGACTAAGTAGCTGCTTTAATAGGTTCGCTTCATAGCTATTAATTTTGGATGCATTGTATGCTAGAAAGCAAGCCTAAAATAAAAAACGATATTCCTTAGAAATATAGTAGCACATTGGCTCATACAGATATACTTATAATCGGCTCTGGTATTGCAGGATTACTGTATTCTCTCGAGCTTAGCGAGAAATTAAAGATTACGATCATTTGCAAGAAAGAGCCCTTTCTTTCTAATACTCGTTTTGCCCAAGGAGGAATCGCAAGTGTCACCTCTCGTGGAGATAGCTTTGAGTCTCATGTTCGAGATACCTTAGTCGCAGGCGATGGTTTGTGTAACGAAACGATCGTAAAACGTGTAATCCAAAGCGGTCCTGAGTGTATCCAACAACTTGTAAATTTTGGGGTAACCTTTGACAAAGTTTCTGGCGCTTTTGAATTAGGTAAGGAAGGGGGGCATTCGGAGCGACGAATCCTTCATTCCGGAGACAGCACTGGGGTAGAGATTCTTCGTGCCCTTACCGCCTGCGCTCAAGCGCGAAAAAACATAACGTTTCTTAAAAATCATGTCGCCGTTGATCTTATAGTAAATCACAGCTTGCAAACTCCCGCGATTGCTGGAGTGCATATCTTAAATGAAGAAAATCTAAAGATTGATCCCATATATTCTTCTGTAACAATGCTCGCAACAGGTGGTGCGGGAAAGGTGTATCTTTATACCTCAAATCCCGATGTTGCCACCGGAGATGGTATCGCCATGGCTTATCGAGCCGGAGCAAAAGTAGCAAATATGGAGTTTTTTCAGTTTCATCCAACCTGTCTCTATGATGAGCGAGAACGAACCTTCTTAATCACGGAAGCAATGCGGGGAGAGGGTGCAAAACTGTTAGATATCTCCGGTGAAGCGTTTATGCACCGTTATGACTCCCGTGGGGAACTTGCACCGAGAGATATTGTGGCCCGAGCTATTGATGACCACATGAAAAAAACTGGTACTGATTATGTCCTTCTTGATATCTCTCATCGCGAGCCAAATTTTATAAAGGAACGGTTCCCCACAATTTACAAAACCACAAAAGAGCTCGGGTTTGATATTACCGTTGGCCCAATTCCAGTTGTCCCTGCCGCTCATTATTGTTGTGGTGGAGTGGTCTCTGATGAGCACGGGCGAACGAATCTCGATCGACTGTATGTCGCTGGAGAATCTGCCTCTACTGGGCTTCATGGCGCAAATCGGCTTGCTTCAAATTCGCTCCTTGAAGCGATTTATTTTGCTAAAAAAGCTGCTGAAGATACTAACTCTTCTTTTACTTTACTCCCTGCATCACAGGAAAATTACGCTTTTTCCCACCCTGTGAGCACAAGAAGCCGTGAAGATGTGCTGATTAGTCACACCTGGGACGAAGTTCGAAGATTGATGTGGAACCTTGTTGGTATCGTCAGAAGTGACCGCCGATTAGCGCTTGCAAAGAAAAGAATTACGGCGATGAGCGAAGAGGTTTCTGAATATTTTGAAACATTTCCTTTGAGTGTTGACCTCATTGAGCTAAGAAATATCACTCTCATTGCTGAATTAATTATCTCCTGTGCTAATATGCGAAAAGAAAGCCGCGGACTTCATTACAACCTCGATCACCCCAAAAAAGATGATAAGAACTGGCTACGAGACTCGGTTCTCTGCTATACTTCAAACGCTTCAGAACCGATACGCTGATAAGGATAGGGCAATACAATATATGCAGAGACCTTTACACAGAGTGAGCTTTCCACAAGTTTTATTGATTTTGTTGCTTCCCTTCGGTTTTTTATTTGTAGGATGTGCGGGATTACAAAAACCCCCGGCGATCTCACCTGAAGACAGAGTGATGCTCACTGAGCCACTGGAGATGGATGTGTTCTCTGCTCGAGGCTTTCTTGGAGGAAGTGATTACGAACGATACCATTTCAAAGATGATGCTCTCTGGCGCGAATGTGGAAATATTGTGACCGAAAAAGAGCACCGTAGGACGAACGATGATTCCTCGTTAAATAAACTCGAGGGAGATGAGGTATTTAAAGAAAACAGAGACCTCTTGCTGGAAACCAGACGGGTTGAAAAGATTAGCACCAATGCAAACGTTCTTCTTCGGAAAAAAATTCAAGAATTTTTTTATGCATTTTCATCCCAAACAAAAAGTGCTCCTCCTCCAGGTTCGGTAGCGAGTCTTGCCGGACCGGGGTTATTTGAAATAAGCGTCTCCTTTGGAGAGAAGCAGAAACACTTCATTACCTCTATCGATGCGGTTTCAGAACCGGGATCTTCCCCAACGCTAAAGGCTGCCTATAATTTATTTTCAGTTCTTCGTGGGATTGGACCAGTTATTTGTAATCAGACGACATTTTTTGGTATTCCACGCGAAAAAAACGTCAGTTGAGGGATGATTCGTTGTGACATTGTCCCCTCTCCTTACAGCGTTACTTGTTCTTCCTCCGCTGCTCATCGCAGTTATTCTTCATGAGATTGCACACGGACTTGCTGCTGAGCGCCTTGGTGATCCGACGGCCCGAGTATTAGGAAGAATTAGCCTTAACCCGATTGTACATATCGACCCAGTGCTAACAATTCTTGTTCCTGGACTTCTTCTTTTTTTTAACTCTCCCTTTGTGTTTGGAGGAGCAAAACCAGTTCCAGTAAATCCTGTATATTTTAAAAACCCCCGGCGCGACATGCTCTGGGTTGCGCTTGCTGGTCCGGTGATGAATATCTTCATTGCATGTATCTCAATCATTGTCTTTGTGCTCATTCGCGATATCACCGTAAATGGGTTGGTCTTTTCATTTTTGAAACTTCTTTTTCTTGCGTGGTCAAGTCACAGCGTAGCAATCAATATTGTGCTTGCAGTTTTTAATCTTATCCCAATCCCACCACTGGATGGAGGAAGAATTGCTGTAGGGCTTCTCCCCCTTTCTCTTGCAAAGGTCATGATGAGAATTGAGCCGATGGGAATATTTCTTGTTTTAATTCTTCTTTATACAGGAGCTTTTGAAGTCATCCTCTCTCCAGTACTCTTACTGCTTGAGGAGCTCGGCAAACGAGGTTTATTGCTGTTTTAAACCAGCTCTCCTTCAGGAGTCTTTGATAGCGGTAAGTTTCTCCTCTTTTGATTTCACACAAACAACCTAGACATCTCTTCTTTATCTAAGTTAAAGCGGAATGCGAAGATAATGTTGTTCGAACCTCATCTAATATGTAAAAATTTAGCTATCTTTATGCTCGAATTAAACTATCGGAACTCAACATACAAAAAAGTTATGCAACGAATAAAAGTTATCCTCCTAGTAATTTTTATATTTTTTTTAGGAGGATGTAACGATTTTCTTACAAAAGACATAACGCTCGGGGTCCCCGGCGAGAAATCCACAGATGACACAACAACAGATTCTCCCGAAGATGACGACAACGATGGGCTCAGTAACGAGGTAGAGGAAGAGATTCAAACACTTGCAAACAGTCATGACTCCGACTTTGATGGATTTTCTGATGGACTTGAGTATGTGCTTGATAGTGGAGATCCTCTTGATCCCAATGTGAGTCCAGAAACTTTCACAAAGGCAACAACCGCCGATACACTCAGAGATAGCGATGGTGATGGCGATGGGCTTGGAGATGAGTTTGAAAATAGTAATAGTTTAGATCCTGACAACAGAGACACAGACAGTGATGGCTATGATGATGGCTTAGAGCTTCTTTCTGGGTCCAATCCTTTTGAAGATACAAACATTCCAACAAGAAACTCCCCTCCAAATGCCAGTCTAAAACCATCCACCGGAATTGCACCAACTGATACTGACGGCGATGGAATCTCTGATCGCATTGAAGGAGCTACGGCTGGAGATGCAAACTCAGCAGATTCTGACGGGGATGGGTTTAGTGATGGACTGGAGTTTTTTATGGGAAGTAGCATCATAGATAACACCAGCGTTCCTAACTTTAGTGTACCTCCTCCTCCTGAGAATTCCACTGACGATGAGGAAACAACAGAGACTGACGACACAGAAACAACAGAATAATTACTGCCTTTGATTGAGAGAGGAAAAAAATTATGAAAAACGTTTATACATCTCTTTTTGCTTATTTTTTTCTCTTTGCTTCCGCTGCAAGTGGTGAGGTACTTGACCACGGTGGTTACCCTGAACGATTTAAAGGTGCGGGAGATAAAGTTCCCCCAAATTGCCAGTTCTCAGTTCCTGATGCTGCAAAAAGTCCTTTCTTTATTAAGTGGAACTGCGGAGACGACAATGCTTCGCAAAATGACATTCGCACCGAGCTGTGGATGTATCGAAATGGGGAAGCAGGGAGTATTTTAGTTGGCAATTTCTTGGGTTTTCCAGCCGCTGCTTATATCAACGAATCTGTTTTAGGTGCTGAAAAGTTTACGGATGGTTTACCGGTAAGCTTTCGATTGCTGGCACGAGATACCGCGGGAAATACTACGGTAAGTCCGATTCTTTCTGTGCGCACTCAAGCAGCAAGTCTAGAAAGTTGCACTCTCCAGGTAATAACCCAAGCTACGGATTCCCTGGGCGGCACTACAGGACTTCCCTCGTTATCAGTAATCCTAGAGGCATCCGCAATTATAACTCAAAACGTAACGGACTCTTTGATACGAGTCGCGACCTCTTCTCCCCAAGAAGCAAGCACCTGCGAAATCACCTCACTCTGTGCAGAAGAGAATAAGGTTGCTTTTGATTCATCAATTAAAATCGAAAACGATTCTGCAAAAAAAGAGGAATCAACCCTTATTCTTTCGCCAGATTCAATTACAGTGACACTCAGCGAAGTTTCCTTAGAGCGCTCTGACGACGGAGCACTGATCACCTCACTATCAATGGCTGGAACCACCTCAATTGATAGTCAGGAGGCAGATGTCACTCTTCGTTGTACGGAGTAGCATAGCCGCAGGAAACTAGGTTCTTGAGCCTTCTTGCTCAAACCTATCTTTTGCAGAGAGAAACTTTCTTTTCTCTCTGCCCTGCTCCGCCGCATTTGCTAGCCAAAACAACCTAGGGTATTAATACCCCCCATGTTCGGTAAATCACCATTTCTCCCTCTTATCTCAATCACCCTCCTTGTTTGGTCTCTCTGTTTCTATCTCAGCCAATACCAAGCATCCTCACTTATTCGTCAACAAAAGAGCACTGCCCATCAGAAGCCCTCTCCTGAGCTAGAAATTCTAGAGAAGAGAGCGTTAGAAAATCCAGAACAGATCCCGCTTCTTCTTGAATTGGGAGAGAAATACCAGAAGGAAGCCGCACAACTCTCTAATCCGGCCTATATCATGAAGGCAGTAGACACGTACCAAACGATTTTAAAGACAGATCCTGAAAACGATACCGCCTTACTCTCTCTTGCCTCACTTGCTTCTCAATTTGGAGTTTTTGAACGCGCAGAAGAATATTACAAGAGATACTTAAAGAAGCATCCCGACGATTATGCTTCTAAAAATGATTTTGCCTTGTCCCTCTTACAAAATGGGAATCTGCCCCAAGCAAAATTACTTTTTCAAGAGATCCTCTCAAAACAACCACAATTCGTGCCCTCTCTTCTTGGATTAGCTCTCTGTGTGCGCCAAGATGGGGACAATGCTCAAGCACAAACACTTGCGAAACAGGCACTCCTTGCCGCACAAACAGAGGAAGAGAAAAAGAAAGTCGAAACCATTCTTATTCTGTTTCGACAGCCCCCCACCACCACGCAAGGCAATCCCCAAATAATCCAGGATGAGATCTCCCCTGCCCAAAGTGTTCAGAACTTTTTCTCCTCACACCCGATTATCGGCCCAAAACTACAAAAAATTCAGTGGGAGAGCTCTTCGGTTGCAGTGGTGTATGTCAAAGATTTTCCCATGAAGGATATGCCAGAGTTTGCAAGAACTAAGTTCATTGACCGCATCCAAACCTCATTTCAAAACTTCTCAGAACCCGTGACGATCATCATTCGAGAAGATCAATCCTCTGCTGAGTTATTAAAAGTTACGGTAGGGAGCACCTCCAGTCAATAAGCGCTCTGGCTAGATATTCTCTGCTCTTATGACGTTTGCGCTTGAGAGGAGTTCCTTCCCAGAAGCATTGACCGAATAAATATTCCTGCGCCAATGATAAAAAGAAGAATACTTACTCCCTGAGCCTGCGTTAACCCACAAAACACTATCGGTTCAATCCGAAGATACTCAATAAAGAATCGAGAGAAAGAGGAGAAGATCAAATAGAGAGAAAAAAGACTCCCAGGAACTAAAAAACCTCCTTTATTTCTTATCTTCACAAGGATCAACGTAATACCCAGCGCCACAAGTGTCTCATATACTGGAGTTGGGTGTACCCGAACCCCAGCTTCGGTTGGAATCACTCCAAGGACATAACTCATCGCCCATGGAAGAGTAGACTCTTTTCCATAATCTCCATCTCCTGAGAGCTGACACCCAAGGCGTCCGATCGCATATCCGAGCGAAAGTGAAGGGGCTATAAAATCAGCGTATATGGCAACATTTCGCTTTTTCTTTCGAAGGAGATAGACAACACTCAACACCCCACAGATCAATCCTCCATAGAACACAAACCCAGCTCCACCAAAGAGCATTCTCAATGGGTCAGATAAAAATTCATCAAAATAACTCGCCACATAAAATAATCTCGCGCCAATAATTCCGCCAAAAGCACCCCAAAAAGTAACCTGTTCAGCAATCGCAGGATCTTCTCCCGCGCTTTCAAGTCTCAGATAAAGAAGCCTCCAGGCAGAAAGGAACGCAAGTACCAACATAAATCCAAAGCTATGGAGTGGAAGAGGACCGATTCTTAATAGTTCCGGTATCACCGTTTTTCCTCAAGAAGATCTTTAACAAGGTTCAGATACCGTTTTGAATCCCAAGGGCGATCGCTAATAATCTTTACCTGTTTTTTTTGTGCCTGAGGATCAACTACCGACAGGAACATTCCATCTCGTCCAATAAAGAAACTCTCTGGAAACCCCTTTACTCCATAGCGCTCAGTCACTTCCAATTGAGGATCAAGAAGCACCGGAAATGTTAGACCGTGGGTTTCAACAAATTGACGCACCGTCTCAAGCTGTGTTGAAGCATCAACGTTAATAGCCACCACACGAAACCCTTGATCTTTAAAAGTCTGATAGAGTCGCTCTAAAGAAGGCATCTCGGCAACACAAGGAGCACACCACGTTGCCCAAAAATTAATAAGCACTACCTGATTAGAAAACTCAGAAAGTCTCCACGTCTTACCCGCTAAATCTTGGAGGTGGAGATCTGGTGCTTTATTTGGAGAGAGAGACTTCTCCTCTTCTGTTTTTGTACAAGAGAGAACGCCGATAAAAAACAATGCAGACGCAAGAATCGCAGCCACGATAAACGCGCGCGAACTCCTCACAACTACGCTTTTGTGTTTGTTACGGTCTCTTTTTTAGCGTATCGCTTCTTAAACTTCTCTACACGGCCCTGAGTGTCTACAAGCTTTTGTGAGCCGGTATAAAAGGGGTGACAAGAAGAACAGATTGCAACCTTAACTTCAGGAAGCGTGGAACGTGTTTCAAACGAATTTCCACAACTGCACGATACAACACAAGGATTATAGTCAGGATGAATTCCTTCTTTCATACTAAAACACTCTTTAATGTAGCCCTTTAATGCCTAATGAATCTGTTCTAGAAGAGAACTATAGTAAGATACCTGATTTTTTTACTCAGTCAAGTGCTGGATCAATGAGGATAATTTCAAGAGGTTTATTTTTACTCCTCCGTGTTTGCTTTACCATGCTTCCCCCTCGCGTAGCTGTTTTTTGCTCGCGCCGATTTGGAAGGATGCTCAGGCATGTTTTTAGCCGAGAAGCTGGTATCGCCACAAAGCAGCTTGAGTATTTCCTCAAATATACAGGAAGCACCGCTTCTGCAGAGAAACTCACCACAAAAGTTTTTGGGCATATTGGAGAGTTCGTCGGAGAATCAATCATTATTGAGACACTCCTTGAAACAAAAGATACTCCTCAAAACAAGTTGCCCACCTTTCGCTACCTTTCGATCTCCGGCGAAGACCACCTTCTAAAGCTAAAAGAGCAAAAACAGTGCTGCTTAGTCCTTACTGCTCATTTTGGTTGTTTTGAGCTCCTTGCCGCCTGCATGATTCGCTGTGGGTTTCCTGTCACTACGTTTGCAAGATCTCCAAATTATCCATTTCTCGGAGACTTTGTCAGCATCTTTCGAGAGCGCTATGGCTTAGGATTACTCTGGCGAAATGATAATAGCACCTCACGGGCCCTTCTTAAACTACTTCGTGAGGCAAACATTATTGCAGCTCTTATTGATCAGGATACAAATCTTGAAAATACCTTTTTACCGTTTTTTGGACTTGATGCTGCCTTTCCCTCTGGGATAATCGACTTTGCAATTAAGAAACAGATCCCTATTTCAACCGTATTTATCACGCGTACAAAGCCCCTTCACCATCAAATTGTTTATGAACCGATTACTGGCTATGAGCAGGGAGAGGAGGCTCAAAAAATTGTAATCTCTACCTATACGAAACGTCTTGAGAACGTTATTCGAGCAAACCCAGAGCAATGGCTCTGGTGGCACCGACGGTGGCGAAGGCGACCAGAGATAGACTATCAGTTACATCCAGAGCAGCTAATTTCTACCGCCGATTATCTCAATTGGCTGAGCAAGAAACAGGAATCACTCTCCAGGAAGGAACATGGTGAATGAAAAGACTTAGAAACTCAAATTTTTCCCTCTCTAGAATACTTTTTTTCACATTACTTATGCTCATCTTTCATGGCTGTATTATCACATTCTCAAGCTATCAGTTCCAAAGTGCCTCACACGCTGTGAAGGCAAATCAACTTCGAAAGGAGGGGAAGTACGATGAAGCAATTGCAGAGTATCTTCTCCACATTGAATCTCGTGCTTCTCAACCGGGGAGAGCGGAAACTGAAAACCCTTATTTTTATTACCTCCTCATTGGCGATATCTATTTGGAGAGAGACCAAGTGAGCCAAGCCGAGGACGCATACCTCGTTGCAAGCAGTCGAGAAGTTGAAAAGACCTTCCTTTCAGATCGCTTTCGTCGATTGAGCAGATGGCATGAAGACCACGGCGATCTTGAGCAGGCAATTGAAACTCTTAAAAAATACCGTCTTTTTGATCCCCTCCTCTATGATGTCATCATTGATCGCTTGCATAAGCAGCTTGTAGCGTCGGAAGAGGAAACAAGGAGATAATTTATAAAGAAGTAGAGCCGCGCTCACTGCGTGAATCTTTCTTTCATTTAAACAAAGATTTACGTCTGAGCCATAAATGGCATTAAGTTAAGCATAAAGGACTGCCAGTACTAACTAAATATATTAAACGCAGAGGGAGAAGGGGGCACGCAGAGGAGCTGTTTTATGGCAAAAAACTAGTCTTGTCCCTCTGCGTGCTCCGTATGCTCTGCGCTCTCTGCTTTTAAATAAGTACGCTCTTTCAATATGTTACGCTTATCTTAATGCCATTCTCTGAACCGTAAGATATCTCTCCCTACGATATTCTCCTAACGGAGAATCAAAGATTCTATAAGCGACAACCCCTATTTCCTCGATTAGCAATCAGTGCGTATCTGGTTAAAATGAACCTCAGGTAACGGAATATTGCGCTAATGCTTCTTGAGGGAAGGAATTTGGAATTAACGTAACGTTCCAAGGTTTTTTGAAAATGGAATGCAAATAGGAGGTTTAGATACAATGAAAGAAAAAGTTGAGTCCCCGTTTCTCTTAACTGTTCGTGAAGTTTCCCAATTACTTCGTGTTCAACGCCCTAAGGTGTATGAACTCATTAAGGACGGTGCCATTGAAGGTTTCAAGGTAGGCGCTGATTGGCGCATCCGTCGAGATTCGGTAGAAGCACTCATTGGTAGCATTCCTGAGGATTTCTTCGAACACTCAACTCTCGAAGGAGACGAAGATACCACTCCAACTCAGTCGTATCGCACAAGCTCCGCAGTAATGCCTGAGTAAAAGGAAGGCCTGAGTCACGGCCATTAAGTTAAGGGTTTTTTATAAAACCACAGAGGCACAGAGAAAAAAAGATTTTATTGATCTTCTCTGCGACTCTGTGTCTCTGTGGTTTTATAAATCTTTCTTCAGATCCTTAACGTAATGGCTGTGAAGCCTGAGGAAGAGTTCAGAACGGAACAACCTTTTACATCTTTGTAGAATGCTTGCTGCGTGCTGCTTCTTTTGCCTCACCCTCTTGTTCTTTCTTAAAGCGTTCGGTGAGCCGTAAAAACTCCTGAAGAGACAACGTCTCAGCACGACGTTTTGGATCAATTCCTAACTCCAGTAAGAGCTTTGCTAACTCTTCCTTTTTCGGTGAACAGTGTGCTTGAGAAAGCGAGTTCAGGAGGGTTTTTCTTCGCTGAGCAAAAGATGCTCGAAGAATAGTATCAAAGAGCTTGAAATCACTCACGTGCGGTTCGTCCTTTCGAGGAATCAGTTCAATCATTTGCGAATCAACTTTTGTCTCTGGGAAAAATTTATCGCCTGAAATAATCGGTCCGAGTTTACACTCTGCATACAGTTCGCGCTTAATACTTGGAATTCCATATGCTCGAGAGTTTGGAGAGGCAGCAACTCGAGCAGCAAACTCCTTCTGAAAAAGGAGACAGGCACGAGAGATTATCTTTCGATTTTCTAGCACCCAAAAAAGCACATCCGTAGAAATTGAATAGGGAATATTTCCCACAACTGTCCATCGTTTGCCTAACGGCGATATTTTTTCCAACTCGACTTTTCTAATGTCGGACTGCAGAATCTGTTCATCTTTTAGAGGCAGTGCGCGTTTTAAATACGACACAAACCCCCCTTCTATCTCCACTCCAAGGTAACTTCTTTGATTGTTGAGTAGCTCCTTGGTAAGCACTCCAAGCCCCGGCCCAATCTCCAACACCGGGGTTTCTTGAGCAAGTGAAAGAAATTCAAGAATTTCAAGGAGTGCTGAATTATCACACAGGAAATTTTGACCTCGAGAACGGTGAGGAGAGATGCCTAGTTCTTTCAGTACTGTTTTTGTCTTGGTAAATATCATGAATCAAGTTCACTCAAAGGCCATCTCGCTCTGGCATCGAGGGCAAAGGACACTTGCGGACCGAGATTCCCCTCGCTCTCTTGATTCCATTGTGAGTAGATTTTGTGTTTCTCACAGAGAATCCTTGCCGCTACAGCGCCAATCATCGCTGCATTATCTGTACACCATTGAGGCGGCAAAACTCGAAACTCAACATTATGCAAAGAGAGTGTTTCCGAAAGCCGATCACGCAGAGAACGGTTTGCAGCAACTCCTCCGGTTAATAAAAACGTTTGGGGAGGAGTTTGTTTAAGATGAATTACTGTCTTTTTAACAAGAGTTTCAACAATAGCGTGCTCAACCGACGCACAGAAATCAGCAATAACATCCTCATTTTTAATTTTTTCTCCAAGTTCCTGAACAAGACGAAGCGCAGCAGTTTTTAGTCCACTAAAACTAAAACTTCTTGGATCCTCACTTAACGCCAAGGGAAGATCATATGCTTTCTTATTTCCTCCTACCGCCGCTTTTGAAAGCGCCGGTCCTCCAGGATAGGGTAACCCCAAAAGTGACCCGATTTTATCAAATGCCTCACCAGCAGCATCGTCTCTCGTTGATGCAAGAACGGTGTAACTTCGAAACTTTGGTGCAAAAATAAGTTGTGTATGGCCTCCAGAAACAAGAAGCGCCATCATCGGGTATTTTGTTTCTGAAATTAACTCGCCAGCAAGAAGATGCCCCTCTAGATGATTCACCGGCAAAAGGGGCACACCTAAGCTATAAGAAACTGCCTTTGCAAAAGACAAACCGGTAAGAAGGCACCCTTTCAGGCCTGGTCCTCGCGTAACAGCAACCGCACTCAGTGCATCAGGAGCAATACCTGCTTGCCTCAGGGCTTGATTCACAACCAGAGGGAGATTTTTAATATGTTCACGAGCGGCAAGTTCAGGAACAACCCCTCCGTAAGGCTGATGAAGCTTGATCTGTGAAGAGATAACCTCAGAGAGAAGAGGAAATGATGCTTCTCCCTCCCACACTTTGCTTATATCAAAAACTGCTGCTGCTGTTTCATCGCAGCTTGTTTCAATCGCAAGCAGCATGGTCACTCCTAAAGACGCTTGAGGTAGGCAGCAATCGCTTGTTTGTCTCGTTCCTTAAGCCCTTGAAAAAATGGCCACGGACAGAAGCGTCCATCGGATTTCACTCCTTCTGGAGAGCTTCCAGTACTTAAGTACGTAACGATATCCTTTTCAGCCCATGTAATTAACCCTGTAGAGGAATTGCCACGAATATCTGGACCAAGGACAGGAAAAACCCCCTCACGTAACGCTTGTTCATGAAAGCTTGGGGTCGACTCATTCTCATTCACCGTTTCTTCAGGTTCTTGTTTAGAGGTGGTTAATTTTTCTTTTCCCTCATCAGATAGATAAGGCATGAGTTCCTCTGGATTTGCTTCTCGTTGTAAAGTTAATCGTTCCCAGAGTGAACGAAGTCGAGAAAGGAGCGGCCTCTTCTGACCAACCGTTCCTGCAAAAAGTCTATCTTCTGATCCAGCTCCTCCGCCTGCCGTATGACAAGTTTTACACCTTGCTACTTGGTGCGAAAGATATCTTCCGTAGTGCCAATCATCACCTTCAACAGGAGCCGGAACATATCCCGCAAATTCCTGATGTTGTGAAAACAGCCCCCACCTTCTTCGTTCAAATTGCCCTAAAACCCGTCGCTCATGAGCCGCAGACACTGGTTGCAAAGAAAAGAGATAGATCGCCACAGAATACGCATCTTGATCGGAAAGCCAACGATACCCGTTATGAAGATCCAGCGAGAGGGGTTTTCCATCTTTGTCAATTGAGGCACGAATAGCTCGCACAACCTCAGCAATATTCCATGAACCGATCCCCGTATTGAGATCAGGGGTAATGTTTGGAGCTACAACAAAACCAAACCGATCATACATGGTTCTTCCACCAGAGAGTGCAGCTGAAGTGTCCCCTGCTCTCTCTCCATGACACGATCCACAAGCAGCCACAGATTGCACGAGATACCTTCCCCGTTCTTGAAGTTCAAGAAGTTTTTGATCTCCAACAAGCGATAATTTTTCAATTTTTTTAAAATCTCCAAAAACATTTTGAAGAAGTTCTGGGCTGTACCAAGGATTTGATTGAGCTTTTTGTGTAAACGTATCTTCACTAGTCTTTGTTGCACAACCAACGATCACCACCGTTCCAATAGAAAGGATCGTATTGATAAGAAGCAGAAAAAATCGCTGGCGCACCATTTCCTTTTTTCTTCCTTCTCTTTCCTCGATATCTTGTCTTACTCGACTTTCAAAGTCAGGAAGATGGTGTTCTCATTTCGGCGAATAAGTAAAAGTAACGGCTTATTCTTTTTAATGCCTTTGATTGCTTGACGAAACTCCTTAACCGCATTGACCGGCTTTGAATCAACTTCAAGGATAACATCTCGCTGCATAATGCCTGAGGACTCCGCCGCACTATCTGGCACAACCTGAGAAACAATCACCCCTTTGTCATCTGATAAACCTAGACTACTAACAATATCCGGAGTGATTTCTTGAACTGTCAAGCCAAGTTCATTTTCCTCTTGAGGCACTTGAGTTGGAGAATCCTCTTTATCAACAAGCTTTAGTATCGCTACTTTTACTGTTTCAGACTTCCCTTGACGAATGTATTTAATAGAAACTGTTTTTCCAATCGGTGTTTCTGCTACCATTAAAGGAAGATGGTCATTCTCAATTACTTCTCTTCCATCATATTCTATAATTACATCACCTCGACGAATACCAGCTTTTGCCGCAGGACTCTCCTCCATAACATCAGCCACAAGAGCTCCTTTGGCATTCTCAAGTTTCAGTGCATCGGCCATATCTTGAGATACAGGTTGAATAAGCACACCTAACCAACCCCGAGTTACCGATCCTCTCTCATGAAGCTGGGTAATAATTTTTTTTGCAAGATTACTTGGAATGGCGAATCCAATTCCGATGTTAAATCCCGATGACCCCATACGACCAGGGCTAAAAATCGCTGAATTTACACCGATCACTTCGCCATGAGAGTTAAACAATGGTCCTCCCGAATTGCCTGGATTGATAGAAGCATCTGTTTGAATAAAATCATCATACGGTCCTCCACCGGGAACCTTTCGGCCTTTCGCCGAAACGATTCCCACCGTCACCGTATGCCCGAGCCGAAAGGGGTTCCCAATGGCAATGACCCAGTCACCAGGCACCGTTTCATCTGAGTTTCCAACAACCACATACGGAAGGGAATAAGGAACCTCAATTTTTAGCAACGCAAGATCCGTCTTTAGATCTTTCCCAACAACTTTTGCTTCATAAGAACGTTTGTCATCTTTTAATGTAACAAGAATCTTTGTTGCTTTATCAACAACATGGTTATTCGTTACGATGTATCCAGATGGATTGATAATAAAACCACTTCCCAAACTGTGTGTCTTAAAAGATCTCTGATTCATCTCTGGTGGGAGTTGAAAAAAGAACTCAAAGGGAAAACGTTGATTCTCGTCCCCCTGATCGGGAGCTCCAAAACGTTGATTCCCACGAGGTTGGTTTGGAGAGAGGGTCTCTTTTCCCTCCGTAGAGATATTCACAACACTTGGCCCAAGTTTCTCAATAACTGGCGCAAAGCTCGGCAGGTTAAGCTCGACCAGTGGCTCTTTGGCGCCATTTTCACTCTCAGGCCAAAGATTATTTTCAGCTGCACATGGTTTGTATAAACAAAGCAAGCTAAAGAAAAATGAGAGCACGACAAGTGCTCCACTATAATTAAAATCGTTACGTTTAAAACTGTTATGTTTGAAAAATTTATTCAATCGTTCCGCTTTCATTTTAGTTTTATGCTCATCCATCGAGTCTCATTTCAATCCCGCTTTTCTCACATAGGCCATACGTAAACTTGCAAGCACATCCTCTAAGAGCTTTCCTTCCTCTGGGGTGAGATTTCCTTTCGTCTTTGCTTGAAGCATCCCGATAATTTCAATCGTTTCTCTTGCCGCTTCAGGGTGGTACATTACTTGTTGTGATTCGGGATTTGGTACTTCACCAAGCATAACTAAAGCTTGAGTCGCAAGACTAATAAGAAAGGATGAAAAATCTACCCCCTCCATTCCCTGTGGTTGAGTGTCTTGTTCTTGTACTGTTTGTGGCGAGACATTGGTGCGCCCATCAACCTCCATTTTTGGCGTAGAATGAGATTGTTTCTCTACGGGTTTTTCCTTGGGTTGCTCTTTTTTTGGTTGCGCATCTTTGCGCTCAGCTGTCGCCTTTTCTTCTCCAGGTCGACTCTCCCCAGAACTATCAAAGCGCCGCTTATCTACAACCCGAAAACCTAAACCATCATCTTTTTCTCGATCCATTTTCTACTTTCTTTAAGGAAACTTCATTTACTACTTAAGAGGAGCTATTAATTACCTTGAAACAAAAGAATACACGAAAACCTACGCGGACACCTAACCACTGTCAACTATAAGTAGAAATAGCACCTCGCTAGAATCAAACGATATTTCCCCACCAATTCCACACAATTAAGATGACACATTTCAAGCTCTCCCTTCCATCTCCCTCCTTGCTTACTAAGTAGCCTCATTTTACAACCTCTCTAGACGGACGCGGTATCAATCACATTCACAGGCCATCGAACACGCAGAAACTTATAAATAACCGGAACGCAAACATCTAAATAACGTTAAACTTCTATTGATCAAGCTCAAAAGAATTACATAGATGAGAGAATGAAAATTACCGTATTAGGAACTGGAACTTCAACAGGGGTTCCAGTAGCTGGTTGCAAATGCTCTGTGTGTAGCTCTCTAAATGATAAAAACAAGCGTTTGCGAACTTCGGTGTACATAGAGACCGAAAGTATGCCCTCACGAGGTCTGCTCATCGATACCAGCACAGACTTTCGAGCTCAAGCGCTTCGTGCTTCCCTAAGTCGAATTGACTCTGTATTTTACACCCATACTCATGCAGATCATATCTTTGGTATTGACGATCTCCGCAGTTATAATTTTATTCAAAAAACCGTTATTCCGGTCTATGCAAGCAAAGCAAGTGCTGAGGAACTGAAACGGTTATTTCACTATGCGTTCTTCTCAGATCCTACTTATGAAGGCGGTGCTCCCCCCAAACTCGAACTTCATCCGATCGATCCCTACGTTCCAGTAAATATATTTGGCTTAGAAATCACCCCTCTCCCCGTGCTTCATGGACGTATGGAGGTGTTTGGATATCGCATAGGAAAGTTTGCCTACCTGACGGACTGCTCTCATATTCCTGAAGCGACACGAGAACTCCTGAGCGGTCTTGATATTCTTATTCTCGATGGTCTACGCATCAGAGCTCATCCCACGCACTTCACCCTTGCACAAGCAGTCAACGAGGTCGAACAGATCAAGCCAAAAAGTACTTACTTAACCCATATCTCGCATGAGCTAGATCACGAGGTAGGCAATCAGACATTGAGTGAACTTACCGAACTCTCTGTCCAATTAGCGTATGATGGCCTTGTACTAAGTTGCTAACAACGTCCTTCTTCCTCTCCAAAGGATTGAGAAATATAAGTTAGATCTTCCGCTGTGGTAATCTTAAGGTTATCTCTTCTTCCCCGGACGAGGCTTACTTTTTTTCCAAGACGTTCAACAAGTTCACTATCATCGGTACCAAGATACCCTTCCTCACGAGCTTTTCTATGCGCATGCAATAACCAATCAAAACGAAACACCTGAGGAGTTTGTACTCCCCAAATGCCTTTTCGACTAACAGTCCCAATAAGTTCCTCCTCTAAAGAGACCTCCTTAAGCGTATCCGTGATCGGATAACCAAGAATTGCAGCTCCCGTTTCTCTCCCCTTGAGAGCCACCTCTTTTATAAGCTGAGGAGGACATTGAGGCCTTGCACCGTCGTGGATCAGCACATGTTCTACATTTTTTTCTATTTTCTTTTCTCCTTTCTCCGCAAGGGCACAAAGACCACAGAAAACTGATTCCTGACGGGTCTTTCCACCAAGAATTACGGATATTGGAATCGTATCTTTGAGCGCCACGAGAGCCTCTTCAACGCTTTCTTTGTCCGATGATCGCGCCACAATTATTATACTACGACATACTTCTGCGTTGATTACAGATTGAACGCTCCTGACAAGGACCGTATCTCCCTTCCCGAAAGGGAGTAAGACTTTTGAACTCACCCCAGCAGGGAGATCAAGTCTCATCCGACTACTCTCTCCTGCAGCAGGTATTATCGCATACATAGAAGTATCAGGTTGGGTGCAAATAGTTTGCACAAAAAACATTAGCACATTTGGCGAGCAGACCTCTTAGCCCGAACCAAGACAAACGAATCTCTCACGGAGAGAGTTATGCTGCCTGCTGTTCAAATAAGGCTTGCAACTCGCGCTTGATATTGTCTTCGGAGCTTGATTTCGCAATAGAGATCTCTTTAACCAGGAGTCCTCGTGCCGTATCGAGCATCTTTCGCTCACCAAAGGAAAGCTCTTTATCTGTTTTTAGAACACAAAGATCTCGAATAACGGTCGCAATTTCAAACACTGAGCCCGTCTTTATCTTTTGTGAATACTCACGATAACGCCGGTTCCAAGTCTGAGTATCAACAACGACATTTCGATCACGAAGAATGTCATAAACTTTGTCGACTGTCTTTCGATCGACAATACACCGTAATCCAACTCGTTCTACCTGGCCAACCGGAATCCGAACGGTCATCCCAGTTTCAAGGATCGTAATTTTATAAAAGCTCTGTTGTGAGCCACCTACTTTAAGGATCTCGATATCATCTATCGAACCAACCCCATGCCCCGGATAAACAACTTTATCACCAACTTTAAATAAGGAATTTTTCAAACTTTCACTCGCCAATTTCATTCCCCCCAATCTTTAATTTATCCGCCGCTGATTAGATCGCATTTGTTTAGATCATACTGAAAAGGCACAGGACTACTTATTCATGAACGATACATCAAGAGTTGACCGAATTATCACATGAACGAGTTAACTTTTTACGAAGTCGAAGGGTGAACTATACACCAGAACGCATATCTTGGTCAAACAACCCAAGCGGAATAAGCTTCCCATTAAACATTTTACCACGAAACATGAGATAATCACGTTGAGATAAGGTTCGTGAGAGGACTAACGCATCTTCTAAATTATCATGATAGTACTGCCGCCTTAAACCGGCAACTTGAAAGCCTAGATTAGAATAGAGACGTTGCGCAGAGAAGTTGCTGGTACGAACCTCCAGTGTTGCATACCGAGCACCTCGTTCAATTGATTCCGAAATAATGAAACAAAGTAGCGCACGACCAAGTCCGAGGCGACGATACTTTTGATCCACCGTGAGATTCAAAATATGAAGCTCTTCTGCAACAAGATGATTAAAACAATGAGCAACAAGGGCTTTGCCATTAGTAATTCCTGCAATAAAGGCGATGTCTTTAATAAATTCCCGTGAAAACAACTCTCGTGACCACGGACACGGGTAGGAAAGATTATCTAAAGCTACGACCTGCTCCAACCACTCCTTACCTAAAAATGCACAATGCGGAAAAGAACTGTTGTCAGGATATCTTTCCGTATAATTTTCAGGTTCATGTCTCTCTTCAAACATTTTATCCACCTACGATCGTAGAGAAAATGCACTATCCATCACAGAAGTTATTACCTGCTGCTGAATCGCAGTGAGCTCACTTCCAGAAAGAGTTCTATCATTTGCTTGGAAAAAAAGCTTTACTGAAATGCTTTTTGTTCCAAGAGGAAGTGGTTCTCCAGTATACACTTGAAGTACTTCGATTTTTTTTAGAACACTCCCTGAAACAGCTTTGAAGAGGAGATTTTCTAGCTCTAAAAATGGTGTTTTTTCTGGCATAATCACGGAGATTTCAAAAAACGATTCTGGATATTTCGCAAGCGGAATGTAGAACTCCTGGAAATCTTCATTATCAAGGAGCAAATCAAGATCAAGTTCTGCACAAACCGTTCGAGCAGAATTATTTTCAAGAAATGAAGAGTTGACCTCACTGATAACCCCAAGGGAGTTACCAGACAGCCTCAACGCTGCATTTCGATAAGGATGCATCCAAGGACGGGAGCAAGAAACGTTTGAAGAGGATTCATCAATCTGCGTGGGTTCAAAATCAAGCGGGGTTCGGGTCAGCAGTCGCACAACTCTTCTTAGAGTATCTGCAAGTCCATAGAAACATGCTCCACTCATAAGTTTCACAGAAAGAGCCTCCGCAAGCTCCTCCTCTTTTCGACCAAGTGAATAGGCGAGGGTCAATAGTCGACGCTCTTTTATCGCTGGATTCTTTGGATCAGCGGATCGAGCTCCACTGATTGCATGATAACTTCGACCAAGCTCGAAGAGAAGAAACGTCGAGGTAAAACGAGCGTTTCGATTTACAACCTCTAGCATGCCAGGAATTAAACTACTTCGAAGTACCCGGCATTCAGCATCAATTGGGTTTTCCAAAACAATGAGATCTTCACTGGAGTAACCCATTTTTTGCGCTGTATCGGCATTCATAAACGAGTAATTGTATATCTGTGAAAAACCTAGGGCACGAAGTGAATCTTGGAGTGTATTTTCTAAAATCTGAATTTTCCGACTAATCTGAGCTCGAGACTCGATCAGTGGCGCTTGTTCTTGAATATTTTCATACCCATACACCCGACCAACTTCTTCAACGAGATCCTCTACAATCTCAATATCTCGAGTGGCTCGATAATACGGAACTTTCGCTCGTTCTTCTCCTTTGAAATTCTCCGCGCTAAAACCAAGGTTTTTAAGAATGGAAGCGATCTCCGTTTCCGGAACTGGGGCACCTAATCGTTTTTGGATAAATTTTGGAGAGAAGCTAATGCTGACTGGCTTTGGCGGCGACACAAAGGACTCTGTGACCTCGCTTGCCTCTACTCCTGGCTGTACAGAACGCAATATTTCATAAAAACGATGAGCGGCAAGAGGAACACTATAAGGGGACTGATTTTTTTCAAACCGGTTTGATGCATCAGTTCGTAATTGGTGTCTTTTGGTTGTTAATCGTAGAAGCACCGGATCGAAATTTGCGCTTTCAAGAAAGAGATCTGTGGTTGAATCTTTAATAGAAGTATCTTTTCCACCAATCACACCAGCTAAAGCGATCGCCGAGCGCGTGTCGGCAATAACAACATCTTCCGTAGTAAGTTTTCGCTCAATATCATCAAGAGCTAAAAAGCGCTCTTCTTCCTTTGCCATTCGCACGGCAATAGTCTCTCCCGACAATGTGCGTATGTCATATGCATGGTTTGGTTGTCCAACGTCATGCATCACGTAATTACTGAGATCAATTAAAAAACTTCGTATACCTGCTCCAACCGCATGAAGCCTTCGTCTCATCCACAACGGAGAACGCTCTGAACGAACTCCTCGAAATTCAATCCCCATAAACCGACTACATTTGGTTTGTGAATCAATCCGGATGGTAAACCCACTTTTTTTCGCACCAAGCTTGGCTAATCGTTCTCTTCCTGCTTCAGTATCATCAGCAAGGAGATCAAATTGGAATTTAAGTGGTCGGTGCAAAATTGCAGAAACCTCTCGGGCAAAACCAAAATGCCCCCAGAGGTCAGGACGATGAGTTAATGACTTATTATCAATAACCAAAACGGTGTCTGGCCTTCCCACCACCTTAGCGATTCCCTCCCCGGGCTTCCCTTGATCAGAGCTCACTACAAAAATGCCCTCGTGATCACTTCCAATTCCTAACTCAAGTTCAGAAACTAAGACCCCATGGCTTTGCACCCCAGAAATTTCCCGAGATTCAATCTGCTTTAAGCTTTCATTATTTTTTTCATACACAACTCCACCAGGTGGAACATATACTACCAGTTGACCCTCTCGACAGTTCTCTGCACCGCAAACTACCTGAACAGCACTCTTTCCGTCGTGTAGAGAGACGATGGAGATCTCTTTTTTCGTTTGATGTGGCTTTACGCTCTGAATCAACGCAATTACGGCACTCTGAATTGGCTCCCCTGACCTCTCGATAGCATCAACTTCTGCAACTCGGGTGGTGATGAGATCGCAAAAAGCTTGATCCGATAGATCTTCAAAATCTACATACTGGGAGAGCCATTCACGGGAGATTTTCATCGATGTATATTGTTATACTATTTAACGATCATTTTATTAATCAATGAAACTGTTTTAGAAATCGAAGATCACCACCCTGGAGATGTCGAATGTCATCAATTTGATAACGAGACATGACAAGCCTACTAAGGCCCAATCCAAAAGCAAAAGCACTCCACTCCTGTGGATCAATTCCTCCATACTCAAGTACTTTTGGATGAACTAAGCCACAGGGAAGCAATTCAAGCCATCTTCCCTGAAACCAAATATCAAGCTCAAATCCAGGTTCGACAAAGGGGAAATATCCAGGCCGAAGGCGTATTTTTTGCTCGCTACCATAAATTTCTCGTAACAGAGTTTTCATAAAATAAATCAGGTGACCAATATTTACATCGCGATCGACCATCATTCCTTCCATTTGATAAAACGTATGTTCATGGGAGGCATCGATTCGCTCATACCGAAAGCATCGACCTGGGGCGACAATTCTCAGCGGTGGTTTCATCTGTTGTAGTGAACGCACCTGAATTGAAGAGGTATGGGTGCGGAGAAGATATCCTGTTGTTGTCCAGAAGGTATCTTGCATATCTCGAGCTGGGTGTGTTTTTGGCACATTGAGAGCTTCAAAATTATTATATTCACTTTCTACCTCAGGACCATCTACAACAGAAAATCCCAAGCCGATAAATATTCTCTCTAGCTCCCGTTGAACGTTGGTCAGAGGATGAAGAGAGCCGGGTCCAGAAGTGAGTAGTGGTGCTGAAAGCGGTAAGGTAACATCGATCCATTCGTTTTCCAGGCGTGTATTTTCTAGAAGTGAGAGGATCTCTTTCCGTCGGGACTCATAGAGGGATTCTAATTCGACTTTAAGCCGATTGAGGCTCGCCCCCATCTCTCGACGTTCTTGATCGTTTTTTGATCCCAGTTCTTTCATGAGCAAAAAAAGTTCGCTCTTTTTGCCAAGTGAAGTATTTTTTGCAGAATCGAGATCTGAAAGCGTAGTGGCAGCGCGGATCTGAGAAAGAGCTTTTTCTTTTAGCTTACTAAGGTCCACTCCGCGCGACTCGTTGTTTTGGTGGAGTGATTATGCTGCCGAACTTCGTTTACCGCCTTCGGACGCGCCCTTTGCAACTGCGACAACTTGCGAGAATACTTCAGGACGTAAGGCACTTAATTCAGCAAGAATTTTTCTATCAAGAAGCACTCCTGCACGTTTTAAGCCTGAGATAAGCTCAGAGTATGAAGTTGAGTTTTCCTTAGCCCCAGCGTTAATGCGCACTATCCAGAGGCTACGAAATTCTCGTTTCCGCGCTTTTCGATCACGGAAGCGGTATTGCATCGCTTTTTCTACACGTTGAGTACCTTGACGAATGGTATTTTTAGAACGACCCTGAAAACCTTTTGCAAGTTCCAGTGTGCGTTTTCTTCGTCGTCGTGCTTTGACTCCTCGTTTAACTCTCATTGTCTTCTCCTTCTCTCAGATCGGTATACTTAAAAATGTTGTCTTCGTTTTCGAAGTATCTTTTAGTTTGGCAGTAGCCGTTCGATAGCTGCGATGTTGGTTGCATCTACAGTACCTCGTCGTCGCAGGGATCGTTTTCGTCCACTACTTTTTTTGGTGAGGATATGTCGACGAAAAGCTTTTGCTCTGCGCACGACACTACCGCCAGTTTTTCTAAATCGTTTTGCTGCGCCACGATTGGTCTTCATTTTTGGCATAAAAACACCCTAGTAGAAGAAGTTTTTGACCTGAGTGGCCAGCCACCTTCCCCGACAGAAACAGTCATAAATTAACATTAGAATCGAGTAAGATACCAATTTCACCCGCTTTTTGCTAGCGCCTATTAAAACTTTTTTTTAAATGCTATTTGGCAATTAAATGCAGGCGTGTAGCTCAGTGGGAGAGCATCTGCTTGACGTGCAGAGGGTCGGGAGTTCAATCCTCCCCGCGCCTACCATCCCCACAAAAAGGTTCCACATATTTTTTTGGTTCCGAGTGAACGGACTCCCCCGAAATGTCCGACAATAGCGATGTAAGGCTTTAAAAAGAGGGGAAGAAGTATGTCGAGACCATTAAGAAATACAG
>CAZDIO010000068.1:0-10762 GCA_964505555.1 uncultured Bdellovibrionales bacterium
GGTGCGAGCGCAGCGAAGCAATCTCATATTGCTAGAAGGGTTCGAGATTGCTTCGCTGCGCTCGCAACGACAGAGGGGCGATTTCTTGCCATATTTAAAGTGGAATCGTTCTAGGCGAGGGCATTTATCTCATTTGACATAGTTGTAGTTTATCACCTACCCGGATATCAAAGTCTTCGATGCTTCCGGCGGTAAGCTCAATTGCATAAAAGGCTTCGGCTACATATGGTGAAACCATCCAGGGCTTGAGGTGTTTACAAATTCTCACCACCTTATACTGAACGTCGCAGAACACGATATCAATTGGAAATCGCATAAAAAGCATATGTACAGCATGGCAGGAGGGCAATATCAAAGCCTCTCCTGGATTAAACCCTCTTCTTCCAAGTAAGCCTCTGAGGCGTTTAAAAAACGAAGAAGCGGTCACCACCCGATCGGCGATTACCTGTTCGTTGCGAGTATTTAAAAGGCATGGAGGTTGCCGAGAAAGATGCTGTTCTTTCATACACTTAGATACAGATTCGCACAGATTCAAATAGTTAACCATAACAAGAGTTAGAAGGTTGATCCTACAGGACATGAAAACACAAGGAGTAATCGTGTCCTGACCTAACGGCTGGTTTTTGAGATGGAGGAGTTCTCATGGGTCTAAATCTTGCCAGTATTAAAAATACTGTCAAAAGTACCGAGGAAAACGATTTATCAAGTGTGCAAGAACTAGAAGATCTGCATGCACAAAACGCTCCGAGAGCAAGAAAGCGCAGTATTGATTCAGCAAGTGCGGAGATGGTTATCTCCCATCAAGAACTTGGATTAAAAATCGCCTGGAGACTTCTTTCAAACTGGAGAATTCGCCTTGGTCAGGAAGATGTTAGAAGTATTGTTGGTATTTCGCTCTGTGAAGCCGCAAGTCGCTTCGATCCGACAAAGGGAGCAAGCTTTGGAACATTTCTTTTTTACCACATTCGAGGAACGCTCTTAAAAGAGATTACCAATGCTGTAAATGAGCGCCGCTTCAGCGTCGCGGATTCAGAAAATGAGCTCTATCATCTCCTTTTTAACACGGCTTTTTATGCAAAAGGTGATAACCCATTAATTGAGCACAATACTCCTGAGCGCTGCTTTCAACAGCAAGAGCTTGCTGCCGTTCTTCAGAAGGCGTTTCAAAAACTTGATACACTAGAGCAGGTAGTAATTACCCGCCATTTTGTTAACGAAGATTCTCTCGTTAACATTGCAAGAGATCTCGACTATTGTAGGTGTCATATCTCTCGTGTAAAAACGAGCGCCATAAAAAAACTTGGAGATCATCTGCTTACGGTTGAGGCCTATGCTACGGAGAGTTTTCTCAAGGTTAAAAAAGCTACAAGGAAAAAAGCAAAAACCAAATATACTGGGGGAAGAGGGAGACGAAAAACTACCCATATGTCTGACCACGCACTTGATGAAAAGAAAGTGGCTTAGGTCGATACCTCGAATCTAGGATCGTAATTGAACACAGAGTTTCACAGGGTTACACAGAGTGAAAAAAGTCTTTGAGATTTAACTCTGTGTAACCCTGTGAAACTCTGTGTTCAATTACCTACACGAGATATCCACTGCGAAAATAATCGACAATCCCCGAAGTGATATCATGCTCGGGGGTAAAGCCCAGCTTTGCCTTCGTTAACGTCATGTCGCACTCAGTATGGTTCTGATAGGAGGCTTGATAGGGATTTTTAATATAGATCGGAGTTCTTTTGAGATTCAGAACATTATTCAGAACAAAAATAAGATTATTAAACGTTGTCGATGCTCCAGAGCCGCAATTAACAATACAACTCTCCTTTGAGCGTGCAGCAAGGAGATTGGCATGAACCACATCTTTTACATAGATATAGTCTCGTTTTTGCTCACCAAACTCAAAGATCTGCGGATCTCCTTTTTGCATCTGTTGTGCAAGTTGATAGACCATACTTGCTCGCTTCCCTTTATGTGATTCACGCGGCCCATAGACGTTACAGTAGCGAAGACCAACAAAGATCGCATCTCGATGTTGAGATTGGAGTTTCGATACTCGCTCTTCTAAGAGCTTTTTTGATTCCCCATAGGGATTAAGAGGAGAGAGAGGTGAATCTTCACGATACGGAGCAGGGAGGTTTCCGTAAACTGCTGTTGAGGAGGCATACACAAAGCGTCGACACCCACGGTGAATCATCTCTTCAAAGAGCTTCTCAGAAGAATCAACGTTAGCGAGTATCATCTCCTCCCGATCTTTTAGGAGGGTATTATTAATCGCCGCTTGATGAAAGACGATATCTACTTTTCCAATCGCATTCCAATCGAGTCCAAGAAATGTTGGTTGCAGACATTTGCCCTGAAATCCAGGCAAGCTTTGTTCTGCATCATGACCGGTGATTACGAGCTCATATCCCTGCGAAAGAAGCGCAAGGGAGAGATTCGAGCCGATAAAACCAGTACCTCCTGTAACAAGTGCGCGCATAGTGTTTTAGTTGTATTGCAATTTCCTCAGTGCTTTCATAGCGTACGCGTTAAATTGAGGAAAGGTTGTCTTGTAAACCTTGCGGTTATTCATTAGGATAACGTGGGAATCTCCCAGAAAGTGAGCATAGTGCGTGTTGTGAGACAATGGCCGAACTAAAAGCGAGAATTGATCGGGTCAAACAGATTGCCGTATTTTTTGGACCCGGAACGTTTGCAGCCAAAGAGCAAATTAAGCGGCTTGGCCCGGCGTTTTGGCTTGGAGAGAAAAAAGCTTGGGAGGTTCGGTCTTTTAGTCTTTCTGAGGAGGAGCTTCGAAATGTATTTCCAGAAATCGTTATCGAGGAGATAAAGTTTGAAGCTGATGAGATCGTTATTGAAAAACAAACAGAGAAACAGATAAATGGTGCTGAAACCCCTCTTCCCCTCTCGAAAGGAACGATTATTCCAGAGGGTATTTCTGTTTCTGAACTTTCTCGGCAGATAAACGTTGCACTCCTTCAAGCGTTTCCTCGAAGTGTCTTTGTTCGTGGGGTGCTTACAAAAGTTACTTACTCTAAGGAGAGGGTCTTTCTTACTCTTGCAGACTCACAGAACCGCGATGAAGATATTGATGCAGTGATCTGGCAGAACGCCGAGGAGATTTGTAAGTCCCTTACGATTTCTGGGTTTAAGCTCGAAGCGGACCTCGAGGTGATGTTTGAAGTTCAGGTACGGCTTCGAAATCGAGGCGCTCGAATCTCATTACACGTAATAGGGATTGTTGCAGAATATACCATCGGGAAGCTTGCTGCCATACGAGAGCAAACCAATGAGCGTTTAAAAAAAGAGGGCATTTTTGATCAGAACAAACGATTAACCCTCCCGTTTCTTCCCAAACGAATCGGAATTCTCACCAGCACCGCAGGGACGGTCATTAATGATTTTCGAGCCTGCTTAGAAGAGGCTCAGTTTGCTTTTCATATTTTTTGGATTCATTCTGCGATGCAGGGAAAGGAAGCAAAAGGAGAGATCATTTCTGGGCTCAAACAACTAACACAGATCGCCGATCTTGATGCGATTGTGATTATTCGTGGTGGCGGAAGTCCCTCTGACCTTGCGGTGTTTAGCGACTATGAAGTTGCAAAGGCAATATGTCTCTGTCCGTTGCCAACATTGACCGCTATTGGTCATGAGGCCGATCAGTCTTCAGCTCAAGATGTAAGTTTTCGAGCATTTGGTGTTCCAAAGGCCGTGGGGCATTTTTTTGCAGAAAAAGTCTACGATCTACGGAGGAGATTTCGCGATTCAACAAATATTATTCAAAAATTGGTTTCTCCGGCGGTTTCAAACTACCTGGGAAGCTTACAGGCGTTGATTACTCATATCTCCTCGCTCTTACAAGGGGATATGAACCGTCGAAAAAACCAGATATCTCACGTTACTCAGTTCATACAAGCCGTGGGCAGCAATCAGGTGCAAAAAAAACAGATTCGCTTTGTACAAGCAGTGAGTGAAGTAAGATCTGCAGCGGCCATGACCTATGAAAAAGGGGTAAAGAAGGCTCATCTTTTAGGCGAAAGGCTCTATTTTTCTGGGGAGCGAGTCGTTTCACTTTCTGAACGGAATCTCGCACGGAGCGGGGAGGGAGTGCGCTCCCTTCCCCGCATAGTCAATGAGTATGAGCTGCGCCTTGATCATTTTAGTAATATCCTCAGAGAGGTCAGTCCCGAGGTGCAGTTACGGCGAGGATTTGCCTTAATTAAACGTAAAGATTCCGAGGAGTATGTTACCTCCGGTCAGAACCTTCATTTTGGTGAGGTTGTGAGAATTGAATTCTATGATACAAAGCGTGTGGCAGTAGTAAAAGAGTAGGATTAGATATGGAGAATGCAAAGAAAAACGAATTTGAGGACAATTTTAAAAAACTAGAGGTCCTTTCTCAGGAGCTCCAAGACAATAAAGTGCCTATTGACCAACTTGTTTCTCGAATGAAAGAAGCACTATCGTCAATAAAAATATGCAAAAAAGTCCTCCAGGAGACAAAGCTGCAATTGACGGAGATGAGTAAAGAGTTTGATGAGTTGAATTCAGGGTCGTAGATGGAGAACTAGAGCGCTTCCATTTTAAGTATACAAAGAATTGTTTCTCTGTCGTTGCGAGCGAAGCGAAGCAACGACAGAGAAGTCCGCTGTACGTTACTACTATTTAGTGAATATGTGGACCCACTTTGTGGTTTGACATTTTTGTAGCAACAGAGGTCGCCACAAGAAGTGTCTTATGAATCCCCTCAAGCGTTCCACTTTTTTCAACATACGTGACCTGTTTTCCGGTGCAGCGTGTTTTTGGCGCTGATTGGGAAGGAGAATCTTCGCTCTGAATGAGAATTGGTGGATGATCAGCAGAGAGGCTTTCAATGAAAACATCTCGCTCTTCTTTCATATCATCATTTAACACAATGACATCTGGCTTTACATTGTCGAGCATCATCAGTCCTTCCGTCGCATCGCAGGCATGAAACAACTCCACCGGTGGAAGTTGCTCAATAACGTTTGCCATACATTTTACGATCTGAAAGGATGCTTCATCCTCGTCAATAAAAAGAATCTTTGTGGCTTTACCTTGCTCGATCATGATTACCCCTACTGCAAAAACCTCTGAACAACTTAGCGACGAAATTCTGAACTCAACTACTACTTCGGCAGGCACGGAGCAGAGCTTAAGTGTTGGAAAAAAAAGTAATTATTCTTGTTTAAATCCTATGAAATAGGGGAATCTCCTATTGTGAATCATGAGCTAATCTCCATCTTAGGGCCTCTCTTTCTACTTTCTATAGCGAAACCTTCACGGAATGCATTGGGAGCAAGTAGGGAAGTTTAGAAAGAAAGAGAGTTCTAAGAAAGGGGATTTGCGCTCTCGTAAGGGTTCTTCATACAGAGATACTAGGCGATAGCTGTTTCCTGATAGAGGGAAGCGATCGCGCCCTCTAAGGTAATTCTATTAACCGGTTTTTCTAATACCCATATTACATTTCTTGATTTCGAGGCCTCAAGATTCGGAGAGTAACCACTTCCGGTAACGATAATAACTGGAATCATTTTTGACCTCTGCTCCAAGCCTTTAATCAGAGGAACCGTAGAGCCGTCAGGGAGATTTAGGTCCGTTATCACAAGCTCAATCTCCTCAGTATCAAGTATAAATTGAGCCTCAGCGAGAGAAGACGCTATAAGGATCTCTGCTGCAAGATTCTGGAGATAGCGTTTGTTTGTTCGACAGGTGGCTTCGTCGTCATCAATAATGAGAGCCTTTTTGACAGAAGGAAGTGGAAATATTCTTTTTTTTGCGCTTACAAAAGGAACACCAACAACAAAGATAGATCCACCACCTAAATTTCGTTCATAGCGCACATACGAATTATTAAGTTCGGCAAGTGCTTTAGAGAGTGCGAGTCCCAGCCCAAACCCCTGTTCGTTAGAGTGCTCAGCATGCAAACGGGAAAATTGCTGAAAGAGAAACTTTTCTTCCTCTTCTGAGATGCCGACCCCAGTATCACTGACAAGAATCTCTAAGTAGGGAGAGCAAGAGGAAAATGAGATAGAGATACCCCCCTGATCGGTATATTTAATGGCATTTGAAATAAAATTAGCAATAATTCGTTGAAGGTGTCGAGGATCGACGTTGAGCTCCCCTTCTGGTAACCGTTCTGTGGAAAAGGAGAGATTTTTTCTCTCTGCATGAAGTGCAAACGATTCGATGGTGCGCTGAAGAGTGCTCTCCACGGTAACAGACTGTTTTTTTGCATGGAGAAATCCTTTTTGAAATTTAGTAAAATCAAGAACATCTCCAAGGATTCCTAGTTGTTCTTCAAGAGATCTCTCAATAATTGATAACCGCAAATGCTGCTCAGCGCTCAGTGGGCCAAGCTCTCCAGAAACAAGATCCCTTAAGGCATAGAGGGCGCTATTTCCCGGGGCACGAAGATCGTGTGAAAGACCAAGGAGAAAATCTTTTTCGCTGTCGTGTTCTTTATGTTTTTGTCGAACCTTTGTTGCAGCATAAAAAGATGATGCAGCATGTTTGGCAATCGCATACACAAACGCTCTTCGTTGAGCAGTAAATGACATCGCATGTTTTTTAAATCCTAGCCAAAGTAAACCACAGATTCCCTCGCTGTTCTGGAGAGGGATGCCGAGAGAGAGATCAATATCAAATGTTGTGAAATCAAAAACCGTTCCTGGAATTGCGGCATGAAATCCCCATGTGGATTCTGCGGAGCTCAGGTTTTGATGCTCAAACAATTCACGTTGATTACTATCAAAGATAGAATCTGCATACATTAAAAGGGCTTCCTGCAAACGGAGTGCGGGAAGTCCTGCAAGATATTCAAGTTTCAACTCCCGTGTTTGGGGATCGGCAAGAATTACAGCAGTGGCAACAGCATCAGGTTTTGTTTCTTCAAGAAGCATCGTTGAAACCTCTTTTGCAACAGAAGAAAGATCGTCAGTCTCTCCAACAAATCGACTGCTCATCGTTAGTGCCTGTTCAAAAGAGGTTTTCTCTGTTCCGAGCATTTGTTGTCTTTTTGAAAGTGTGACAATTAAACGCCATACATCCAACCCACGCTCGGTAAGAAAGGATAACCGTCTGGGGAGTGGTTCTTCTCGAAGAAATGCCTGCACCCCACGACGGAGTGCCCGAAGATCCAACCAATGCCTAACAAAAAAAAGCAAAGAAACACCCAAGACAACACCGAGGAGCAAAAGAGCGTTAGTAGCCATATTGCTCATTTGCAACGCTTTCTTGTTTGTGTGAGCGGCGATTAACAAGGTTGTTACACCATGCAAGGAGGATTCGAGGATCTTCCTGTTTTCGAACAAATGCATCTGCCCCAAGAAGTGCCAGTTCCGCCTCTAAAAGTTGATCATCATCAGAGGTAAGCATCACTACGGGAGTAGAGATGGAGCGATCTCGTAAATGTTTTAAAAATGATGCTCCATCCATCTGTGGCATATGAACATCAGAAACAATTACTTCAGGTGGGCAGGTGTTGTTTGAGAGCGCTGCCAAGGCTTCTTTTCCAGAACGCTTGGTCGTAACATGCCATCCTTTATTCTCTAGTATCTTAGCAAGGATGAGCAAGAATCGTTCATCGTCATCAACGAGCAACACATGGTGTTTTTGTACTTGTTCCACAGGTTGTATTTTCGGTGCTGATTCGACTGCTTCAATAATTGGTTTTGGTAATAACGAAAGTGCCTCCCAGCAGAGACAAACTACGGGGCGCTCAAAGCTTCGCGTCAGCGAGAGGCTTAATGAATTCAACACCGTTGAATCCACCTCCCGCCGAAGTTGAAAAGAGTCTTTAAATAAGGAAAGAAGAGAACGATAAACTACAGGATGGAGTTTTCCAGAGTAGAGTTTATTTGCAGCGATAAACTCATACATATTCTCCTGCGGGTGTCCGATAAAGACCTCAAATGCTCCAAGTTGGTAGGCATCTTGTGCAAGTTGCTTGAGTACTGCAAATATCTGACTTTCAGCAACAAGTTCATTTTTCACCTTCTTGCTGTTATCGTATCGCATCCACAAGGCATTAATTTCCTGAGAAGTTGAAAGAAGTAATTGAATTCCATGACGCCGATACTCTTTAATATCAAGAACGAAAGGATCACTGATTGCAAGCGCATAGCGAGCAGGGGAGGTAGGTGCTGGCTGAGGAATAACTCCGCAACTCCTGAGCACTTCTTCAGAAATTCCGGTAAGCTCGATGAGTTGAGAATGGGGGACAGCGCCCTCTTCAAGTACCCCAAGATCCAGTATTGAGGCGATTTCACTTAGTATTTCACTCTCTTGGAGTGAAAAATCAGTTGTCAATTGCTTTACAAGTTCTCCTGCTGAGATCTTATCATTGTAGTGAGCGACGATTCGGGGCGGGATAAACTGCATCAGCACCTGGGAGAGCGAGGTAGGAGTTTTGATCCGAAAGTAGCATCGATAGTAAAACTCTAAAGCTCTATCTTTTATCTCGGTCAGGTAATTCATCTACACTTCCTTATGAAACCTGACTTCTTAAAAGCACAAGATGCTTCTCATCAATGGCAAAAAGAGAGCCAATCATTCGTTTTACAGCCTCTGAATGGATCGAATGGGCATATCCCTCTGCTTGTGCATAGAGAAGCACTGCTTGCGAAAGGTAGCGTGGCTTTGCTTGGCCAGTAGAGGTTAGATAGCGCACACCAAGAGGAATCGCATAGAGGGAGACCTCCCGTTCAAATTGCCGCCGAAGTTCTTTTTGAAGAAACTCATCCATATTTTCCCCTTGATACCCAGGTGTGGCAGAAGAGGATTCATACATGGTGTTCCCAGTTTGTGATAAAGCAAGAACTCTGTACGTTGGACTCTTTAAAGCTCCCGTGAGCTCATCGATGTCGATTGCAATAGCACTTACAGTAACTTTAAAGCTTGAGACAGTCTCGCTACCTCGATAATGTTGTACTTCACGTAATATCTGTGCAAGTTCATTTGATAACCCTGAGACAAGTTCTGTTGCAACCCGTTCATCGGTGATGAGAGAAAAAGTATCGTCATCAAGAGTAAGTAAAGTTTTGCCACGCTCATAAACAAACTCACTATTGAGAGTTGCCCGAAGAGCATCAGCAAATGATGCCCGTTGCAGGTAAGCACCTCCGCTATCAATAACAACAATAAGAAACAAGAGCGCAAGGGGGGTGCAGAGGAGCATCTCTAAGAGGGAACTTCCCCGAGCTGAAAATTCGATCTGCTTTTTGATCTCCATAGTATCCTTACGATCGAACTACAAGCTGCTTTCCAACAACGATTAGTTTTGGAACAGCAGCCTCAATAAGTTCTTTAGCATCGTTTGCTGTGTAGATTCGTAATCGGTTTTTGGATTTCCCCCCAAAAAACTCACCTGCTTTATCTTCTATTGCCCCTCTTTGATCGGTCAGGAGCGTTACTCCCCCCTCCTGATGCTCAAAGGTAACGATAAAGAGATCAATATGCGCCCGATGAAGGGCATCAAAAACTAAATCCCATCGTGAATCAGCAGGATCGTTAAGTGTGTCAGTAAGAACAATAATTTTTCTTAATGATTTAAAACCAACATTTCCTCGATTCGAAAATTCCTCTGCCGTTGCTTCGGGACTTCCCGTGCTTAGTTCCGTAAGAGCAACCATTACAGATTGGAGAATATCTGGTTCGGCTAAGAAGTTTGGTGTAGGGAGCTTTGCCGCATTCCAGTATATGGCTTGGCGTAGTTGCAATGATTCTTTCAAAAAGCAGGAATTAAGCGTGTTGTAGGCTGGACGTGGTGCATTGATAGCACCGCAAAAATAGTTTGGAGCAGGCTGATTACAAGAAGAGCTTTGGGTATTGTGTATTCCAAGATATTCTAGTGACTCAGGAATCAGATAGACCGATTCCCAACGACTATCTGAAAATAAAACACAAGATTCATTTCCTAATCGTGTCTGAGTTTCATAATATGCTGGGAAATATGCCTCAGCGGAAGTGCTCTCTTCTTTAAATCCTCCAATTTGTTTTAGGGTTCCGTCACTTTCTGTTGTGCTTCTGAGGTGCCTTGCAACAAAATATCCACGACCACTATCGTCTCCTGGGGTAAAGATGAGAGCGAGTCGATTGGTTTGAATGGCACTGAGCGTATCAACGAGATTCATCGCCGCATATTTAAGGGGGGAGAGCGCAGGATTAAAACACGATTGAGTCGCCCAGCGATACTTTGTGTAATCGCTCCAGGTCGAGTCAGAAACTGAGGGAAGATAGCCCGCACACTGCCAGAATCGAGACGGGGGCCAGGTGACCGGATCTCCCCAGGGGAGTTCTCCCTCTCCTGGCCGCAAGGAGTGCCCATCGGCGAGAATCAAAAAGTAATCGGTGGGAACAACCTGCACTGAGCTTGAACGAGAAACAGTAAAGATCTGTGCCCCATCTCCAAATGCTTCAAGAAATATATCAAAGTGCGCTCCGTAGCGGGTGTGAAGAGTAATATCTACGAGAGAGCTTTCAACACGTTTCGACGCAACAATAAGGCCCCGTGTTTTAGAAGTCTCACTATCAATTACTGCCGTAGCCGCTGGGATGTCAGGAAGTAGCTGCGCTGCAAGAAAAGAGATGCGATCGGCTTCTCGCTGGGTCTGATCGCGAAGAGCGCTCCAATGTGAGAGATCCACAGCAAGTACCGTCATTGTTAGTACAAGAGGAAGAACTGCGATCGCATAGAAAGTGATATTCCCTTTTGAATTTATAGAACGAGACACTCTTA
>CAZDIO010000069.1:0-25513 GCA_964505555.1 uncultured Bdellovibrionales bacterium
GATTCGAGATTGCTTCGCTCCGCTCGCAACGACAGGAACTCAATTTCCGCTATACTAAAAGCGCAACCGCCCTAGCTGATTACCCACTTGTGATGATCGGGATGGAATGCTACTTTAAGTTAGTTACAGTCTGAAGTGTAAGAGTTACAGGAAGTTACCTAGTGTTTCAAAGTTAACTAGCAAATATCTAGGCTTTAATAAATCGCAATGTCACAACAAGTTGTTTATTTAAAACCAGAAAATGCCTTGGAAGAAAAACTGCGCGGCACTTCGCGAGAAAAATTGGTTGAGCTCCCCACCCCATCAACCTCCTCTTCACTAAACTCCAGAGAGATTCAAAAACCTGGATCGCAAACACCAGCGTTTACGGTTGTTCCTTTTAAAGAACGATCTCCCCTCCATAATGACCTTGATTCTTTAGCGCGACTTATTGCAAATATTACCGAAAGCTACACTGCCTGCATCTATTTAAAAAAATCTGACGAGGCCGTTTTGTCTGTCGGGGGGGTGCATACTCTCAGCAGAGATTTTAATGTGGAAGTTGAGATCGGATTTGGTTGCGGGCTTATTGGATGGACGGCAGAAAATGCTGTTCGCATATCAGTCTCTCCATTTGAACATAGTGCAACGACACTTCTTTGTTACCAGAGCGATCAAAGCTTAAAGAGCTTTATTGCGGTACCTGTTTTTGACAAACATCGAAAAGTAATCGGGGTCATCGCTTGCGACAGTAAAAAAAGTTATGCATTTCCAAAAGTCACAGAGAAAATTCTCAATGATTGTGCCGAACAGGTGATGCGCCTTCTTGAACTCCATTCCCGACTACAAACAACGCTGCATATAAAGTCCGAGTCCCAGCAAGCATTGACGAGCTTCACCGAAACTCTTTACGGTCACCAAGACGAAGCGGTGTTACTTTCAAAAGCAGCCGCGCTCCCTGAATATCTTATTGAGCGCGATGCGCTTGTGATCGTTGTTACGGCAGATGGAGTGTCTCAAGAGGGAACCTTTTATGCGCCAAATCCAAAAAAGCCCCTCGATCATTGGCTTTTTCAGTTGGTGTGCCAACATAAAAAAGTCATCTGTAAAGATCGCGTTGTTCATGTGCTCCCTTCAGATGACCCGAAACAACGAAGCTTCCTTTCAATTCCTTTTCACATTCTTGGACAGGAAGTAGGGTCATTTAATTTTTTAAGCCTTCCCTATCAAGCGTTTGACGCCGCGCAGATTGCTGCGGTTGAAAAAATTGCAGGAATCGTGGGGCGTGAACTTGAACGCATTCGTCTCCGTGAACGCTTAGCTTCAATTCAAGAAGCAAGTGGTGCCCTCTCTTGGAAGCACTTTGCCACCCAAGCTCAGAGCATTATTGAAGAGGCTCAGAAAAAACGAAAGTCCCTGAGTCTTGTTCGCATCGCGGTGAGCAGCCTCTTAGAGATAGAAGATTTTGTGGGTATAGATATGAGCGTTTCGGTGTTACAAAAGCTGCTTCGTCTTGTTGATCAGGTTAAACACCGAACTTCGATTGCCTGTCACGTTTATGGTTTTCATCTACTTTTACTTACCGATACCGACGAAGCACAACGCACTACCAATCGTTTCTGCAAACTCGTAGAACGGTTATCTTTTGGAGACAAGGTAAGTCCTGGCCTCCGACTTAATGAGCGGCTTTTTAAGAGCTTAAAAATCGTTTCAGCGGCAACTCCTCATGATGGGGATACACTAGAGGAGCTTGCTGCGAAGACTTTGCGTTTGCTCGAAGGGCCTGTTGAGAAAAAGCTGGAGGTAACTGCAAATGTTCGGAATTGGGCATAGCGATCGCATTGACATGGACTACTCTTCGGGGTTTGTCCAACACGACTTTATTCGACAACGCCAAGAAGATCAGATCTCCATAAGTCGATTTTCAAATCTTAAAGGCTTTTTTGGTGGTTGGATTGGCCAAGAAATGGCTATGGATCTTGGGACTGCAAATACGCTCGTCTACGTGCGTGGTCGGGGGATCGTTCTTGATGAACCCAGCGTGGTCGCGGTTCGAGAAGAGGATGGCAAAATCGTCGCGGTTGGAAAAGCTGCAAAAGAGATGTTTGGAAAAACAGCGCGGTCCGTAAAAACCGTGCGCCCTCTCAAAGATGGGGTGATCGCCGATTTTGACATGACCCATTTAATGATTAAAGATTTTATCACCCGCGTTTCTCATCGGTGGCATCTACGACGCCCACGTCTTATTGTTAGTGTGCCTTCTGGCATTACCATGGTGGAAAAGCGCGCCGTTGTTGATGCGGCCCTCTCGAGTGGAGCTCGCCAGATTCATCTCATTGAAGAACCAATGGCTGCAGCGATCGGTTCTGGTCTTCCTGTAAACGATGCTTCTGGAAACATGATTGTTGATATTGGTGGAGGGACAACGGAAGTTGCCGTTATTAGCTTGGGGGCTACCGCCTACGCTGAATCAGTGCGGATCGCAGGAGATGAGATGGATGAGGCGATTGAGCACTTTATCCGTCGTGCTTTTAATTTACAGATCGGGATCTTTGAAGCAGAGCGGATAAAGCTGACCATTGGCTCAGCAATGCCGATGGCAGAAAGTCGAGAGCTTACGGTGTTTGGAAGAGATCTTGCCACGGGAGTTCCCCGGGAGATGATCATTGATGATAGCATCGTCAGAAAAGCACTTCAGGAGCCCGTCACCGCAATTGTTGAGGCAGTACACCGTGCGTTAGAGAGAACAAGTCCTGAGCTTGCAGAAGACATTATTCAGCGGGGGATTTATATGGCTGGAGGAGGTTCCTTGTTAGCAGGACTTCCGGAGCGGTTGAGCTATGAAACCGGACTTCGTTTTATTAGAACAGCAAACCCGTTAACAGCTATTGTGCGTGGTGCTGGTGAAGTAATTGAATCATTTAAAGAGTACCGAAACGTTTGCATCGCTTAATTACTTAGCAATCTCATATTTATTGGTAGAGTTTTCCTCACTTTCTCCAACCGACAAATGAAGCGGCTTATTTTAATAGCCGAGACCCCCTACCAGATCCCCCCCCAAACATGGCATGATAAAGTGATTTTGTTTTCGCTAGAAACAGATCGCGGATCACGTCGTTCGGTGGTGAGGTTAAAAAAACAACGGTTTAGAAGAGAAATAGAGTTTTCCATATGGCCATAAGAAACATTGCTTGCCGATTACTTTTCGCCTCCTCTTTCGTACTCTCGCCCTTCATTGGGTGTAGTTTTTCTTCTGAATATTCGCTTCATCGCCAACTTTCAAACCAGGGGATTGTCGCCGTAAGTAATGACAATCCATACGTTGTATCAAATGTGCTCCTCACCCGTGAAGCAGAGAAGAGTCAGACTCTTCGTGGTTTTCTTGAGTTTCGCGGAAACCCCACCGCTCTTGCGGTACGAAAAGAGTTTCTTGAAGATTACAAAATTGACCTCTACTACCTTGATAAGCAAGAGACATACACCATTTCAGATGCCGGAGTTGAATCGATAATTCTTGGACCTCAAATCATTACAGAACCACTCCTTTCTTCACTAAAAAGAACCTTCCCCGCCCCTCTTTCTCCAGTGACCCTCTCAAAGATTGAAAGTACGAGAAAAGAAGTCACTACGTTTGTTAAAAATGCGGATCTGCCACGAGCAAAAGGATATGACGATCGAGCAATATTGCATGAAGTAAAAAACGACATGGTAGCGCCACAGAAGGAAAAGTTCGATTTTGCCTCTCAGGTCATGCAATCCACGCAGACGCCACCAATAAAAAGAACTGAGACCTCATCCTCGGGCGATCTCACACACAAGGTCACCTTTCCTGGCGAAACCTTACGGTTAATTAGCTTTTGGTATACCGGTGATCCGACAAACGCCGAACGACTCTCTCGAATAAACGCATTAGAGGATCCGAACCTACTCTCTCTAGGGCAGGAAATTCTTATCCCCCGCTACCTCCTAACAAACCTCAAACCTCTGCCAGAAACAGAGGTTAATATGTGGCGAGCAAATCATTAATTCTTGACCGGTCTGATCTTCCAGGGGACAACTTATTGTGGTTTTCCCCCTAAATCATACCCACTCCAGACACGAAATGTTCCGATACCGTTGATAAGCTGAATGCTCCTCGTGATATCTTCCCCGGCAATAATTCCATTTCGTTTTTGGTCTAACAGTTGAAGTTTGGTAAGCGGAGCCGGATCAAAAGAATTGCCGTTAATCGCTAGCCAGCGGTTGATATCATCACCTAATACTTTCCCGTCTTGGGTTATATCCATCGGCAGAAATCCAAAGACAATGCGGTTTTCAGTCGAGGAGATCGGTGTACCACTGGTACTGACTACATTAATTGCTTTTACCTGCGTCCATGCACCAAGAGGGACCCGGGGATTAAAGTGGAGTATATAAGGTCCTGCTCCACTTCCAGTGAGCGTAACTGTTGCTGCTGGTTGTCCCAACGCTGCAAGTTCTAGATCTGCAGCTGCCGCACTGACCTCAATCGGAGTTGTCGTCCCGCCGCGAAAATATCTCCTTTCGAAATTCGAAAGGGTCAAGCTGCCGCTGCTGGTAGCATCCTTCATCGCAGCGGAGAAGGTAATCGAGATATCACTCATCCCAATGAGTATCGTCGGGTTCGTAGGATCTTTGTCTTGTAACGGGTCGATAAAACCATCTCCTGGAGAGCTTGAACTTATCACCGGTGTTAAGACCGGTGTCTGCCCAACACCTAAGCTCCATACAGCACTCCATGCACCTTGATTTCCCGAACTATCCGTAGCTGCTACGCGCCATGAATATGTCCCAACCGCAAGCGCACTTGCGGTATAGGCTGTTGGTGACAAATTTGTAACATCAACTTCAGGAGAAGGAAAAGTTGTCCCACTGTTATCTGCCTGAAGACGATATTTAACGTTTACGTCCGTTACAGCGTTCCAGGAAAAGCTTGGCGAAGTACTGGTTGTTGATGAACCGTTTGTTGGAGAATTTAATGTTGGTGCTTGAGGAGGTGTCACATCTCCGGGAACACGAAAGCTCCGACGGGCGCTTAGTGGGCCGGGATTGCCTAGGGAGTCATCAGTGCCAACACGCCAATAATGGAGTCCCGGTGCGAGTGCCGTCGTTGGTGTATACGTAGAAGTCGTAAGATTTACTCGGTAAACCTCACCCATGAAATTGTTATCAGTTATTTCGATTCGATATTTTACCGCGCCTCCAGGATCGCTGACATCAGACCAATCAAAAACTGGAGTGGCATTAGAAACCGTTCCTCCATCTGCTGGCAAGCTCAGCACCGGGGCTGCAGGACCAGTGGTATCGACAACAAAGTTGCCTGCCGTGCTCAATGGCCCGAGATTTCCCGCCCCATCTCTTGCCTGAACTTGCCAAGTGTAGCTTCCATCATCAAGAGGAGGAAAATTTGAAACTCCTATCGTATAGGAAGAAACAAGAACGGTATCGCGACCTTGAGTACCGGGCGAAACAATTAATTTATAGAGTACTCCACTTGGGTCACTTACATCAGACCAATCAAATGTGAACGTCGTGCCCGGAAATAGCCGGTAGCGAATATTGTTTGGTGGTGCGCTTAGTGTCGGTGCTGGCGGAGGAGTTGTGTCACTACTTGAACTGATAATGAAACTTCGAATCGGTGTAGGAGTCCCATCGTTCCATTGACCATCTCGTGGCGTGACCCGCCAGTAATAAGTCCCATTTGGAAACGGTGCCCCGTTTAATACCATCGGTCCGTAATCTGAGGTAAATGCCTGATCGATATAGATCACGGTTGAAAAATCAGTGTTATTATCTAGTTCGAAAGTGTAGTAGACACCACTTGGATCACTCACATCCGTCCAATCAAAGGAGGGCACACGATTTGTAATGGTTGCTCCATTTCCTGGCGAGCTTAAGGTAGGTGTCGGCGGTGGTGTGGTATCGGAGTTTGGCACACCACTAATTTCAAACTGCCCTATTGCCCAACAGTCTTCAATGTTGCCGGCACCATCGATCGACTCCACCGTCCAATAGTAAAAACCATTTCGTAGTGGCGTAGTCGGTGTATAGGTCGGAGAAGTCAGTCCAGTAACGTTTATTATAGGAGCGGTGAATAATGTGTTGGTGTCTCCCACACGTAATCGATAAGTTACCCCACTCGGATCGCTGATATTGGACCATCGAAAGGTGGGGGTTGGATCATCTGTAGTACTATTACCTCCTGGGCTGATGAGAAGTCCCCACGCCGGAGCGGTAACATCGGAGCCGATATTTCGCACCGTCACCGGAATTTCTCTGGAAATAGTATTCCCCCACATATCCATAGCATCCGCACGAAGGGTATGCGCTCCATTTGATACGGTGGTCGTATCCCAAAAGAATCGAAACGGAGCCACTGCTGAAATCGTTGCCAGCGAAGCAACGCCATCAACTGAGACCGCCGCCGTTACTGCGCCATTGGTACTAAGTTCAAGCTCACGTGCTCCAGAAAGGACTCCATTTGTTCGTGGACAGGAAAAAAATAGTGAATTTGGTGGTTGAGTATCAACAGGATTATTTACCGTGACAATAACCTGAACAGAACTTGCATTAAAGGAAGTATCCACCGCTTCCACACGAATCACATGCTGACCATTTGGAACAACGGAAGTATCCCAAGTAAGCCAATAATTAGGTCCTCCTGAAGAAGGTGTCGTAAACACTTTAATCAATACCCCATCCACCGCCACATTTATGGAAGCAAGTTGAATATTATCGCTAGCGTTATAACGAATGCCCACGCTTCCCATGACTGACTGTCCAGCGGTGGGCGAGATAATTTCTATCGTCGGTGGGATTGTGTCTGAGGGAATCGGTGTTCCACTTCGAGCTAAATTGACTGCAGCCAAGGCATTAACACGACCAGTGCCAAATTCCGGATCAATTCCTGGTGCCCCAAGATCCGTCGCTGTTTGTTTAATGGCCTGAATAACTTGTATCGGTGAGAGGGAAGGATTTGCTGACATAACAAGGGCTGCCACGCCAGCGACTATCGGTGAAGCATAGGAAAGTCCATCTCCCGCCTCATATCCACCACTGAGGTTTGTACTCGTGATATTCACCCCCGGGGCGCTTATATCGACATAATCGCCATTCATACAGAACGAAGCACAGGCATCGTTTGCATCGGTTGCATTTACACTAAGAATATAGGCATCATCTGAACCCCAATAGTTTGAACTAATCCCTGCGGCGCCAACCACCACTCCATTATGTAATTGGAAATAATACGCTGCAATATCAACCAATGGGTTTTTTGCAAGTCCACTAAAACTAATATTAGCAACACGTGCTCCGTGATCTGCCGCCCAGACAAGTCCTGCCGCTATGGTCGAACTGTACGTACAACCATTTGCTCCCGCGATTTTAATCGGCATGATCTTCGAACCCCACGAAACGCCAGCTATTCCAAGAGCATTATTGCTATTTGCTGCGGCAATACCAGCAACCATGGTTCCATGTCCCTTCGCATCGGAGGTATTGCTGGTGTTGTCATAGACGCTCCATCCGGGAACTAGTTTCCCCGTAAGATCAGGATGAGAACTATTGATCCCCGTATCAAGAATAGCAATAATCAACGAGGGGGAACCTGTGCCAAAATCCCAAGCGCCCGGTGCAGAAATTTTTGGAAGATGCCACTGACTGGAATACAGAGCATCATTTGGAGTAAGCGCCGATTCATGAAGGGTATCAACTTCAGCAAACTCAAAGACCTGTCGTGAATCATTCTTTAATGTAGCCGCGTATGATTTTTCATTTTTTCCACTGCGGAGGAGACGCTCTGGTATCCGAATCCGATAAATACCAAGTTTTTCAAGGAGTGGTTCTTCCTCGACGGATAATTCATAACTGTCCGTAACGCTTCTTAGATGTGCCCGAGATTTCTGCGCCCGAAGTTTCACAAGCACCACTCCAGGTGCGTGCTTTAGTGCGGGAATCTCATTTTGTGAAAAAGCAGGAAGGTGAAGAAATAAGACAATTGCAAGGATAAGGAGAATCCCTGCAAGTAGTCTCCCCTTGGTTTCTTGTTCTCGAACACGAATCTGATGAAAGGTCTTAGACCAAACATCAAATTTTTGTATGCTCACGGTTTGGCTCCCATATCAAAACCACCCCAGACGCGGAAAGTCGTTCCTGAGGTACCTTCTAACAGCTGAATTGCACGAGTAATATCTTCGCCAGCCACTATTGCGTTTCGTTTTTGGTCTAATAGGAGAAGCTTTGTAAGTGGTGTGGGATCAAACGAGTTACTACTAATCGCCAGCCAACGGTTAATATCATCTCCTAGAACTTTACCATCTTGAGTAATGTCCATGGGCAAAGATCCGATTACGATCCTGTTTTCGGTGCTAGAAATTGGCATGCTAGCCGCCGCATCAATAACATTAATCGCTCTAATCTGTGTCCAAGCTCCTAAAGGGATTCGAGGTGAAAATCTAATTAGATAAGGACCAGCACCGCTCCCGCTAACAAGTGTTACTGTTGGAGCTGTGCCCACAGCCAAATCATATGGAGCTCCTGTTATTTCCGCATTATTTCGAAAATATTTACGTTCAAAATTTGCTATGCTTAAGGCCGCACCATTAACATTTGTCACCGGCGAAGAGAATGTTATTGAAATATCTTTAACACCGAGGAGTACTCCAGTTGTTGCATCTCTATCTTCTAACGGATCAACATACCCGTTTAATGGAGAACTGGAGGCAATAGTTGGAGCCGAAGAAGCACAGCTAAAACTATACGCTGCTCCTGTTCCAAGCGCTTTATAGGAACTGGCAAATATTGCACTTCCAGAAATGGAAACCGAATATCCAAAATAATTACCTGCACCTGCATTTGGATCAGCAAGTTTTGATGTTTCATTCCATGTTGATCCACTTTTTTGAAACACATAGACAGCACCACCATTGGTCCAAAAAGGTCTCTCTTGAGGCGCTCCTATTATTGCCGTATCGCCTGCAATGCTCACTGCAAGACCGAAATAACCATTACTAATGCTTCCTGAACTATGAATTTCATCTTCGTAAGTCCAAGTCGATCCAATAAGGCGGTATATATAAGCCGATCCGAGATTTTCTGCGACACCATCTTGATTGGCTCCGATAATCAACATATCGTTATTAATATCTACACCATATCCAAATTGATCGTATTCCGTTCCATCAGGTGGAACGATTTTTTGCTTCTGCTCCCAGAAATCATCATTTAAGTTGAGTGGTGTTCCATTATCATTTCTTTTAAAAAGGTACGCCGAACCAGAAGCGCTTCCACGATCATCATCTGCAAAAGAACCGATCAACACCCAATCTCCAAAAGCAGCAACAGAAAATCCAAAGAAATCGACATTTGCAGCATCCAAGGCGGTGAGCTTTGGCGGTAGGATCCACGTTGAACCATTCCAGAAAATAAGGTGCGCAGCGCCAGCATAGAGTCCCCGTGTACGATCCGACGAACTCCCTACTACGATGACATTCCCTGATATTGAAACGGCGCTATTTACTAGATCCGGTGTCCCACTGAACCCGACGGGAAACTTCTGCTCTTCAATCCAATTCGATCCGTTCCTGCGAAAAATATACGTTGCGCCGGTCTGCGTCCCATTGATGTACTTCCCATGAGCCACGACAACGGCAATATTGCCATCAATAGAAACAGCGCCCCCAAATGAGTCGCCCGGACCAATATCTGACCCAAGGAGTTTGGTTTCTTGTAGCCAACTTGTTCCACTCCATCGGTAAATATAAGCCGCACCGGAGTTATCTCCGCGCGCCCCATGAAGTGGTGCTCCTACTATCGCCACATCGCCATTGACATCAATCGAGCGGCCAAACCAGTCAGCAAATTCTAGGTCCGAGGCGACAATCTGTTGGGAAATATTACATGACTGCCCAAAAGCTTCATCAACGTTCCTAGTTAAGAAAAATATGCAGATTAACAACACACCAAATAACCGGACGACATCCGTTTGTTGCTTTCGATTACGACTTTTACTAAAAAGGTTAGGACAAATATAAAGTTTTTGTATGCTCACGGTTTTTCTCCCATATTAAATCCACTCCAGGACCGTAATGTCGTGCCAGGCGTGCCGTTAAGAAGTTGAATTGCGCGGGTGATATCTTCTCCCGCAACTATTCCGTTTCGTTTTTGATCCAAAAGTAAAAGTTTTGTTGCCGGTGTTGGGTCAAAAGTTCCTCCATTGACCGCTAGCCAGCGATTTATATCATCGCCTAACACCTTTCCATCCTGAGTGATGTCCATAGGTAAATTTCCAAAAATGATCCGGTTTCCAGAAGAAGAGATCGGTGTGCTGCTTGCTGAGCTCACTACGTTTATCGCTTTAATTTGTGTCCACGCACCAAGCGGAATTCTTGGTGAGAAACGAAGAAGGTATGGTCCTGCGCCAACACCACTGACAAGGATCACCGTCGGAGCGACCCCACCAACACCAAGATCAGCAGTAGTAGCACTCACCTCTACTCCTCCTCGAAAATATTTTCTTTCAAAATTTGAAAGACTTATAGGAGCACCTCCAATATTTGTAACAGGAACCGAAAAACTAATTGAAATATCTTTCGTCCCTAAAAGTGCACCTGTTGTTACATCTTGATCTTCTAAGGGATCGATGTAGCCATCTGGAGGGAAGATTGAACTAAGAGAAGGTGTCACACTACACTGTACTCCGAAGAAATAGGCATCTCCCGTATCTCGCCCAAACCAATCCGCTAGGTTTGCCCCGCCAACGATATTCGTAGAACTAAGAGCCACTCGATAGCCCAAGTTATCGTCGTACGAGCCGAAAGGAGAAGGAGCAAGGAGTTTTGTTTGTTCATTCCAACTATTTCCGTCAAATAAAAAGGGATACACCGCACCACGATTCGTTATTCCATCGTTACTCTCCCAAAGCGGACTCCCAACGACAATAAGATCTCCATTAATTGCTACCGAGGCCCCAAACCAATCACCCGGCTTAGAATCCGATCCGGTGAGTTTCTGTTTGAAACCCCACTGCATTCCTTCCAAAGCAAAGACATACACAGCGCCAGCGTTACTTCCAACATCGTCATCACGAGAAGCACTCACAACCATCTTTAAACCGTCGATTGCAACGGATTCCCCGAAATTATCGCCACTTTGACCATCAGGTGCGAGAAGTTTTTGATGAAACGTCCACTGTGCCCCATCAAACTTATAGACGTAGCTTGAACCAAAATTGGTTCCACCCGATCCATCACTTCCATAGGCACCGATAACCATAAAGTTATTGGAAATTTCAACGCTAAACCCAAAAAAATCATAGCTTGCTCCATCTGAAGCACTAATAACTTGAGTCGGCACCCACGACGATCCGTTGTATCGAAACATAAAAATTCGCCCCGAATACGTCGTGCTTCCATATGCTCCGATTGCCATCTCGTTTCCCGCAATTGCCACTGCGTATCCGAAAAAATTTCCTGGCTCAGGTGTCGCGGGTAACAACTTTTGTCGGTAAGTCCAAGTGGATCCTGTTAATTGATACACGTAAGCAGCTTCTGTTCCCGGCGCGCCTACCACTGCCCACGATCCTTCAATGGCGACAGATCTTCCAAATTGGTGCCCGGCAGCACCATCGGGAGCTACGAGTTTTTGTGTGATCGACCAAGAAGTGCCGTAAGTCGCCACGTAGACCGTTCCTTTATCAGTAGCACTCGGTTGTCTCGGTGCTCCCATGAAAGCTACGCTTCCATCAATTGCAATACTCGAAGTATATTGGTCCTGCGAACCAAGATCTGTTGGTCGAAGAGGACTACCAGAAGAAAACAAACATTGAGACCAAGCAGTATTTTGTCCCATATCCCAAATAACGAAACCCAAAATGATAAAAAATATCTGCCGCAAAAAGAATTTCATTATCTTAATCGCACATCAAGATCGTTCCTCTAAACGGCTCTCTTCTACGCAGGACTCACAGAAGCAACCGCATGCAAATTCATGAAGAAATATAAATGTCAGATTGCACCAATAGATTGTATTGGATCACATCACGATATTCGCACATACCTAACAAAGCCCTAGACGTAGTAAGACACCTAACGTAAATTCATTTGTGCACATAATATGCCAAAAGATTCAACGGCTTATAGGCCCGAAGGAACTAAATATGGGTTCCGTAAGGTCTATTGTAAGAGATTTGAGAGAGAGGAAGTAACACTAACCCGCATATAATTCATAGCCAGCTTATAACGATAACGATAATACCTTTTTCTAGATCGTATTAGTCGTTGTATTAGTCAGTAGCAAGCGCCACATATTGAACATATTTTCGGGAGAGTTGAAACTTGAGATTCCCTAAAGAATCGTACCAGGACTCTTTTAACGACACTTTAGGAAAATGAATTTTTGCTCCTTTTTTTGCATTGAACCCGCAAAGAAGCGTATGCAGAAGCGACTCTGGATTCTGTTTTGAGTTACAACCAAACGAAAAAATAGTCGCTTCTCCCAAGTCAAGTTTATCAATATATAAAATGTACGCTTCAATGCCGTCGACAGAAACTACTGCTAGTCCAAAAAGTTTCTTTTTTAAATTAAGAAGAGTTTGTGATTGTTGAAGCCATGAAACATGCTCGCTATTTTTAATGACTCCTTGCTCCAGTAATTGATCATAGGTTATTTCTTGAACTATCTCTGTATGTTGAAGCAGGGGAAACTCTCTTTGCAACTGAAAATCGGCATAGGAGGCGCTTTCTTTATATCCTAGACTAATAAAAAAGTTATTTGCCAACTTGTTATCTTCGGGAACTTCAACAACAATTTTTTTCGGCCCAAGCACAGAGAGTTTTTGACGAAGTGAAGTAAGAAGATGGCGTCCATGACCTTGTCTCTGAAAATCGGGGTGCACCCCTACTTTATAAATAAGCGTTTCTTGCTCTCGCTTACAGCCGATACAAACCCCTATAATCTGCTTCCCCTCAAGAGCAATCATACAGCTGCTCGACCAGAGGTTTAGTTCACGGACTTCATCTTTGAAACTTGAAAGGGTGCACTCCGGCTCTTCCGGAAAGTGCACGTTATAGACCTCATTTACTGCTTTTACTAAGAGAGGTATGTCGTCTGGACGACAGAACCGATAGGAAGGCATCAGTTAACTACTTTGTTTTTTTATTGACCTGTTTTTTTATTAATCCTTTGTTGTACGCTTCTACCCCTCCTTTCCCTTGAGAGCATCCCGCTCACTCCCAAGGGCACTCATCACACCAACTTCATTAAGAACAGTTTCAACAACCCCACTGTAAACATGAGAAACAGGGCCGTTCTTCTTTTTTGGATCCGAGCTCTCTCCCTCTTTATTTGCAAAAAACGAACTAAACGGACAGGTGCCCTCGCTCTTTTTTTCTGCCTGCGCAGTAAGTTTTTCTCCCTCTTCTTTGGTGATGTAGCCCTGCTCTTCTAAGATCTGCGCCATCATCTGCCTTCCCTGCTCAAGTCCCTCTTCGACATGCGATAAAGAAATCATGGTAATTTCTCGCTCGAGAGCAAGGGTTTCGATTCGCTCTTGCGTTTTTTCTCGCATAAATCCCGCCGGAACCCTGAGCAGCCTTTGTGCGGCATCCTCATCCCAAGAAAACACCGATCGTATCTCAGCACCATCTTTCCCAGTGGCTACGACTTTTTTATCAACATCACTATCGTATTCTTTGAGTTTGAGTTTCTCCTTCCCAACTTCTGCATCCTCAACATCAAAAAGAATCTTTCCAACTTCATCCTCAATCACTGCTTTTGCAAACTCAAGGGTGATCGTATCGACCTTTTTCATTCGTGCTGCTTTCTCTATTCGCGCTTTTGCACGGCGTTTTTGATAGGCATCACTAATAGCGATTAACTGCTTTCGAGCGTCTTGGCTCCAGCGAAGCTTTTTTCCATCGTAGGTCGTTTCTTCCTCAGCTCCACCTTCTTCGGTAATAATTTTTTCAACCAAGTCGTTTGTTAGAAGATGAAATTCCTTTGCACCACACACCGCACACTGCACCGGTGCTGATTCGCGTGCGGTAACTCCACACTTCTTACACATCGCAATAGTCATATCCTTTGCACGTTTTAAAACCATCGCTTCTGCAAGCTGCTCGGTTCGTTTTGCCGTATATTTTGGCATAAAACGATCCATCGCTTCATCAATCACACTGTTTGTAATCACACTGTGTCCTTGCTCAATAGCAAGTCGAAGAATTCCTGTTCGAGCAATTCCTCGCACGACCGAAGGCACTCGGGTCATTCGCTCTTCTGCTTCTTTCGTCCAAAGGATGCTCTCCTCTGCTTTCTTATCAATCTCAGGATATTCAAGTGCGGTGCTCAACAAAAGATCGCAAGGACATAAACGAAGAAGATTTTCGGTATTACTTCCCAGGGACTTTTCTTCTTGAGGACTATGCACCCCAGTGCGCCCCACAACCAGAAGCCACGGCTTCGTGTCACGACAATGGTTGAGAATTTTTTGAAACGCCTTTCCATCAAGAAGAGTTTTCTTCGCTTCAATCTCATGCTCTCTTGCCATCTGTTCAGCGACATTCAGGTGAGACTGATAAATCTGTGCTAACCCTGTATCAATGACCTCTTCATGAAGTTGATTTTGCTCCTCAAAGCGAAACACCTTTGAGGCTTGCTCAGACAAGACATCAACAATGCCGTTAAAAACTGCGTAATGAAGATAGGGATCATATACCCCGATCAGCTCAATCTTCTTTTCAAATTTCTTTGCAAGCTCGATGGCGGTAATAAGCGCTCCAAACGATTGTGGACTTCCATCTATTCCAACTAAGATCGTATCTCGAAGCGGCTCATCATCCTTTGGAAGATGTTTAATGACCAAAACATCCCGCTCCGTAAAACGTGCTACCCGCTCACAGACCGAACCGATTAAGCTATCTCTGGTCTTTCCAATGCCAAGCGCCCCGATTACTACGAGGTCATAATCTGATTGCGCAATATCTTTGATAATTTCAGCATGATGCTTGCCATCCATCATCTTTCGCTCACAGCAAAGTCCTTTCTCTTTACACTTGTTTCCAAGTTGGTCGAGATAGCTATCAGAGATGAGCTCAAGTCCCATCGTAATTAAACTGTCATGAATTTTTCGTTGTCTCTCAATCTCTTCTTCCTGGAGATACTCCTCTGGAAGGGTAAACTCCATCTGTTTAAACCGATAGTCATGCATTTTTGCCGCATAAACATGGCTGCCAACGATTTTAGAACCAAACGTTGAACCTAAATCGACGGCCCGATCAATTGCTTGATTCGAATACTCAGAGTTATCAACTGGAACATAAATTTTACTGTACATAGCTACTTACTCTCCTTCTGATACGACTTCACCGTTACAACTTCACCGTCTTTTTCTCGTACTATTTCTTCTCATCAAGGCAACAAAAACAATCTCTAGAAAAAGTATCCCTCCGCCATAGAGGAGCATCGGCACCATGGCTGTCTTTTTCTCCTTCGGTTCAAGAAATAGGCTGTACCAAGTAGTAAGCCCTCTCTTTGCTCCATGCTCATCATTAAATCCATCCCACACCGAAAAGGCTATAGGGATAAATTTTGAATCTACAAATTCAATTTGCCCTTCTACCGACCTTTTTCGCTTAAAGATCACTGTCCATTCCCCTTCCTTGTACTCAGAACTACTTTCGATGGTGCTTTTTTCTTGTACCGTTATCGCTTTGTGTCCTTTTCCCTGAAATTCTTTTGCTTCTTTTTTCGCTAGATCTGTAAACCACAGATGCACAGGATTTTTACTATCTCCAAGGATAAAGTAAGGTTTTACAAACCCTTCAGATAAACTCGTCGGGAGTTGAATCAGCACCGCGTCGGTGTATTTTGATCCCGATTTTTCTTCTTCTGCAAACGGGTCTCCTTCTGCAAATGGATCTTTTGCTTCCTCATCAGCAAAAGGATCTCCTCCCACCACCTCTTCCTTTACCTCCGCAATCACCGGCTTCTCCTCTACAACTTCAAGATCTGGACCGTTACTTCCTGTTTTATCCTCTCGAATATCGTGCCAACGAAGCATGATCGCAATATCTTGGTCGTTATATACTGCCCTTACTTCAACCTCGTTTACTCCTGGGTAGAACTCTCGTCCTGGCTCAACAACCTGTCCAACAATAGGAATGTAGTTTGGAGCTGCCTTATCAAGGAGCACCTTTGCTTTTGAGAGATCTGAAATTTCAATTGGTTCTCCCAAATAAGCAGCGACAATCGGACCATCTGTTTTATTGTAGTGCGCCTCATCACGATCGGAGAGCGAATAGAGATAATTTACTAAATGAAGCCGATCCTCAACTGATGCAGAATCAGCATATGAAGGCATCGGAGTGCCGTTAAATCCAGTACTAATTGTGCGAAAGATATCTGCCTGAGTTCCTCCTCCACGAAAGGTCCATCGTTTGGTCAGATCCGCAGGACGAATATGATTCCCCCAATCATCCTTAAGCGTGGGGGCAGATCTCCCGTCACCTCTTCCTTGAACGCCGTGACATTTTACACATTCATTTTTCTCAAAAACCTCTCTGCCTTTTTTTATTGATTCTTCAGTGGCTGGAAGAAGCTCTGGTATCGTAACCTCCTTAGGTGGTGCGCCTTTTGAAAATTCCGGTGAAAAAGATTTCAAATAGTAGGTAAGATTTGTAATCTGCTCTTCATGAAGATTTGGCCAGGGCGGCATTCCGGTGTAGGCCATTCCTCGTTTAAAAGCGAGCCCTTTTCGAATCGCATTCTTTATATCTTCATCAGTTGGTAGTTCGCCATTCTCTGTGTGCCGTATCTTATACTTTCCCTTTGTAAAATCTCGGGGACGAGGATGAAAGTACGGCGCAGAAACTCCTAAACCATCTCCTTTCTCGCCATGGCACTGTGCACAGTGTTTATCATAGAGAAGTTTTCCTTGCTCTCGCTGTGCGTCACTGCCGAGATCCGCATTTGCAGACAACACTGGCAACAGCACAAAGCAGATGAAAAATAATACGCTTTTTCTCATTCGTGATGCTCCTCTTCAGATCGGGGAGGCTTTCCGATGTAATCGTAGAGAAAGAGAATTACATCCCAAATTTCATCTTCAGAAAGAAACTGTTCCCACGCTGGCATAGAGGAGTTCCAGGGACCAGACTCCTCAGGTAATCCTGGGCCACCTTTTGCAATACGCCAAAACAGATAAGACTCCTGAAGCATCGGGATGGTGGTTTCACTATTAAATACGGCCGGAACAGGATCAAAACCGTGAGCAAAGATTCCATCTCCCATCAGATCATCACCGTGGCAAAAAACGCAATTCTCGTAATAAACTTTTTTCCCAGCAGATACATGCTCACGAAATTTTTGAGGATCACTTTTTTCTAGTGGCCGGTAGGGATTTTTCGCTTTAATCAGATCAATCGATTTTCCTTTAAACGTTATCTCCCCTGGTGGTGCGGGGTGAATAGTTCTTCCGTACGTGGGAGCTTTCATGGGGGCATTAATATCAGCATAGACCTTCCAAGATACTAACGCAGGAATGGTGATCCCAACGATTATAAGAAGTGGAGTAAATTTTTTATCGATAAAAAAGTTAGCAACCTCATTTGAGCGTGTCTCTTCAGCGATAATATAGGCCACAACTCCCACGAGGGTCAGTGAGATGTAGATACCTAATACTGAACTAGGAACATGTGGGGTAATTCCAAAACGAATAAATACCCAAACAGTCAGTGGCCAGATTACTGCCCAAAGCAGCATCGGTAAGCGGAGAAAACTCAGCGCGATAAGAACAGCAAGAATGGAAAAAACAACAGAGAGGATCATTTTCCACCTTTTTGCATTAAAAGATAATTGACGATCTCTTTTAACTGCTTACTACTAAGCTTCTCATAAAACCCGCCACCTTGAAGAGTGGCTCCCATGACTCCGGGAGGATAGGGCGGATCTCCTGCTGCAATGGTTGCATCAGGATCTAAAATCGCTTCGTAGATCTGCCCATGGTTCATTCGCGCCCCAACATCAAAAAGACTTGGTCCTAACATTCGATCCGGAGTGGTTAAGCTGTGACATCCCATGCAGCCAAATTTTGCAACTAATTGTTCACCAGTAAGATTTTCTTCTGCTCCCCCTCCGCTTGCTGGTGTCGCACTCGCCGCTTGTGCTGGAGCTGCACCTTGATATTTTAACTTCGTATCCATCGTCACCGTTGGAGTTCCACCAAGACTCTGAAGATACGCAATGACAGTTAAAATCTCTTGATCATTAAGACCGATCGGAGGTTTGTTTACTGGCGGCATTCCGCCAGCAAATGAAGGCACAATGAATGCCCCGGGCTCATAGAGCGATTCAGCCAGGTAATCAACATCACTCATTCCCTCTTTACGCTTTCCTGCGGTTTGCCCCATTCCATCAAAGGTAGGAAAACGAGCGCTTGTCGTATGACAGCTCAGGCACGTTCCCTTTCCGGCGACGATCGCTTTTCCTGCTTCAACCATCTGCTCCGTGGTCATATTTCCACCGACCTCAACATCTTTCGGTGGATGCACCTCTTTTTGGGGAACCAGATGTCCCACGTAGTTATAAAAAAGAGTTACCGCGAGCGTAAAAACGGCGATGATAAATGCGTTCTTCAATGGAGTTTTTTACCTCCCTCTTCTTCCCCAAAATCTTTTCTACTTCCAAGGCTTGCAAGCCAGAAGATAAATGACACAAGAATAAAAAATAAGATCACCGTCACTGAAACAACACTACTTGCATATCCCAGAGTCGGCGTAAAAGCGTCCGGCGAGGTATCCTTCATTACCCCATAGACATGCCAGTGCTGACGCAAGCCCGAACGAACATATCCCATTAAACCCATCAACCAGGTAAATGTCAGCGCCGTAAGAAACAAGCAGTATTGAGATGCATTTCGCATCTTCCCCCACTTTATCCCCCCAGTAATTTTTGCGTTTTTAAAGAGAAAAATATCAATCACGGTGACAAGCACCATCGTCACCAACACAGAGATTACCTGAGGTACAGACATTTTAATTCGCACCTTCGTAGGCACCATATAACCATAGATTCCAATGAAGATGACAAAACAGATCGCTGCAACAAAGATTAAGAATTGAAGGTTATTTCCATACTTGGCCCAAGAGACTCTTCCTTGTGGATCTTGTTTCTTAAGGCGAAAAAAGTTCACCGTAAAAACCCCGATGACACCTAAAAGAAAGGTGCTTCCGATATAACTAAAAATCGTAGCTCCTTGTGAAAGCTTATCTCCATCATTGATAAAATCAAAATGTGGGATTCCCCAACTATAGACGGCTAACAAACCTACAAAGGTGGCAGAAAGTGCTAAGAGAATACTTTGTGAGAAATTGCCCTGCTGTGCTGGATCTTCAACCGGTGTTTTATTTCCACGACGATATAAGAGAAAACTAATATAGGTAGAAAGAATCAGCACATTGACTGCAGTATTTTTTGCAGACATCACCCCAAGAAACTTCAGTGCTGGATGGTGTGAACCACCCATCATTCCGATCTCTTCGGTGGTCGCAATAATTGAGCTTGGCGTTGCCCATACACAGAAGCAAACAATAATAACGATCAAAATATATTTAATAAATTTTTGATATCGCTCCGCTCCGGGAATTCTTCCCATTCCAAACCAGAGATAGAGATTTGCAGAGAGAAAGAGCATCCCGATAAGAATCGCCTGGATGATAAAGAGCCAAGAAAACGCTCCGCCCATTAGGGTCATCCCCAGGTTTTGAGAATACCCGTAGATCTCTTTTCCCAACCAGTACCCTGCAAAAGGAAGGGGAAGGAAGGCACAGATCGCCACAAAGTTTCCAATGTATCCCATCCAATCATAGTGAGCGCGCTCTTCATCTGTTTTTGCACCCAAAAATTTAAACGCCCCGTAAGCCGCGGCAATAGAGCCACCAAAAGCAACGTTAGCGATAATACGGTGAATATTGATCGGCATCCAGGTTGGGTTCATCATTGCTTCGGCAAGGTTAAGCAACTTTCCCGTTTCAGGATCAATTCCCTTTGGCGAGGTCATAAAGGTCACCCAACCGTTTGCGATGAACATAATCGCAGTGCCAACAACGTTAAGACCCAGCCCTAGTAAGAGATGTACTTTGGGTGAGAACTTCCCCCACCCATAATAATAGGAATAAAGAAAACCAGCTTCCCCAAAGAAGAGTGCGAGGTAAAAGAAAAATGTTGGGCCAAAAACAGAACTCAGATACTGCGCAAACTTCGGATAGAGAATAAATAACATGAAGGTAAGAATGGCCCCAAAAGTTGCCGTCAGAGAAAACGATACTGAGAGCAGTTTCGTAAACTCATGTGCAAGGTTGTCATATTTTTTATCTTTTGTTTTGTATCCGATAAATTCGATAATCAAGGCAAACATCGGAACTGCGAGAACAAACGCCGCAAGATAGAGATGAAGTTGAGCAACAACCCAAATCGCGACTCTGCTGGTTACTTTTTCTCCAAAAATTGGAAATACTTTATGGAATTCTCGGTAGGCGGGCTCGGCCTGTTCAGCAAAAGCGTTAGAAACGGTAAAGAAGAGTAAAGAAGCGACAAGCGTAGTACAAATTACGAAAATTGTTCGATATCGTCCCACCTTCCCCCCAATTGACAGGATACGTGACCCCTATTGCTAATAAACCAAGAAGGCATTTGAAGCAAAGATCAAAAAATTAGGGTTTGGGTCGATTTTCAAATAGCTTTGGTGTTGGAACCTTAGAACGAATTGTTTCCAACTCTTTTAACGTAACAACAGAGATATTATTATTGATACAGTATTTCTCCACAGCATTTACCACCATTCCTCGTACAAACCGGGGGATTTTAGAGATTCGTTCCCGAGCATCCTCTTCCCAACGAAGTTCAGGCTCAGGAGTATCCCCATAGCGAATGCCAAACTGTGAAACGATATCTTCTTTTCTATACTTTCCTGGTTGGTATTTACAGAGAGGATCTTCCGCCAGATAGTCCCCACTCATTCCAAACGCTCGAGCACGACAACCACCACAAGCAGCTCCGAACTCACAACTCCCACAACGTCCACCAAGTTCATTTCTTGAGCGGATCCTTTTAAAAATCTCAGAGTCGTTCCATATCGATTCAAACGTTTCATTTCGAAGATTTCCTCCAAACACAGGAAGATAAGGACACGGGGTCATATCTCCGTTGGGTCTTATCCCTAAATAATGCGTCCCCGCAGGACATCCTCCCGCGCCCCCACTAAATGTTTTTAAAAACGGGGATTGAGGATCACTTTCAAAAAGCTTTCTCATATAATGGGGCGCACATTTGGCATTGACCATCATCTTTGAAAAATACTTTTTCTGAAGTTCTGAAAGCCGGGTTAATACCTGCTCATACGCTTCATCAGAGATATCTGAGATAAACTCTCCACGCCCGGTGGGAACCAAAAAATAGAGGTTCCACACTTTTGCCTTAAGAGTCTCGTAAGAAAACTCCGCTATCTCTTCTAGTTCATGAAGATTGTGATCTCCAACGGTTGTCTGGACAATAAAGGGAAGAGACTGTTCATGTAAGATTTTTGCACCATTAACGGTATTCTCCCAAGCCCCTTCTACCTTCCTAAACTTATCGTGTCGTTTACTCTCTAGCGCATCCAATGAAAGTGCCATTCCCCTGGCTCCCGCTTCTTTTAGATGGCGCGCCACCGCTTCACTGATTCGCACCCCATTTGTGCCAACCACAACCCAGAGATCTTTTTTGCTCGCATAACGAACGATCTCTAAAATATCTCGCCGCAACAGCGGCTCTCCTCCGGTGAGAATAAGGATACTTTCTTTTGCCGATAATGCGATCTGATCAATAATCTGAAAACACCCCTCCGTGTCGAGCTCTTTCCGATCTGAAAAGTTCTCGGTAAAAACCTTCCTCTCAAACCCCGCATCAAGGTAGCAATGTTCACAGGCGAGATTACACCGGTAGGTGAGATTCCAGGATATGATATAGGGACGATCCACTATACGAGTGAATTTTTTGCTGCTTCAAGAACCGAAACGGTGATCTCTTTATGCCCTTGTTCCGTGGCATATTTTTCGATGCCCTTAATCGCCATATCACGAAAAAACTCTGGGATATTTGCCAGACGTTTTGTTGCCTCTTCATTCCACTGCACCTGAGAGGAATGCTCTGGTGAGGCTGCGGAGGAGTTTTGAAACATTGAGGCAAAAGGGCACTTCGAGACATTACTTGCTTCTGCTCCATTCGGGTCAATCGTTACCCCGAGAGAGGAGATAAGCTGTGTTTCTGCAGGGTTTGTAAGCATCGCAACTTCTTGAAGACAGCTCTGGCATTCATATACCACACTGAGTGAGGAGATCTCTTTCTGATTGACCACCTCCTTTAGCTTCATTGGAGCATCACATGAGACACAAAGAAACTTCATACTCGTACCTCTTTTTGACTTTCCTGCACCTGGCAAACGATCTCTTCAGAAAGCTGTGCAGATAGTTGTATAGATAATTGCTGAGAAACATTTTTCATTGCTTCAAATGTGGGCAACCGCTTAAAACTCTGCAAATTCATCCCCTGATCACAAAGCGCTGCAAACCGTGGATCAAAAGGAACACCTCCCAAACAAAAAAGTGGTAAACTCACGGATCGACTTTCAGAAAACAGCGGTCTTACCTGATTACATTCACTACAGTAATATCCGCGCATATTTTCAACAAAACCAAGAACAGAACCCCCCAGTTTTTGCAAAGCAGCAGTGGAGCGAAGTACTACCCCACGGGAGAGATCTGCGGGAATACTCACCAAGATCAGTTTTGCCTGCTCACCAAAAAACTCAGCAAAATAAAATGTTCTCTCAGGCCCTGGAGGAAGATCTACAAGGAGAAAATCAAGCTCTCCCCAATCAGTTCCAACAAGGAGCTGAGCAAGGGTTGTAAACTCTTTTGTTGCTCTCCAAGTAAATGAATCACCATGAGCGACAGAAGCAAACTCAAGAGATTCAGATTCAGGAAGAAAACTCCCCATAGACACCAATCCAACTCCATCTTCAGTTTTTGGAACAAGAAGTCCATCTGGGCCTGGAACGGGAAATTTCTCCATCATTCCAAAAATTCTCCCTAACGAGGGGCCGTTCAGATCCGCATCGAGGAGACACACGCTAAACCCTTGATCACGCAGGGCAAGGCCGAGTGCTGCACTCATGCTACTTTTTCCTACTCCTCCCTTTCCGGAGCCAATGAGCACTAAGTTTTTTACAGAAGAAAGTCGTTCTTTGATTTTTTTTCGAACAGAGATTACCTGTTCAAGTACCTGAGCTCCACCACTCTCATGAATATCAGAGTAGGTCTTCATATCACGGTCGAATCCACAACAAGACAAACAAAAAATGCCGCTAAATAGATAAGAGAAAACCCAAACACATCCCATGCTTTTCGCGTTTTCTGATCGTGGGCAGAAACAGAGAGTTTTTTTAACTGGAAAATTTTAAAACAAAACACCGCACTGAGCAGTGAAAGCGCTACGAGCGAAAACCAACCAAGCATCTCACTAGAAAAAACTAAAAAAATTGAAAACGGAATTAACAGCAGCCCATAGAAAAACATCTGCTTGTGAGTTACTGTTTCCCCAGCAACCACCGGCAACATCGGAATTCCAGCTCGTTGATAATCACTATTTTTATTAAGCGCTAAGGCCCAAAAATGAGGCGGGGTCCAGAGAAACACAATAAGGAAAAGTAAAATCGCTGTAAGATCCACTCTCCCGGTCACAGCAGCCCATCCAACAAGTGGAGGGACAGCGCCTGCGGCACCACCAATGACTATATTTTGCGGTGTCCAGGGCTTCAGCCAAATCGTATAAACAAATACATAGAAAAGATGACCCCCTAACGCGATTAATGCCGCAAGTGGGTTCACATAGAGCCACAAAATTAAAAACCCAAGAGCTCCAATACTCAAAGAGAAGATGAGCGCTGTTTTTGGAGATATTCTTCCTGCAGGAAGTGGACGGTTTTTTGTGCGCTCCATAAGTGCGTCCGTCCCTCTCTCCCACCAACAATTAAGTCCACACGCCGAGCCAGAAACAAGCGCCCCCCCAAGAAGGGTCAAGAGCACTAAAGGAAAACTTACCGTTCCTTTTGAAGCAAGCACCATCGGACACCAGGTAGAGACGAGAAGAAGTGTTAGCACTCCTGGTTTCATCAAACTAAAGAGATCGCTTACAAAGGAATAAACAGTAAACAAAAACGCCCGAAGATAGGCAACTGGACTAGAGATCCCTTGTATCCGCTCCATGCACTAAACCCTATGCCGCCTTTCTTATTACCTTACCGTTATCTAAATCCAAGTAACGTCGTGAAGGATCGCCATCCAAAATGGGTGAGAAAAATATCTTGCTCCCGTTAAGTTCCTTAAAAAGCGACGTTAGCCCTAAAAGTATCATTTGGGCAACGACCAGATGTAAAACGGTGCCCACGATCGGCAGCCTAAGCCACACATTCATTGCCCCGATACAAATCTGTAATCCAATCAGAAATACCATTCCAAAGATATGCCCTCGCCCCTGTCGCCCAAGTTCTGCTCGCTTTGAACCGACAAAGAGGAGCCACAACGCACCAAAAAAAATAACAAACCCTAACCCCCGATGAAGCATTTGGACTATCTGGGCAGTCGTTGCTCCCTGAGGAACAACTTCACCAAAACAGAAAGGGAAATCGGGACAAGATAAGCTTGCTCCACTACTTCCAACAAAACCACCCAGCGCAATTTGAAGGAAGGTAAAAAACGTAAGCATTCCAACAAATCCCGAAGGTGCCTTACTCTTCTTCAATCGGGATGTTTCAGCGTGTGTGGATTGTGAAATTCTTTCGATCGCTACAAGACCTACCAGGAGAAAAAATATCGTGCCCAAAATAAGATGGGTGGTCACAATATGAGGATGAAGCTTCATCGTCACGGTGAGCCCCCCAAAAACTGCTTGGACAGTCACAAGAAATAATAAGAAAACACTAAAACGAAAAAAACGGGGTTGATTATTTTTTATTTTGTATGCTTTGAATACAAGGACAAGCGTGAGGCCACCAACGATAGCTGCAAGAACTCGGTGAATATACTCTTGGGTGACACCCTGAATAAATTCCGGAATCACCTGACCAAAACAAAGCGGCCAATCCGGACAGGAAAGCCCAGCTCCTGTCGCCCGAACAAAACCTCCAAGCGCCACTAACAAAAGTGTTAGTATCGCAATTACTCCGCAAAGAATCCGAATTTTTCTTAAGTCGGCCATCGTTTAATTCTTTCAAAATTTATACGGGTTTGCATCTGTGCCACGGGCTGACAAGATGCCCAGAAATAAAAGCACATTTCTCACCATATGTCTAAAGAGAGGGGAAAACATCGCTTCGAACAGTTTCACTTCAAGTATAGTAAGAAATCGCCCCTCTGTCGTTGGGAGGCGAGCGGAGCAAAAACGAAAAGCGTTTGGCTCGTCGCAATTTATTAGCGCCCCGCGCCAC
>CAZDIO010000070.1:0-9141 GCA_964505555.1 uncultured Bdellovibrionales bacterium
AACTTCGGCAAGCAGGGGCTGTTCTTTTCTTAACACTATAATCGGGTTATACAGCCTTGCTCACATCTTCGTTCTAGGTAGAAGCAATTGCGATCAGCATTGTCTCTTCAACTTCTAATATCAGAAGTGCGAGAAAAAATGCTGGTGCCAGTGTAGGTTCCTCAGCGAAAAATTCCGGAATCTTTTGCAGGAGAAGAGGTTATGACTATCGATGTCGTAGATTACCCGGCTATTCTGAACGATGCTTATGGAAAGCCACCCATTTGGGGCTCAAGAGTCATTCCAAGCGGATCAGTCTTTGTCAAACGCAAGAAAGCAATTTACAAAGCAGATCAGACAGAGCCTGAGCATGGAATGGACGAAGAAGGGACCTTCGGAGTTCTAACCATTATCAGCGGTGAGTTAGAGATCATCGGTGCCGAGAGCAGAATGTTTCACCCTGGAGACACTGTAGTCATCTATGCCCACACGGCAAAAGCGGGGACTGGTATGGTCGGTTATACTAATAAAGCCCATTCCACAAATGGGGCCGTGTTCATCGCGGATGTATACCAAATGCCGACGATATGATGCGGGGAAAAATAATTGGGTGGGTGGCCCTTTACTTTGGGTCACCCACCAGCACGGTTTACTGGCTCCAGCGCTTGTGAAAATCCCAATCATCAAGTGTCAGAGAGTTTCCGAAATCAGACCAGGTGAGGACCTGGATTCTGCTTTGAACAATGCCGAACTCAGAAACGGCGTAAAAGCATAAATTGTGGGTGCGAATCTCTGCTCGCACGCACGCTGTAGATATGCTATCTTGGTTCAGTGAATTCGACATTATTGAGAATAGGGGCATATCGATTTTTTTCTTTTCGCGGGAGGAGTCCAGACCGCATGTGCATGTGACGTCACCAGATGGAGAAGCTAAATTTTGGCTTGAACCAACAATTTCACTTGCTCAATACGAAGGATTTAGCAAAGCGCAACTTCGCAAGTTGCAAAAACTAGTCGAGGATAATTATGAAGAATTCATCGAGGCGTGGAAATCACACTTCAAAATGTGAGATCTTGGCTCTTAGTCCTTTTGGCATTTGGTTGTTGTTTCATCATCGGGAATATTTTCTGAGCCATCGAGATTTTCCCTGGTTTCGCAAGTCTCCAGTAGAAGCGGTTATGAATGTGAAAGCATTATCTCCAGTTCATTTATATTGGCCTGACTTAGACATAGATTTGCATGTAGATTCTTTGGAAGATCCTAAGCGATATCCACTAATTGCTAGGGGAGCCGATAACAAACGGCTCGGGCGGACTCGTAAAGCTCGCCGCTCAGCCTAAACGTTTGCCACAGGGGAGCGTTTGATCGAAATGTCTAAGAAGCAAGTGATTGAACAATATATTGAGGGATTTCGCTTGGGTGACCAAGCAAAGGTGTTAGACTGCCTTGCAGAGGATGTCATCTGGAGGTTGCACGGTTGCCAAATATTTACCGGGAAGCTTGCGTTTGCAAACAATATCGATAACGACGAGTTCTGCGAAATGCCCTTGCTCAAAATTCGTGAACTTATTCAAGAAGGCGATCGTGTTGTGGCGATCGGATTCGGGGCAATAGACGAAGAATCCGGAAGGCAAAGAACCTTTAATTTTTGCGAGTACTTTCTGTTTAAAGGTGAACTCATTAGTGAGATCGATACCTTCCATATTTGGAATTAGTGATCGGTCCCATCATCAAGTGTCAGAGAGTTTCTGAAATCTGGAAGGCACTACGCTCAACTCCCAACCGGTTACTCTTCTCAGGCCTTGGCAATGAATTTGCTCCTTAGCCGCATGAAAGCAATTGGTTTTTAACTCGGTCGCGGCTCCGAGTTTTATATGCGGTGTAGCAGTTATCAAATATCAAAAAGTTTCTAACAACTAGAGGCACGTTGGGGGTGAGCAGTTCAAGCTTGGATTCACCCCCGTCGGCTAAGTTTGTGCTTTGCGCCCTACTGCTTTGCGTGCAGCGTACAAAAGAAGCCGCATCAAACCATAAAAAATAATTCCGGCACTCCAAAATACGACTGTCGGTATCAGCCAAAACTGGCTGAAAGGGCTTGATACTCAGCAGAAGCCCGACCGACTAATGTATTCAACTACCTCCACAAGGAGGAGTCCTATGAGTGAACCAACACACAGCAATTGCGATATTGCGTTGGTCAGTTTCCTTTCCAGAGCGTTTGCTCCCATTACTGTTAGAACCATTGCTGGCGACCACCCAAAGAGGAGCTCAAACCAGCGCTTAACAATGACCTCCTCGGTGAGCTCTCCACGATACCAGAGTCGCGTAAGGAATATCGACGTAACAATCGCTAAAACACACCAAGCTTTGAGGCCAAGTAATACAGATCTCTTTGAAGTCTGCACGTTTCTTCCTTTCAGTATAACCCATGCTTCCTGTCTGCTTGTTCTGCTTTCCCCTAATGTCTAACCTAACATAATCCCATCATTAAGTGTCAGAGAGTTTCTGAAATCTAAATAACATTTTGATAACACTTACTAAAAAACGCACTTCAACACGCGTTTCTTGTATTTGATACTAGAAGTTAGACACTGGAAGGGGAGGGTTCCAAATCCTTTTTTGAAATCCTTTGAGCAGCTCCCATCAGATATTAATCGTGTGAGAATTCAAGTTTATTTCACCCCATTTGCGAGTGTTAATGGAAGATATTATTTAAAAAAGTATCTGGAAGCAGAAACTTCGAGTTAAAGAAATAAGCAAGAGGACTCAATCCCTTTCTAGTTTCTGAATTATACTCTTCGTGATGGTGAGAGTGCTCTCACCTTTCCAGATTAATAAAATGTTTTCCGTATGCGATCTTCTGCGCGCTTTTCGTATGCTCGCTGTCAGTGAAAACCCTGAGACGAAACGGTTACACCTCGTCAAAGGCGCGACATCTTTTTTATACTTTGAAAGTTTGATCAGCCACAACTAAGCATCTCACTGAAAGACACTTGTCTCTTCTCCAAACAGCAGTTTAAGCTAACGGCAAATGATTATGAAGGGGAGAGGAGTTTTCTTTAGCACAATTATGAGCACAGAAAGGGGCATGACGAAAAAACTTTTGGTTTTCTCTTTTGATGATCGCTCCTACGCGCTCCCTCTTTCTCAGGTGGAACGAGTTGTTCATGCCGTAGATGTTACTCCGTTACCTCAGGCACCAGAGATCGTTCTTGGCGTTATTGATTTTCAGACAAAGATCTTGCCGGTGTTCAACATGCGGCGGCGATTTGGTTTAATGGAACGAGAGGTTGATATACATGATCAGTTTATTATCGCCTCTACGACAAAACGAACCGTAGCGCTGGTAGTTGATTCTGCAAAAAACGTTCTTGAATATCGAGAAGAACAGGTAGTTCGGGCAGAGCAGTTCTGCAGTCAGCTACAGCAGATTGATGGAGTGGTTCAACTCGAAGATGGAATGGTTCTTATTCATGACTTGGAGCGATTTCTCGCACTTGATGAAGAAACCATGCTTAAAAGTGCGATGAAGGAGCATGGAAGCTATGGAGGGTAAGAACACAGAGAAAAGAAACATAGAGAAGGAAAACACCGCGGAACGGCTTTTCGAAGCACAACTTCTTCAACTCAGTGAGTTTATTGCTGATGCTATCGGATTATATTTCCCAAAGTCACGTTGGTCTGATCTTGAACGGAGTATGATAGCGGTGGCTCGTGCGCTTCATTTTGAAGATGTATGCGAGTGCGTCAAATGGGTACTCTCCACTCCTCGAACAAAAGATCTTTTAGAAACCTTAGCGGATCACCTAACGGTAGGAGAGACCTATTTTTTTCGAGATAAAAAAAGTTTTCAGACCCTCTCCCAGGAGATTCTTCCTATCTTTGCGCGTCGTCAAGAACAGGGAAAACGTTCCTTACGAATTTGGAGTGCGGGTTGTTGTACTGGGGAGGAACCATATTCAATAGCTATTTTACTCAAGCGTACTATTCCTGATTTGGAGGAGTGGAACGTGAAGATCTTAGCAACTGATCTAAACACGCGCTTTCTAAAGATCGCCACCACGGGCACCTACGGTAAATGGTCATTTCGCGATACGCCAGAATGGTTAAGGGAGGAGTATTTTACCAAAACGGCTGAAGGTCGGTTTACGATTCATCCACAGATTCAACAGATGGTTCATTTTGCATATCTGAATCTTGTTGAAAATGTCTATCCCTCACTTACCAATGACACCAATGCAATGGATGTAATCTTTTGTCGGAATGTGTTGATGTATTTTACTACAGCACAAATGGAAAAAGTCATACAGAATTTTTTTCGCGCACAGCGAGAGGGGGGTTGGTTAATTACAAGTCCAAGCGAATCTTCTCATGTTTTACTAAAACCGTATAGCGTGGTGAGCTTTCCTGAAGCGATCGTGTATCAGAAAGATGTTAACAAAGAGTTTTCAATACCGAAATACAATGAAGACATAAATTTTGTTGAACGTATATCAGAGCTTCCTTTGCTCTTGCCAGAAGAGCCCACTTTTTTGTTATCTGCAGAGACCCCTTCACTGTTTTTACAGGAAAAATCTCAGAATGAAAAACAGGATCCTCAACCTCCTTCTCTTTCTAGCTCTCTTCTCTTTGAAGAGGCTACGCTATTTTATAACGATGGCTCTTACGGAGAGGCAGCAAAAATACTTATTACTGCAGCATTAACGCATTCATTAGAGCCGCCGTTGTTTAGTCTCCTTGCACGTTCTTTAGCAAATCAGGGTGAGCTTTCTCAGGCTCAAAAATGGTGCGAAGAATGGATTCTCCACGATAAGCTCAATCCCTCTGCGTATTTTCTTCACGCCACGATTCTTCAGGAACAAGGAAATATTGATGACGCTGTTTCCTCTTTACAACGAGCCCTGTATGTAGCTCCTGAATTTGTGCTTGCTCATTTTACTCTCGGAAATTTTGCCCGTTATCATCCACATCTTGGAAACGCTGAAAAGCACCTAAAGAATGCTCTGCAGTTGTTAGAAGATAATTGCACTCTTGATCATGTTCTTCCTGATGCTGATGGTGTTACCGCGGCGCAGCTTATCGAAATTATTCAGGCGCTCTTGCGGGTAGGTTCAGGAGAGAATTCTCATTCTCAAACAGAGGTATTTGATGAAGCTCTTGAAGGAAGAGAGAACTGATGATGAAGAACATATTCTCCGTAAGCACGAATTCTCAGCTGCTTTCTGTATCTCTTAGTGGGGAAGAACAGCGAGAGCTTCTCAAAGTGCGCGCGCGGCAACTGGCTGAGCCTCCTCAGCGTTTAGAAAGCGCTGAGGGAGAGTTTGAGGTTGTCGAACTGAGCCTGGCGCAAGAGCGATACGCTATTGAACAGCGGTGTGTGCGAGAGGTCTACCCATTTACCAACCTTACACTCCTTCCGAGTGCCCCCTCCTTTGTTACCGGGATTATGAATGTACGGGGTCAGATTCTTCCTGTGATCGATATCAAAAAATTCTTTGATCTTCCAGAACAGGGAATTACCGATCTGCATCGAGTTCTTATTGTGCACCATAAGAAGATCGAGCTTGGAATATTGGCGGATGCGGTAATTGGCACGAAAAAAATCTCTGCTGCCACTTTGCAACGCTCGTTACCAACGCTCCACGGTATTCGAGAGGAATATTTAAAAGGAATAACGGCCGATCACGTAGTCGTTCTTGATGTAGAGAAGATTCTTTTGGATCCAAAGCTTGTCGTTTCTGATGATGGCGATGAAGCGAAATAATAAAAAAATAACAGGGAGAACAAAATATGAGATGGAATGTCGGAACAAAGATCGGTGTTGGATTTGCTGTGTCGCTAGCGATTCTTTTGATTATTGGAGCGATTTCTTATCGAAATATTATTAAGTACACCGATACCACGAAGTGGGTGACACATACTCACCAGGTGCTTGAAGAGTTAACCCAGCTGCTTCAAGGACTTACAGATATGGAAACAGGGCAACGGGGGTATATTGTTACCGCAGAGGAAAGTTATCTGGAACCTTACTACTTTGGACTCTCCGCAGTAGAAGAAAGTTTCAAAGGGGTAAGGGAACTAACCGTGGACAACCCCAATCAGCAACAACGCCTTAACAAGTTTGAGACTGTTCTCAGACAAAGACTTGCTTCTTTAAAACAGGGAATCGCCATACACAACACCGAAGGTTTCCAGGCGGCAAAAACATGGGTGCTTAGTGGGAGAGGAAAAGAGGAGATGGATGAGATCCGCAAACTCATTGCGGAGATTCGAGGAGAAGAGGAATTATTACTGAAGGCACGAACAACCGATGCAGAGATCAGCTCTCAAAACACCAAACTGACCATTCTCTGGGGAACAGCTGGGGCGCTTGCGTTTGTGATGCTGATTAGCATCGTTCTTACCAGAAATATAGCCGGACCTTTGAGGGAAATTACGACTACTGCGGAGCGGATAGCCACGGGAGATCTGAATGTTCACATCAGTACAAACCATCGTCAAGATGAGATTGGTGTCTTGACGCAGGCATTTGCGCGTATGAACCATGCACTGCAAGAGATGGCAGAAGTAGCTCAGAAAATTGCTGATGGTGATTTGCGAGTGAAGGTGAAACCTCAATCCGAGCGGGATCTTCTCGGAAATGCTTTTGCGCTGATGGTTGAGAATCTGCAACGATTAATGAGTGAGATTAATCAAGGGGTAAGTATTTTAGGAACCGCAGCAAATCAGATCTCTACATCAACTACGCAGTTAACAGTAAGTGCAACAGAAACAGCCACGGCCGTGACTGAAACCACGACTACGGTAGAAGAGGTGAGACAAACGGCGCAGGTAGCAAATCAAAAAGCAAAATCTGTATCAGAGAGCGCTCAAAAAGCTGCACAGAGCTCACAAGTTGGGAAGAAATCTACCGAGCAAGCAATCACCGGTATTCAGCGTATTCGCGAACAGATGGGATCCATTGCCGATACCATGGTTCGACTTAGTGAACAAACGCAGGCGATCGGTCAGATTATTGCAACGGTAGATGATTTTGCTGCACAGTCAAACCTTCTTGCCGTCAACGCCTCAATTGAAGCAGCAAAAGCAGGGGAGCATGGAAAAGGATTCGCTGTTGTTGCGCAAGAGGTGCGGAGTTTGGCAGAACAATCAAAAGCTGCGACCAATCAGGTACGAAGTATTCTCAGTGATGTTCAAAAAGCAACTAGCGCTGCAGTTATGGCGACTGAGCAAGGGGGGAAGGCGGTTGAAATCGGAGTTGAGCAATCCACTCAAGCAGGAGATTCAATTCAAGGGTTGAGAAATAATGTCACAGAGGCAGCGCAAGCATCCACACAGATTGCGGCATCAAGTCAGCAGCAGTTAGTGGGCATGGAGCAGGTTGCCTCGGCTATGGAGAGTATAAAAGAGGCTACTACTCAAAACGTCGCAAGTGCAAAACAACTAGAAGACTCAGCGCACAATCTAAAGGAGTTGGGACAAAACCTTAGACAGCTGATGGAGGAGTATCGAGTATAAAGAATTACTCCACGAAGTCAGGAGAGGTTACTATGCCAATTCAAGACGAAGAATTCATTAAGCGACTCCAAGCAACCTTCAAGGTTGAGGCAGAAGAGCACCTTCAATTACTTTCGTCGATGTTGCTAGAGTTGGAGAAATCATTAAAACCACTTGAGCGATCAACGACGATTGAGAACATTCATCGTGAGGCACACAGCCTCAAGGGTGCGGCACGAGCAGTGAGTCTCATCGATGTTGAATCGATCTGTCAAGCAATGGAAGGGGTGTTTTCTGCGTGGAAACGGCAAGAGACCGTTCCTTCGCCAGAGATTTATGACACGCTTCATCATGCACTTGATATGATTCACAACGTTGTTGGGGGAATCGAATCGGGGCAAGGAGGGAGTGAAAAAAGGAATGAAAAGCGGCAACGTGACGAATTAATCCATCGACTTACGAGACTTCAATTACATGCTCCCGTAGTAACTGCTCATGAGGCAACTTCTTTCGAGCCTGTAGAAGTAAAGCCTCCGCAGGTTGAGAGGCCTGTTTACAGAGCCTCTCCAGTGCCGACGGTTGAGGAGCGATCCTCTCTTGTTGATACCGTTAGAATTTCTAACGCTAAATTAGAAGCACGATTGCAGCAAGCTGAGGAGATGCTTGCTCTAAAAGTAACAGCCACGGAACGTGCTTCTGAGGTACGATCAATAAATCTCTCTTTTGACGAGTGGCGAAAGGAATGGGGAAAGATCTCAGCTGAGGTTCGCATCTTGTGTCAAAAAGTCGAAAATGCAAACGGCGCAGAGAATTACGGGATCACAATTTCTCCCCGCATTGCGGAGTTTCTTAGCCGGAATCATTCCTACATCCAGATGTTAGAAAACAAAGTAGGGCTTCTTACGGTACAGACTGAACAAGATCGACACACCGTTACGAGGCTTGTTGATGATCTCCTGGAGGAATCAAAGAAATTGTTGATGCTTCCTTTTTCTACGCTGAGCGATATGTTTCCAAAACTGGTTCGCGATCTTTGTCGAGATCAGCAGAAAGAAGCGAAAGTGGTGATTACTGGTGGAGAGGTGGAAGTTGATAAGCGTATTCTCGAAGAGATGAAAGACGCATTTATCCATATTCTTCGAAATAATATCGATCACGGCGTGGAGAAACCAGCAGAGCGGACACGATTACAGAAAGATCCACAAGCAACGATTACTCTCGCGATCTCCCCAGTAAATGGAAGCAAAGTGCAGATTGTTGTTACTGATGATGGTGCAGGAATAGATCTGGCAAAAGTAAAAGAAGCAGCAATACGTCAGAGGCTTCTCTCCAGAGGGGATGCTGAGCGGCTGAGTGATCAGCAAGCGTTCTTGCTCATTTTTCAATCAGGAGTTTCTGTAAGTCCGATGATCACGGAGATCTCTGGTCGCGGGTTAGGAATGGCGATTGTACGAGAAAAAGCAGAAAAGCTTGGTGGACAGGTCTTTGTCGAGAGTAAGCAGGGTCGAGGAACTACGCTGCGCATTATTTTGCCGTTGACGTTAGCAACATTTCATGGGGTTTTTATTGTGGTTTCAGGGGCGATGTTTGTTGTTCCTGCGGTGAGTGTTGAGCAGGTGATTCGAGTAAAACCGGAAGATATAAAAACGGTAGAAAACCGAGAG
>CAZDIO010000071.1:0-17674 GCA_964505555.1 uncultured Bdellovibrionales bacterium
TTAATTTTCCCCTTGGGGTTCGCTGCGCCCCCCACGACAGGAAGGGGCTGTTCATTTTGTTAGAGACTCTAAGACCAACCATCGTAGGCGATGAGAGATTTGGTTAGTCCAAGAAACTTTTCCTCATAAATTTTAGCGCCAGGGAAATGTTCACATAATTCATTTTTGCTAAGTAATGTCACACTCTCCACCACTCTTTTTGCAACCGTGCGATCGGGTATCTTCTCTGTCCAGCCAAGGGGAGCGTGTTGGAGAAGCCACACTCTCCAATCGACTGGAAGAAATTGATAGAAGGGAAACAGAAAGTGCGGTTCGAGAGGGAAGTATCGATTGGGAGTCTGAACGAAATATCTTTTCCCAACCCGAGTGATCTCTCTTGCCATACTCTCTTGCGCTTCTTTGTCTCCGACATGCTCGATAACCGAGTTAGAAAAAACAATATCAAACTCTCCGTTTTTAAACTGATTCATCTTACAGCCACTGCCAAGAACAACTTGAAAATCATTTGTGCTCACTTCACCTGGGGTAAGATTAAGAAGAGTGATCTCGACTTGAGGATCTTTAACAAAGTTCATTTGACGCCAAAAATTTACTGTTCCCCCTACATCGAGGAGACGAAGAGGTTTTGGAACTTGAGAAAAGAGTGATAAGAAGAAGGAGAAGCGCTTTTTTCTTAGTTTCGTAGCAAGGGAGCTTTCATTTGTGTTGTCTGCTAACGCTTGGAGTATCTTCATTATTGCCTTATGAGATATTTCATGCGAAACATCAAGTGAGTTAACACCTTGAGCTTTTTATCTATCAAATATTTAAATATTCACTATCCCGACCTCCATTTTGTATCGAGAGAGAGACTCGATCCGTTGATCCTTTTTATCTTACAAGGGGCAGGATTGGAGAGCTCTCAGTTTGCCTATGTCGGTCTTGAAATTCTTATTCTCTTTGTAGGCTGTGTTCTTCTCTATTCAGTTCTCTTCCAGAATAAGAGAAATGGAATATGGATGAGTCTCTTGGTGGTTCTTGTTTTTCTCTTTGTTCTTGGTTTAGATCCTTTTTATTTAAAGTTCCATTGGTTTCCGTATCTTCTTTTGTCTTTTAAAAAATTGAGGGAGAGCGTATCGAAGGGGAGTGTTGCCATCACTCTTCTCTTCGCTGTTCTTTTTTCAACAAGTGCAGGAACGATGGGTTTTTTTGGATCGTTGATCGCCTGGGGAGGGAGCGCTTTTCTGGTAGGTGAAAAGAGGGAGCTCGTTGGGGGCCACGTAGTAAATGCTACCGGCTTATTTATCCTTCTCTTAAGTGTTTTTCTTGTTCCTTATTACGAAATGCCGGACTATCCAGGTGATGCGCGATTTGCCACCCCTTCACCTCTCCAATTTCTTCCTTCCCCTCTGGTTGGCCCCGCTCTTCAACCAAATCCAGTTGATTTTTCTGCTTATCTTTCATCGTGTCGGATTTTTCTCTTCCGCTATGGTTTGTTTTTTCTTTTTGCCTTTTTCTCGTTTTGTGGAAAACCACTCTTTACTAAGAAGATTTCAGGAATGATGGTAGCTGCATTTGCAGCTCTTGCCGTTCCTTTGTTCTTTTTAAGCTTTGAACTCTACCTGTTTTCAGTGTTTCCTAATTACAGCCCCTTTCGAATGCTCCAACGGATTGTTCCCGGGGTTGGCTTGGTAGAGATTCCTTGGCTGTTTATTCCCGTATTTGTTATTTTTGGACTTTCGCTGACCACTCAGTTCTTCTCGTTTCGTTCACTCATGGCTGTATTTGTTTTGTATGGATCGCTTGGTTTTTGTTTTGCTTTTTTGGGGAGAGATTTTAATGCGCTGTGGGGAGAAAGCCCTGATCATTTTCGGTCAAAAGAAGCTTCAAAACGTGAAGTGATAATGAACTCACCATCACGGCTTGTCATTGAAACCTATGGGGAATGGATTCTGGAAGATGGAATCTCTTCTCGCCGAGATCGGGCGCATGTAAAGAAATTAGACTTACATGCTGATTTTGAAGTTACCATCACAGCATCTCCACCAGAGAATGCTGAGCTGGCACTGGATGAAAGGTCTTCTTCTCGATGGCACACGAGACGACCGCAACAACCAGGAGACTATCTTGATTTGGAGTTTGATCGTCCGCTGACAGTAGTTCAGGTTGAACTTCTTGTTAAAAATTTAAAGCATGACTTTCCTCGCGGTATTAAGGTAAGTGCTTCTCATGATTTAAAAACTTATTTTGATCTCGTCTCTCAACCCATCTGGTATGGCCCTGTTCAGTGGACACCCACAGGGTTTCCCTATTTTGGAAAACTGTCTCGAGTGGTGATTGATTTTCCAAAAGCAGAAACGGTAAGAAGACTCCGCTTTACGCAGATGCTTAAAGAGGAGCATTTTGAATGGTCGATCTATGAAGTAGAACTATTTACAGAACGAGCTGCTACTTCTGTTACTACTTTGGGAAGTTTGGGCAACTGACAGAGGCTGTCAACGACCTTATCCCGACGTGCTTGTTGGTGTGCTCTCCAGAGGAGTTGTTCATTAACCTCTCCACAACAACCCTGACAACTAAAGGAATCCCAATTTAAGGCCGCAGCGATACTTAAGCAACAATCATAGTGAGAACAGAAGAATTCACGATGCAAAATAATTGGGGAGGTGTTCTCTGGGGATTCTTCGTTCTCTCCAGTTTCCTGTAGAAGAAGTGGAGCTCGGTCTCTTGGAAATGCACGCATTCTCGAAGCAGAGTTTGCTCTTTCATTTGCTGGAACCGGTTCTCTCTCCGATTTTGAGTTTCCCTGGTGAAGTTTTAGTAGAGAAATAGAGCGAGAGGTAATTTCAATCGGACCTTGTAGATGGGAGGCGTTGGGCACAGAAGTAAATGGGGGCGCACTACGGAGCGATCCGGAGGAAGCTTGATTTTGGTCAAGTGGCTCATCTTTAATTTCGTTTTGATACCACACGTTCCCACCTACTTCTTAGAGATCACAATAAATGAACAGAGGTAGTATAGCTACGGGGAGAGGATTAAGGCAAATGTATACAAAGGAGATGATTGCTAGTGAATAGGAGAAGTGGGCATGATCAAAATCACTTGATATATACAGTGCACCCTTATGGTTAAGAAGGATCAACTGAGATGGTGGCTGGGTTTATGGAGCGAGGGATTTCAAAACTGAAAAAACGCCGTATTTTACATCTTATTATCTCACTTCTCTTAACAATCATACTTGTTGTTTCGGTATTTCGTGAAGAGGGATCCTCTCGCTTTTTTGAGATGGTGAAAGGAGTGATGCTCTCATTTCTTCTTGTCTATGTCGGGTTAAGTATTCTGGGTGTGTTATTAAGAGCGTATCGCTATGGATTAGTTATTCAAAGTGTTCTTCCACAATCGGAGGTTCCTAATTTTGGAAAACTCCTGGTTGTAACGATAATCCGAAACGCCTTTGTTGACATTCTTCCTGCAAGACTTGGAGAAGCAACCTATTTTTATTTTCTAAATCGTTATGGGGTTCCCATTCTTGCGGGTCTCTCAACATTTGGAATCTGTCTAGTTTTTGATATCGTCATTCTCTTTGTGCTTGTTAGTTTTCTGGCGATGATTTTTTCCCTCTCTGGTGGAGCAGCGATCTCGCCATTTCACTTCGAACCCTTCACGATTTCTCTGGTCGTATTCTGTCTTCTCGTCTTTTGTTACGCTATATTTTCAAATCTGGAAGCTATTCTTACTTTCGTTGAAAATCTGATAGAGCGAATTCTCCTTCAAAAGGAAGGGCAATCTCTCTCTTCGGCGAGGCGCTCTTTTCTTCGGGGAGTACGAGAGGTTGGGGGGCATCTTCGGGCGTTTTTACGGGCGGGGAATCTTTTGAAGTTGGTAATTGTGACAGCACTTCTTCGAATCTTTAAGTACTCCTCTCTTTACTTCTTGTTACTTGCAGTAGTGTTTCAATATAACGTTACATTTTTGCAGCTTAATCCTCTTCGTGTCCTTCTTTCGTTTCTTTTTGCTGAAGGGGCAGCGAGCCTTCCCTTTAGTGGTATTATGGGATTTGGTGCATATGAAGGAGTGTGGTCGATGATCTTTGCAATTTCATGTGAAAGTTGTGAGGTTCTGCCACCCCTTGCACAGGTTGCATTTCTTATTCACTTAATTACTCAGATCAAGGGGTATTTTCTTGGATTAGTTGGACTTTTTATCGCTTTCGTATCATCTAAACCGAGGAGTGCCCGAGTAGTTCTGTAAACAATGATTGATGGACGAATGTCAGAGAATAACTCGCCAAAACTTGGAGCGATCCTCAATGAGGCTCAAGCAATAATCGCCTCTGCAGAGACACGCGCTCGAGAGATCTTACAAAAAGCAGAAAAAGCATACCAAGAAGCAAAAGAAGCTGGGTATCAGGATGGTTTTCAATCGGGAAAGCAGGAGGCTGTGACAAGCGCTGTGCGCTTGCTCGAAGAGAGCCCGATGATATCTGAGCAACTCGCTAGTGAAGCTGCGAAACTTGCAGTGGCGATCTCTTCGTTTGTTGTTGGAAGGCATGTCGCCGTTGCTCCTGAGGCGGTCAAGGAGATAGCGCTTCGTGCGTTGCAAGAATCTGTCATTGGAGAGAGTGCACGAATTACTGTTCATCCAGAAGATCGTGAAGTCATAGATGATTCGTTAGAAGAGCTCCGGAGAGCGGCTGGGGGATCTTCAATTATCATCGAGACAGACCCGACAATGACCCGTGGAGGATGCACGGTGAGAACTGATTTTGGAGAGGTAGACTCTTCAATTGAAGCACTCATTGATGCTATCGCTCTACGCTTAGGGGTTCGCATTTAGAGAGGTAACTGAACCCATGGCAGAAAAAGATCGCAAGCGAAAAGAGTCTTCTGGTTCCATTGAAATCCCCTCGATCGTAATGGATCATTACTATCAAAAACTTGGCGAGGGTAGATCTCTTGCTATTCCCCTTCGGGGACGTGTTCGACGAATTGCTGGGATGGTGATTAAGGCGAAACTTCCCAACGCGCGAATTGGCGAGCTCTGTAGTATTGAGCCGCCGGGACGCGCTCCGGTCAAGGCGCAGGTTGTTGGGTTTGATGATGAAGAGGTGTTTCTTACCCCTCTTGATCCTCTCGACCAGATCGGTCCAAAAACCCCGGTGATCAATTATGGAGAGATTCTTCAGGTTGGTGTGGGAAAGAACCTCCTTGGTCGGGTTATTGATTCCCTTGGTGAACCGATGGATGGACTCGGAGAGATTCGTTGTGCAACAAGTTATCCAGTACGTACTGCGGCACCTGATCCGATGAAGCGGCGGCGGATTCAAACGATACTTCCTACCGGAGTGCGAGCAATCGATCTCTTGCTGACAGTTGGTGAGGGGCAACGGATGGGAGTCTTCTCTGCTGCGGGTGTTGGAAAATCAAGTCTCTTGGGAATGATTGCGAGAAATAGCACAGCCGACGTGAATGTTGTTGCTCTTGTAGGAGAGCGTGGACGTGAAGTGCTCGACTTCTTAGAAGAAAATCTCGGAGAAGAGGGTCTTGCAAAAACCGTTGTTGTTGTTTCTACCAGTGATGAACCAGCACTTCGAAGAATTATGGCAGCCTATACGGCAACGGCAATCGCGGAGTACTTTCGCGATCAGGGAAATCGAGTAATGTTGCTGATGGATTCTGTCACCAGATTTGCCCGTGCACTTCGCGAGATTGCGCTTAGTATCGGGGAGGCTCCAGCTCGACAGGGATATCCTCCTTCTGTTTTTGCAGCTCTTCCAGAGCTTTTGGAACGAGCGGGCAATACTGAACAGGGAAGTATCACCGGATTTTATACGATCCTCCTTTCTGGGGAGCAGATCGAAGATCCTTTAGGTGAGGAAATTCGTGCGATACTCGATGGGCATCTCTATTTGAGTTCCCGACTTAGTCAGGTACAACACTATCCTGCGATTGACCTGTTGCAAAGTAATAGTAGACTCATGCAAAATGTTGTTTCACCAGAGCATGAGGCACTTGCGCAACAGATCCGAAAGCTTTGGACGATCTACGAAGATAACCGTGATCTTATTTCAATTGGAGCTTATAAAAAGGGAAGCGATACTGTGATTGATGAAGCGATTCAGAAAAGGGAGGCGATCGTCAAATTTCTCAAACAACCGCAAGAGGAGAGAGCTGATATTGAAGCTACCTTAGCATTTGCAAAACAGGTCATCTAGAAGGAGAAAAAGTTTAGCTAGTGCGACGATATCTCTTTCCCTTTCTTATTCTCTCCGTCATCGGCGGTGCCTTTCTTTTTACTTACGTCCGATTTGAACGCCAAGCTCAATTTCCCGATCTCCCACCCGGAAGTTATATTGGGGTTGCCCGTGGAATTATGTCTGATCCAAATGAGAAAACAACATTTTACATTGAACGATCGTCAGCAACAGAAAGTTTTATCGTTTCATTTTTAGAAGAGGGTTTGAAGTTAGAAAAAATAGAAGGAAAACGCCTTCTTGAGGCGACCACAAAGAGCAAAGCAGCGTCTTTTGAGCCTCTCCTTGTAACGCTTGGTGAAAAAAAGCTCTTGATGAGTGGAAAGCCCCGTGGAGGTGAGTTTGAAGGTTCATTTGAGGATGAGAAAAAGAAGGTTGGGAGTTGGAATTTGCGATTACTTCCATTGAAGGAGAGTAGTCCCCGCATAAAAGATCTTGAAAAATCAAAGCTCGATCTCATGAAATGGCTCGATCTGAAGGTGGTGTTTTTATCGCTCAAGGAGCAGTTTCGAGGAATGCGAACATCGCGCGAACAAAAAGAAGAGTATTTTGAAAAATTAAATCGCTTTATCGCTGATGAGGCACTTTTAAAAGAGCGCGCCACAGAACGTCGAGTAGAGCTTGCTGGAAAATTGCAGATAGCAAAGGAAAATCATTCCAAATCCAGCGAACAGGTAGCAGCTTTAGTCAGTGAGCTTGATCTCTTAGGTCGGATTACGAAGCACGGAAAAGCGGTATCGTTGGCGAGAAGAGTGGCCAGTCGGGAAACGAAATGGTACCTCGCAAACTGGACTGCGGTAGAGGATCCAAGTGGTATTGAAGAATACCTTGGAGAAAGTCCAGAAATTAATATTCAGCAGCTCGATGCTTCGGTAAAGCGAGCGAGTGAGGTGCGTTCTTTAATTAATGAGCTTAATAACGAAAAACAGCGGATTGAAGAGCTAGAAGCAAAACTTGAAGAGCAGCTTCATCCCGCACCAGAAAGTCTTCCTGAAGAGGACGAACCGATCAGGAAAAGGAAAAAATCGTTCTGGAATGAGATTTTTAGCTTTCTTGTTCCCGCAGCACGACCAGCATTTGCGGAAGAGCCCGAAAACATATCTGATTTTTCTATTGATGCTGATGTGGGAATCGTTGATCGTCTTGTTGTCTCAGAATTTATGCCAACAAAATCAGTGGTGCTTATTGAAAGCGCTATTGGCCAAGTAATAAAGTATCCCGCACAATTTGTGGTTGATGAAACGCATACTCCTGAGGGGCTTTCGGGAGCAAAGCAATATCTTGTCGGCGCACGAATTCCGCTTGAAGTTGTTGCTGCGTTGCCTGAATATTTTCGTTTCGTATTTGTGGTTTCTAATGATGCTGATGAGTATTCCCAGAGTGTTGTCGGTGCCATAAGTAAAGAAAACCTAAAAAAAGGAAGTAAGATCGAAAAAGCATATGCGGAGATGATAGATAATCTTAAGAACAAGATCGCTGTTCAAAAAGAAGAAATGCAAGCGTTTGAAGCAAAACTTGCACCCCTTCGTGAGAAGGCGGCGCAGGTAGCAAGGATTGACGACATTGTGGATCTAAAAATGGCACTTGCGCGGTTGCAGGGTTTTTCTGAACAAAATGAAGCGGAGACAGAACGGCTTAAGAAGCTTGTTGAGCTTGGGAAAAATGCCCCGGAGCTTCCTGATATTTATCAACGAATCCAGGATCTCTCAATAAATCTCCAAGAAACTGCACGAGTAACGGCGATGGCCGATCGGCTCTCTTCAAGTAGACGAGAAGCTGCCATTGCCGGTCTTCAACAGAAGCTCGTCCTTGTTCGTGAAGCGAAAAATCACGATCGTGAAGCTCTTGCCAGAGAGGTTTTAACGTTACGAAGAAAACGAAAAACCCTCGAAGCGCAACTTCATCTAGATTCTCCCGAGAGAACAAACGAATTCTGATCCACGCTCCTTAGTGATTTCTTAGCAGCCCACACAGTGCTGGCACTAGCTAGAACGCCCCTTCGGAGAAATTCTGGCGTCAGAATTTCTTCCGGTAACTAACACGTGAGCTCAAGCTCAAGACTAAATCTAAGTAGCAGACGAAGTAGAACTAGAAATTTGAGGTTCTGAAAGAAAGATTTATAGAACCACAGAAACTCAGAATAGATTCGATCTGATTCGAACAGATCGGCTCTTAAATAGTTAGATTCCCTCGCTATTTTTTTATGAAGCACATTCTTTAATTTCCTGATTAGAGAGCGGCACATAGGAACGTTATCGTTATTCTTATAAAGGAGGTTAACATGTTTGGAGGCAGTGCGCTTGATTTACTAAAAGGTGGGATAATTATCTTTGTAATTATCATTATCTTTGCTGTTCTTGGAAAAGTTATCGGAATTCTTTAATCCACAGAAGATTACCTTACGAGGATTGAACAAGCTCTACATTAGCTCGGGGAATAATCACCTCTTCGCCGCGATCAAGGCGGGCTTTTAAGACGCGCACTTTAGCGCCACTTGGAATAAGAATTGGCTCTAACGGAAGTGCTGTAACTGTTCCTAATTCACCAAAATATGGTACCCGAATAGCTCGAATTTTTGAGCCGATCGCAAGAACTTGTGGCGCTTGCTCAGAGGTGTCGCTTTTTGATAGCGGTGTCTCCAGAGGAACAATCACCTCTGGCCTCAATGCGCCTGCTCTAACTTGAGTTGCGCCATTTACTGCTGCTTCACGACCTTTTAGTTCCAACGCAAGATCGACAATTCGTTTTGCAATGGGAATTGTCCCAAATCCCTCAGTAATAATAAACGTAAACGGAACGACTTCATCTCCTGTCACTGAGATGCTGATATCTTTTCCTACAAGGTGCATAAGTGTCTGAGAATCTACTGAGCCGGTAACCACTCCATGAACGCCGAAAGAGGCCGCCATATCCAACGCTCCTTGAGAGAAGCACGCTCCACCAATAAGCACCGCACCGGGTAACTGATTCTGTAAGGGTTTTAAATCTCTCTCACTGACAACTGCATCAGGTGCTACCGGAAGAGGGAAAATAATCCCATGGTTTTCTCCCCCGACTCCAAAAATCCCCTGAATCAATGCTCCCATACATTCTATGGTCACTGATTTTGTCTCCTCAACGGCAGTGACGACCCCCCTGATGTAGGCATTAACAAGGAGTGGCTTTGGTGGATGTCGAATACCAAGATGGGCATTTGCTTCTGTGAAATATTCGATCACTCCCGCACTTGGAGAGAGCACTCTATTACTTATGAAGCCAAAAAAACTTTTTACTTCACAAAGGAGGGAACCTTTTTCTACGTGTTCTCCGGTGTTCACCTTCATTCCAGAAACTACATCTCGAGGATCAAAACCTAATCTTTCTGCAATCCGGACAATATCAATTTCGCCAGGGATATCAGCTGCTAAAACAGCGGTAGTGGCTTGGACCTCAGTTCCAACTTTTACGAGAGCCTTTCCAGGAAGGGGGAGTTCTCGATACTTCTCAATGCGTGTGCTTTTTGCAATCTGTAGTCCCGGTGTGTATGCGCTTCCCATTAACCGCTCCTCTCTGAATCAAACCCGAATTGTTTGTACCATTTGGAGACCATTTGCGCTTGGACACGTTGATCCTTTTGAAATTCAAGAGGACGACCTCGTCCGTCGAGGATAATACCAGCCTCCCCTCCAGAGAGATGTGTCTGAAGGGTATTGCCCTTTCCTGCCCCAACATCGAGATGAGAAAGAAGTGGTCTTACCTCTCCTTCAACCACAGCACCTTCCTCAAGGTCGATCCTCCTTAACTCTCCTGCGTGGAGCGTAGTCGTCTCCCCTTTTTCATAGCGGATCTCTAAAATGGGTGTCCCGCTTTTTACTTTTCCTCCTCGCGGAGCGATTGCGGTTCCGAGTGTGATTAGGCAATCGTGAACAAAAATCTCAGTTGCTGCTTGGGGGTGAACCGTTGAGAAGACTCCCAGATGAGGCATCATAAAAATTGAATCTACGGCAAGACGGGTCACTCCAAGAGGTTCGTAGGCATCAAGGAGCATAAATGCAGCGCTGAGTCGGTTTGGTGCATGACTGAGCACCCCGCCTGATCCGATAATGAGATCTAAATGAAGCATATCAACCAGTCCTTGGTCAGCCCCTTGTTTGAAGATGTCGCCCATGGTTCGACGTTTCTGAACTCCTTTTAACCCCACCGCAAGGCGTTTGTGATGAATAAGCGCAAGACGCAGAGCTTCTCTACAAATGGCTTGTTCTAACAAGAGATCCTCTGTGGTTTGTGGAATAGAGGTGGGACGGATCATCTTATTTCGAAGTTGATCGGCGATCGTATCGGGGGCTCTTTCAAAAGGAAGCCAGCGGAGAATATTTGTCAGACCAGCTTCGAGCATCACGTTTGCCACGGAATAGCTCATCCCCAAATTTGCACTCACGGTGCGATTAAACACAGGGGTTTTTTCTTCATTTTGTTCCCGAAAAACTGAAAATACATCTGTAGTTGCGCCCCCAATATCAACCGCCAATGTTTGAATGTTCTCGCGTTTTGCAGCATTCTCCACCATGTAGCCAACTGCAGCGGGAGTAGGAATAATTGGCACTGGTGACCAAGAGAGAAGCTTCTTATATCCAGGAGCATGGCTCATCACATGATGAAGAAAGAGTTCATGGATTACGTGTCGAGTAGGGGCAAGGTTTTCCTCTTCAAGGGTGGGGCGAATATTTTCGGTGATTACAAATTCAAAGCGTTTTTCAAGAATTTTTCTTGCTTCCTCGCGAGCATTTTTGTTTGCAGCATAGATCACCGGAAGGCGAAGGGTATCTCCAAAGCGGGGGCGGGGATCCGCTTGAAGGATCGTTTCTGCAAGCTCAAGAGGGTGATTCATGGTTCCGCCATCTACACCCCCAGCGATGAGTACAATGTCGGGACGAAGATGACGAATTTTCTTTACCCGTTCATGCTGCTCTCTCCCATCATCAATGGAGATAGAGTCCATCACAATTGCTCCAGCACCCAGGGCTGCTCTTTCGGCCGATTCTGTGGTCATCATTGAGACGACACCGGCAACGATCATTTGCAATCCACCTCCGGCAGAGCTTGTTGAAACATAGAGATCGATGCCGTTGGTGTCGCTTTCGTTCTTCTTGAATGCAAAAGGTGAAGTGTGTTCTGTGTTTTCAGTTGAGGATAAGATTTTTCGCTTCGAGAGTTCTTCAATCTCTTGAAAAGCATTTCTTGCACCGATCGTTACATCAGCGACTGGTTTTTCTACCGTGGTAGGTGCTTCGCCTCGAAAAGTTTGGCGCCACCCCTCTGCTGTTTTTTCAAAGAGAATCGCCTTGGTCGTTGTTGAACCACAATCAGTAGCCAGGACGGTTGAGAGTTTTGAAGGGTCGATTTTTTGACTCATTTCAAACCTGAAAATTCCTTATCCACTGCTCAATGAGAAATTGTAACCGCTCAACAAGGAGCGCCATTCTTGCCATAATCGTTGATCCAAAAAACGCACCGAAGCAGATCATCATCATCCACCGTCCCATCGAGGAGGTTGAAGCGATAATGCCCCGTTCTTTTCTTCGAAAAGTGAAGAAAAAATAACTCATCGTTGAGGCGAGGGTAATGATAAAAACGGTGTTACTAAACGATTCCCAGAGATTTCCTGGAATGTAGAGCGGACGAAAGGAATCATAGAGTTGAGGCATGGCTTCATTGAAAAATGCTTTAAAAGAAAGACCAGCAGAAGCCCCTAAACTCAATCCGATCGTTAACTGGGCAAGCCAATTATAGCGTCGAGAGAGAATAAAGTAATAGAGAAGACCAAAAGCCATCGGCAAGAGATAGAGAAGAGAGAGGGTATTATACGGCTCGGCATAGGTGCCGTCGGGAAAGGGAAGGCGATCCCGACCAAGCATCGGCTTTACAATCTCTTGCCAAAACGAAGTGCGCAGGCTTTGTGATACCCCGATTCCTGTAGCGATGCCGATAAACAGATGTTCAAAAAACCTAAAAAACGAATTTTCACGAATAAGGAATGAATAAATGGCAAGGGTGGATATTCCCGCAATAAAAATCTCCCACCAACTGATATCAGTGAAGTTCATCTTGCCTCGTTGTTCGGTTTCCTCGGAGCAGGTTCGCAATACCACCAAGATTTCCAAGGATAATGAAGCCAATAACAATCAGGTGCGCAAAAGCCAAACTGGTCATAATTACTCGAGCCGATCCGGCTTTTCGTTTTGGGAAATGTTGACTCAGCAGATGATCATACCACGCAGCTCCTGCAACCCCTTCAAAGAGTCCGATGATCTGTTTTGATGAAAAATAAATGTGTGCTTCGGGAATGGTAATTGAGGTACAGCCATGAACAACAGGCGGACGATAGTCGCTTACTTGAAAGAGTTGGATCCAGGCATTAAACGCTCCAACCAGTCCGGTAAACTCCATCAACATTAAAATATCTTTTAGGGTGTGGATATTTTTCATGCAGGGGATGCTTGCAAGGGGTGTTCCCGCAGCATCTGTTTTTAACAAGAGATGAAAGTCCGCTGCTTTTGCTAACTTTTGAATCATCAGCGAGCTTCCAAACCGATATCCGAGATTGACCCAGTCTTTTCCGTATTCCCACCGTTGTTCGGGCATCTCTGCTTCAAGTTTTTTCTTAACCTGGAGAGGGACATTTTCAAGAAATGGGGCAGAGAGTTGGTAGATGCTAATGAGCGCAAAAGGAATTCTTCGTCGCATCAGATGTTCGATAGCAACTTCGGTCTGCGGCATGTTTTCTGCTTTTACGTTTGGCCCCCAGTCTGCAGCAATGAGCACAATTTTTCCAGAGTTTGTAGGGAGCTTCTCAACGGCGTCATAGAAGGAATTTGCTGCAGACATCTCTGCAGGAGGAAAAGAGATTTTTAACGTAAGAGGAAGGGCAAGAGAGAGCGCTACAAAGAGCCAAATCACTCGGGGATTGATTCTTAGAAGAGATGAAAAGCTGAAGTTGCTCATGCGACTCCTCCACCTTCTTCTTTCTCCGAGGATAGGGGGCTTCGCTCCAGGGAGAGCCAGGTTCGTACTGCCATGGAAAGACCAGCGATGGCGGCGCCAAAAAAGATCGCTCGAAATGCTGGGGTACTGATGTATTTGAGTAACCAGAGGCGAATCGCGGGGAGATCTTCTGAGATATAGAGTGGCCCAAATGGAATCTGCCCGAGCATTACCAGGAGTGCTGCCAGCATCATCAGCAGTGCTTCAAAGGAGCGAACGCGAAAAGCACGATAGGCTGCACTTGCGAGAAAAAAGGCCAAGAGAGAAAACATCGCCGAACCAAGTGGTGTAAAAAACGCTTCATAGATAAAGTGTGAGGCTTTCTTTGGGGTGCTCTTTTGATAGTTTTGTTCGGAGACCTCCTTTGCAAGAGCGGTTCCAGAGGAGATCTTAATGAGGAGATCGCTGAGAACAGTTTTGTAATCTTTTGTGGCTGAGTTGTTTGATAAAACGGTAATCGCTTGAGTAGTTTCTTTTTTAATTTCTTCAAGACTCTTTCGAAACTCCTCTGCGATAGGGGTGTTGATGTTTGTTACATTGAGAAATGAACTTTCATTGTCTAAACTTAGAGTAGTTTTATCTATAAAGAGAGTGAGCTTTTCTAAGCGTGGAAGGGGATCGATGTTTTTCTCATGTGCATCTGTGGCGATTTGATTTACATATGCTTCAAGGTTTCCAATCTCTCTCCATTCACGCACCTGTTGTTCTGTGTTTGAGAAGTCCTTTCCTTCAATTCCAAGAGTAATAAAAAGACCACAAAGTAGGGCGATGGAATTAATTACTTTTTTCTGACCACGAAGCACATTTCCGCCATGGACAAGAAGTAAATTTATGATTCCTAGTCCGATCGCCATCATCGAGACGACAAGCAAACCATTGGTTATCTCTTCATGATAAAACCCAAACTTAAAGGGTTTTTCCTGGCCGGGAAGGGTGAGGTGTTCAGGGAGGAGATACTCAAGGAAAAAATATAAACCACCAAGAAAGGTGATCAGTGCGATAAGGAGATGCTGGAGGCGTTTATTGATCATTTGCAGGAGCTACAAGCCCAAATTTTTTTAAAACACTCTCCCACGGAGTTTCCAACCACTGGACGATAGGGAGCGGAGCTGTTGATGAAGAATCTAAGGAGGTGTTTTTTGTAAGAGTCATGCTCGCAAGTGTTGCCTGAATGACCCCAAAGAGAATTATTGCAAGAAAAATACCTTTTCCGATATCTTGTCCGCGCAAGCTCCCGGTTTGTACCGGATCTCGAGAAAGGTAAGCTCCCACCGCATAGAGTTCTTCGCCGATAAGAGTGTAATCGCAGGTGCTTATAAAGAAAGGGATCTGTTCGGGAGAGACTGTGGCAGCGACCTGAATTGCTCCGACCTGTTGACCGGATTCAGCAAGGATCAGCGATTCTCCAGCAAATGAACCAAAAAGAAAGGCGCAGCCAGGTTTTTCACGATGCATTAATCCCATGTAGCCTGAGGCGAAGGCCAGTTGATCGGTAGAGAGGAAGCGCAGCGCGGTAGGGTCGTATTGGGCAGTCTTTCGCGCATCTCGATAGGCGTTTTGTGCTGTTGCATCAGTAATGGCTAATACTTCAGGATCGCTGATCGGGATAATGAGTCGGGACCCGAATGTTGCTGCCTTTCTTGCTACGTGTCGTAAGACCCCAAGGCACGCATAAAAGAGGGGCGAAACATTAGTTAGTCCGGTCGTAAATGAGATCGGTCGACCAAGTTCAACTGAGCGTCCGATTGCTTCATCAATCGCATTGACCCCAGGCATATGACGAATGGGGATCTGCAACCCTTTTTTTGCCCGACGAATATAATAAACAATCGGGGTAACAAGGAAGATCATCAGGAGCACTATGGCGGGATTAGAATGTTCCACGCGGCTCTCCTTCAATGCTAGGGATTTTTTGTAATGCTTCTTTTTGCAGTGAGGAGCGTAAGCGAGAATAATGCTCAATAAGGAGTAATAGCTTCTCAATCCGAGATCTGGCAGAGAGAAGGTTAAGTAAAAAATCATACCGTGAATCACCAAGCAGTTGCTTCCCTAATGGCTCAAAGGCAACCCCGGCTGAGTGGTACATCGAAGAGAAGGGTTTATTTGATTCAAGGAGAAAGATCAGGGGCACTTCTAGACCCAAATGGACGATCTTTTTTGCTACGGTATCGAGCTTTATTTCAAAGAGTGAATCATCACCGGTAGAATTCACGACCATTTCCTATTATTTAACTTACCTTAGCTCGTCTTTGTTTTCTTTGTTTCTCGTTTCCTATGTAACATAAGCAATACGGTTAAGAGGACCAAAATTTTTTCTTGTTGTTTTATTCGTATCCTGTTTACTCTCTTAAGAGTGAGGTACCACAGCGTTGTTTGGCTGTATGAGAGGGAGAGTTTTATGAAATTTGCACTTGGAAAAATGAAATTTAGTTCTAGCTCCTCTGTCGAGGAAGAGACGATCAATCGCTGGAGACAAGCGGCGATGAAAATAGATGAGACTAGTAATCTCGCTCCTTCATATACCCTTGAGGAAGAGTCTCCTCGATGGAATTCAGCTCCTGATTCACTAAACGACGCTTCAGAAATGGTACGGAGGGTTTCGAAAAACCGGTTAACCTCACGTAGTGCCCCTGCCCATACTCCTCGCGTGGAAACAGCACCCGCCGTAAAGAGTGTGGCGGTGGAGCCAGCGAGTGATGAGGAATCACGGCAGCGTTGGGGTGGGCGGCTCCGCGCAGCCCTCAACGCGGGCACCGTTATTCATGGAAGACTTACTTTTGATAGTCCAGTACAGATTGATGGCACGCTGACCGGGGAGGTGTTTTCTACAAGCACTCTCGTGGTTGGGCATCAAGGGATGGTCGAAGCAAATATTCAGGTTGGAACAATTGTGATTCTTGGAAATGTTAAAGGTCCCGTTGAAGCAAGTGAGCTTGTTGAGATTCGTAATGGCGGTCGACTTGAGGGAAACGTTCGCACCGATCGGATCGCCATTGAAGAGGGAGGGGTTTTTAACGGCGAGTGTCTGATTACCCGCGTCGGTTAAACCACTTTAAACAGCTGCTTCCTGAGTTGGTTCAAGGGGAGCGGTAGTCTTTTTTGGTTCTTTCTTTGGGGACTCAGCTACTGGTTCTTTTTGAGCAGGTGTTTGTTTTTCTGCTTCATATCGAGCTTCTTCGATTTTTGCAGCTTTTCCTTGAAGTCCTCTTAGGTAGTAGAGTTTTGCTCGTCTTACCTGACCCCGTTGTTTCACCTCAATTTTACTGACCATTGGTGAGTTTAATGGATAAATCCGCTCCACTCCGATGCCGTGAGAGAGTTTTCTTACGGTGAAAGACTCATTTCGTTTTCCACCTTTTCGACGAATAACAAGACCCTCAAAGATCTGGATACGTTGTTTTCCACCTTCTTGAATTACCTGGTGAACTCTGACCGTATCGCCAGGGCGGAAATTAGGGATCTTGTCGTTAAGAGACTCGTTATTTATTTTGTCTATTATATTCATGACATTCTTTTCTTTTTTAAGGCGGACGATGCTGCCATTTTTAGTGGAGAAAATCAAGGAAGGCTAATTACCTACTTTAATAGTAGCTAATATATAGTTTTGTTATTGTTGTGTCAAAAGGCTAAATCAACAAGTGGAGGGTGTTATGTTTGTATGTCAGTGGCATTTAGATATCCCCTACGGGAAGCAAGGTGAGGTGCTTTCGATAATGAAGGGATGGGGAGAGGAGAAGTTTAAATCCTCAGAGTTCAAGCGAGCGGTGTCCTCTCGGATTATGGTGGGACATATTGGCTCTTCAGCTTCGCATATTGTTGATGAGTATATCTTTGCCTCTCTTGCTGATTTTGAAGCCGCTATTTCTGGAATGTCGGCGCCGCAATTTAGAAAGCACTCTGAAGCATTAGCTCCGTATATTATTGCTGGGTCTCAGCGGTGGGAGATTTTTCGTATTGTTTCGAGTTAGAAACAATCCATAAGAATAATTCTCTTTAGTCTTTTCTCCAAACTTCTCCTTCGACTTTTACTTAAACTTCTCCTTCAACTAAACTTAGCCTTGCACTTGCACTTGCACTAAAAATTGTAAGGGTGGTGATGGGACTTGATGATGGGAATTGAGCAAGAGCAAGGCTAAGTTTAGTTGAAGGAGAAGTTTAAGACTAAGTAAGAGACTAAGGGGTGTTTAACGTAGGGTGCTTGGGTTAACGAAGTCGATGAGGTTTGGTTGTGAGTAGTGAACTCTGAGGAGATCGGAGAATGCGATGCCTGGTTGGGTGGAAGAGAGAGAGACAACTCCGTAGGTATCGGGAGAGGTTTGAAATTGGGTGGAGTCGTGGAGAGGAAGCTTTATCGAGCCGGTGGCTGGGATCTGATGAACGGCTTGGGTGGAGCCAGTGGTGGTTCCATAGAGGGTGATCGTG
>CAZDIO010000072.1:0-23694 GCA_964505555.1 uncultured Bdellovibrionales bacterium
CTCGAATAATTACAAGGGTTCGAGATTGCTTCGCTTCGCTCGCAACGACAGGCGTTTTCATGTTGTTAGAGGCTCTAAGTAATTTCTGTGCTTAAAAGTGAATTGTAATTGAAGTGCCGTTGTTAAGTATCTCAGGAGAAACTCGCAAACTTACAAAACTAACCTCTCTCTTCACCCCTCCTCCTTGCTCTTCAGTAAACACCGGGTACGGTTCAATCTCTGCCGCACCGGCTGGAGTCACGCGAAGTTTTGGATGAAACCGGAATTTAATTACCATCTCTTCACTTCCGGGAATAACTTCAACCCCCCTTGGTACATATCGAAGACTCCCAAATCCTTTTTGAAAATATCCTTGCTCAGAACCTTTCCTCTTAAAAAGACTAAACCGCTCACCCATAAACACCTTTTCATAACGCTCTGCATGGGCATTGCAGTATCTCTCCCAAATACTCGTAAAAGTTACTACCGCGGTAGCATTCATAAGATCTAAAAACTCCTCAACACCTTCACTTTCACGATCTCGAAATATTTCTGGAATAGGATCGTTAGAACTCCACCGACTATGATAAAACTCAGAAGCATAGAGCGGTTTTCCCGAAAAACTCGCAAGAGCCGCCACATGTCCCCCATCGGAACTTGAACGCTCATTACTATTTAGCTCATGGAGAATGAACCCTAAGAAAAAAACACGTCCCTCTCCACCATGTTTTTTAATCGCCTCACTAAGTTGAGCCACCACTGGCCGAGCAAAGAGATATCGAGCAGCAGATCTTCCAAGATACGCAGAACAAACTTTCAAAGGAGAGGAGAACAAAATACCAAGCAAAAAAACGAGAGAAAAAAAGGAGATGGTTCGTTTAAAGAGGTTGTTTTTTTCAAAAGCAAAGTTTAATAACTTGTAGTTTAATACTTCAATGCTTCGCGCTGCGGGAAGAATCATTAAAAATGTGGCATGAAGGATCATCCTCTGTAATTCAAGTTGTGGTTTATAGAAATCTCCCACAAAAGATATCACCAAGAGCCACACAATAGTCACTAATAAAATCTTTCTTCCTTGAGGTAATAAACGGATCCCAGGAATTACAAAAAAAAGTAGCAACGGATTAATCTCCAACAGCGCACTCAATAAGCCGCTCGATGCCGCGCCAAGGATCTCGCCAAAATTACTCCTTGAGGACACAACTTCTCCTCCCGGAAGTGCATTTCCAGAAACAAATGAAATAAGAAGGGTTTGTTTCAAAAGACTAAAAAGCCAGGGAACATTAATAACCAAAAACAGAAAAGCAAAAACAAAAATCATCTTCCGTCGTCTGAGAGAAAAAGTCTCTCTCCAATGAAAGAGCGCAAAGAAAGTAATCGGCATCAAACCAAACGCAGAAGGAAGCCAACTAAGACAACAAAATGAAGCAAGGAGCAATCCAAAGATCTGACTCCACCGCGGCTCCGGCAATACAGCAATTCGAATGGCAAGAGCGAGACAAAGAGGGAGAATCGCAGCAGAGAGCACAAAACCCAGCGTTCCATAACTGAGGAGATACTTAAAATACATATAGGAAGGTCCCAACGACAATAAGAGAGAAATAAGCGCGCCGTTTTTTGAAATCTGAAGCAATCGCGCGGCAATATACATACTCCAGGGAAGAAGGAGCATGTATAAATAAGGAATAATCAAGGTGTAGTACTTTGCTATTTCAATCGGAGCGTTCTCACCAAGGAGATAGAGAAAGGGACTTACTAAAATAAAAATATTTAGCACTCCGGTAAGAAAAAATTCTGCTGTTTCATAGCCCCCGTTCCAGTCCGTGTTGTAAAAGGGGATTCTTGGGAAGTTGTCTTTTAGTAAAAAAAGCCGGTAGAGAAAGCTTGGATGATCATCACTAAAGATTATTCTATTGCTAGCAAACCGAAGAAAGATAATAACCAGACATCCCTGGAGAAAAAGCACTCCTGGCCAGGTAAGAATCTTACCCCACGTCGAAGTTATTTTTTTACCCCTTAAAAAAAACATCGCGGCGCACACCCCAACAGGAAAAACAATACTGCGCAGGGTGCTGTCGTAAAAGAAATGAAACTTGTTTCCAAAAATGTCGCTTATAAAAAACAAAAAAAGTGCCGCTAAAAACACCTCCGCGCTTAAGAGTCGCTGAAACAATCTCTGATATCCCATCGGAAACAATGTTTAGGGTGCTCCATTCTGTTTGCCGTTCTGGTTTCTTTCTTTCTCTCCTCCTCCATACGGCGACAAAAGTGGGCGATAGGGAAGGAGGGGATCCTCAGGCACTCCCCCTGATTGGAGATATTTAAGGTAACGTCTCACCTGCTCAAATAATCCTCGCGCTGGGGTTTTACTAGCTGGTAAATTTGGGGCCCAGAGATCAACTAATCGCACAAATGAAAGACGACTCTTTTTTAACTCGAACTCCCCTTCAACAATTGCAAACTCTTTTTCTTCACCGACATAACACACCTCCTCTCCAAGAGACAGCCTAGCAACAACCTCTGCCGTAAGGTCGGATTCAGCATATACCGGAACATCCTCCATCTTTGATTTATAGAAGACCCCGTTACAAGCTCTCTCTGCCTTCACAAAAGATATTTCTGAAATAACAAAGAAAACAACAACGAGGAGGCTCTTAACGATACTGGTTTTTTGACTCTTTCCATTCACGAATTCAAACCTAACACACGTCAAGGTCTTCGTGAAAAGGCTAATAAAGTTTTTATACAATATCTTAGACTTTCACTTCTACTTCTACTTAGTCTTCTACTTAAACTACACTTATCCTTGCACTTGCTCTAAGTAGAATTTAGAGCAAGTGCAAGGATAAGTGTAGTTTAAGTAGAAAAATTGGAGCGTCTAAGACCATACCTTAAACACTGCTCAGAAGATCTCACATTGAACCGGTAAATATCTACACAAATCGCAATTTATTCAGTTCCCACTACGACAAGCAACCTCAGAACCCCTTGGCATGCTCCTTGCTTTTCTTTTAAATAGAATGTCGGGAGGTAACAATGGATCGAATTAAATTAAGCTTTTATGGATTAACAGCACTCTTTGCTGTATCCATGGTAGTGTCTCTTCAGTATCTTTTATAATGCGTTGCTGTAATCAGCAGCATCTTACTTTACTGTCGCACAGGCGTTGGAATGATGTAATCTCCTGTTCGCTCCCGAAGAACCCAGGAAATAAGAGAGTTATCTTTCTCAGGCTGAAGAGTTACTACTCCGTAGTTATTTTGCTGCTCATATTGATTGAGATTAACTACCCGCACTCCCCGAGCCGGAACCGAGAACTGCGATCCTAACTGAATCTGAGAATCTCCTCCTCTAATCCGGAAACCATTTGCGCGCACCATCGAGAGTGTTGCAAGTTGAGGCTGATTGGTAGGATTAATTATCCACATCTTCACTTTTTGACCGAGAAAGGTATTATAGGAACCACGAAGAACGGAACCAAGAGATTCTACTGCGTGCGTGCCATACATTGAGGTAACACCTCCCGCAGCATTTTTGACATAGTGCATACCCACTGCAATAACACTAGAAACTTGCGCGCCGTGAATCGTAACAAAACCTCTCTCACTGCGAAGGATACTATCGGCAATAATGTGCCGAGTTGCGTAAGGTTTTAAAGTAAACTCAAAACTTTTCTTTCGCACACCAGACTCTGTATAAAACTTCACAGAGGCTCGAACTTCTGTATTCTTTGTATTGATTAATTCCAGAACTGCGGTTGTCTGTTGATCCGGGGCAAGAAGAACCGATTGCTCTTGTCCATTTCCAACTAATCCTTCAACTTGAAAGGCCGTTTCAAAACTATTTGCGGCATGAGGATTGTCATACAGATAGCGCATATTTCTTACCTGATGGGAAATGGTGCTATCTGCTGGAGCCCATTTTACCACCCCCACCTTTTGTGCTCCCCAAAGATGCGCGGCATAATCCTTTCTTGCACCTTTTCCAAGATTTACCGATTTTACTCCTAGCGTTCTCCCGTTCTGGTCATAAAAAGTGAGCACTCCACGTGATGTTTTGTTGCTGAGATTTGTAATCTGAATCCAGTTTGCAACAAAATTTCGTGCGTCAGCAGGATCAGCGCTTGGTTGAAAGGTATTAAAGGGAACAAACTGTACCCCCTTTTTCCCGTTCGAGAAAGGAAGCGCAAGGGCAAACTGATAATTTAATTGGTTAGTCGGAGCTGTTTTGTAATAAACCATCCGCCCATCAAGGTCTCCTTTCATCCCATTGTGATTTGAGCAAACTTTTCCAAATGTTTTTCCGACTGATTTTGACATCTCATGAACAAGAACATCCTGCTCCTGCCCTGGTGCTATCTGAAACTGTTTTCGATTACGAACGACCCCTTGCATATCGTAGAGAGAAACGGTTACTCGAAGCGTACTCTCACCTATATTTACATGCTCAAGCACATTAAAGGTTTCGCTTAAAACGGTATTCCACTCACTACAGATCGTAGTTCCCAGCACTGCAAGCACGCTTCCCCGATCGAGTGGGTTTGTTTTATCGGTAACCTCTTGCCCATCGGCTACGGCATCTTTATCGGTATCAACTTTCTTTGGATCTGTTCTCATTCCCGCTTCCTCGATATCCGTTAGTCCATCGTTATCATCATCGGGATCAATGTTGTCATTAATACCGTCATTATCCGTATCAACTCCCGGGTCTGGCGAGGGGTTTGAGGGAGCGCTTGACGAGCTCCCCTGAGAACTCGAACTTGAAGAGTTGCTTGTTGAAGAGCTATTGCTTGAGGAGCTATTACTTCCACTACTCGATGAGCTTGCTCCAGAGCTATTTGAAAACGATGAGCTGCTTGTGGCTGAACTGCTATTTCCCGATCCTCCATTTACAAAAAGCGATGCATCATCGAGATACATCTCTCCGCTCGTCGTTACGATCAAGCGCAGATCGTTTGCAGTGGCGGGACTACTTACTTGTCTTGTAAAACTCTGCCACGCAGAACTTGTGGAGTCAGTAAAGGTGACTAACGTTGTAGCTCCCCATTTTAGTTGAATCGTTACATTTCCACTTATCCGACGGTAGCGAAGAGCAAGAGAGTTATTTGCATTTTGAGAACGAGAAAGCTCTCTCTGTTCAATACCAGAATCTCCTCCGGCGCTGACCACACGCATACTGCGTGTTCCTTGTACCGTCTGTGCTGTTGATTTTTCAAAAATACTCGGTCGTCCAATCGGCATCCAGGGGTCAGTAACGAGACGATCAAAAGAGCCATCAACAATCCGGTTTCCAGAATCATTTCGCAAAGGGTCAATATCAACAGCATCAAACACCCCATCTCCATCACTATCCCTTGCTAGCGGGTTTGTACCAGAAACAAGGACCTCTTCTCCATCTAAAACCCCATCATCGTCACTATCAGCATCAGTTTTACTTGTCGCTACCTCTCGACTGTCAGAGATACCGTCACCATCTAAGTCTTGTGGTCCAAAGATTTGAAACCCACGAGAAGCTCCTCCACTTTGATCTGCATCCCGTTCAAACGCAGAGACAATTACTGGCTCTCCCCATTGGTTAAGCTGTAAATTATTTCGTAGATATTTATAGAAACCAGAACCAGGGGCATTGAGCTCCTGCCAACTCCAGCTCTCTGCTCCATGTCGTTCTCGTACAAAAACAGCGCCACGTTTTAGCCCGCTATGACGAAGATACCGGTAAGCAAAAATCGGTTTCCCCGATTGACCAATGACAATACTCGGATATCCTCCAACATATGGCCACTCGATATCTTCTACGGTCCACACCCCACTAGGAGACTTACTTGCATACCAAAGCTCTCCATCGTTTGTTGTCGTATCTGAGAGCTTACTCTCACTTGCCACAACGTGGATCGTTCCATCTGAGGAGATAGCAACACTTGGCCACAATCCAAATTGAGCGCCGGGAGAATTCGGAGAAGGAAGGGATTCGATGCTCCACTGACCACTGCTGTTTTGTAAAGCCAGTTTAGGTTTTTTATTCGTCGCATCATAATAAGCGATCACAACATTTCCAGAAGGGTTTAGAGTAATACTGCTTGATGACCCGATATCAGCCGAAGAAGCCTCAACCGTTACGGGAGACCACTCGCCCGTTCGTCCTTTTACAAAACGAAGGTCTTTGTTTGCTGCATCATAGTAGCTAATACAGAGATAGATTCCACAGGGGATTACCGCAGGAGCGCCACCAGCGTTTCCTGAACTATCAATAATCTCCTTACTCCACACTCCATGCGTCCGATACGCATGGAGGAGTTTATTTTGCGCCTGGTCGTAATAGATGATGTGCGGCACCCCGTGCACAAAGGAAAGTGCGGTATCTGAAGGGAGAGAAAGAGTACTATCAACGATGGTGGTAGAGATACTTGCACCAATTGCTTCGCTGTATCGAAGGGAATTTGTTGATTCATGAAAAAATGAAACCGCCGCTCTGTTTCCTGGCTGGAGAACAAAGGAGAGTCCTTTTCCTTCTCCAGAGGATCCGAGGGTAGTTCCCTTTAGATCAAACTCCTGGGCAGCCACGTTCGATCCAACTTGCAAGAGAAGGAAAAAAAATACGGAAAACCAATGACTGGAGCGTAAACCCCGAACCATAACTTCCCAAAAAATGTAAAATTGAACCCTTCAGAAGAGGAGTCGGAATGGTGAAAAACCGAGGTAACACTTGGTGCCAACAGGGGAAAAAAAGATCAGAAACGCTAAATCTTAGGAAACACTTTGCTCAAAATGTGCTAATTTTTGCAGAGTAGAAGAGAGGGGGCGAAAGAGAAGCAGAATGCAATAGGAATTAGCGCGCAATAGAATAGATGTTCTGGGGAAGTCGTGACAAGAAAAGAGGGATGGGAGTAAAATCTAACGTATTTCAAACGTTGAGTGGGAGCTGCTAAATTGCTCTTCGCGTTCTTCAACACCGTTGACCTGAGCACGTTCAGGACCGTGTTTAACAAATTCGACTATCTTTCTTACTGCATCTTCTTCACCTTCAAATAACGCCTCGACCCTTCCATCAGGAAGGTTTCTTACCCATCCTTTTATACCGAGAGAATGCGCAAGACGACGAGTAGAATCTCTAAAAAACACTCCCTGAACTCTTCCTGAAACGACTACATGTATGGCGATCTTCTTCATAACGGTATCCAAGTTAGAAAATTGACTTTCATCTGCGTGATTATTACCATACGAATAGGAGTTAGAAACTATCTACTGTCATGGAAGTGCACACTACAACATTTCGTGAAGAAACATTTCGTGAAGATTCTCTTGGTGGAGACTCAGGCGCCTCCCTCGAAGAAAGTATTCAGGAAAAAATCTCTCGATTAAAGCGTAAGAAAAACGCGGTGATCCTTGCCCATTATTACCAAGAGAGTCAGATTCAAGATGTTGCTGACTTTATCGGAGACAGCCTTGGTCTTTCTCAGGAGGCAGCAAAAACAGAAGCAGATATTATCGTTTTTGCAGGCGTCGTCTTTATGGCTGAAACCGCAAAGATCTTAAGTCCAACAAAAAAGGTCTTAGTCCCGGACCTTCAGGCAGGGTGCTCGCTTGCTGATAACTGCCCTGCCGATAAATTTGAAGAATTTATTAACGCCCATCCCGATCATTATGTAGTAACGTATGTAAATTGCAGCGCTAAAGTTAAAGCTCTTAGTGATGTGCTCTGTACTTCCTCAAACGCAGAGAAGATCATCCGCTCTATTCCTCTTGAGCAGCCAATTATCTTTGCACCCGATCGTCATCTCGGAAGATACCTCATGAAAAAAACCGGTCGAAAGATGCTCCTCTGGGAGGGGTCTTGTATCGTCCATGAAACATTCGATGTCAGACAAGTGACAAAACTAAAAGCAAGACAACCATCGGCAAAAATCATCGCACACCCCGAGTGCCCAGAGAGTGTGCTCGATCTTGCCGATTTTATCGGCTCCACCACAGCACTTTTAAATTATGTAAAAACCTCTCCTGAAAAAAGGTTCATTATCCTTACCGAATCAGGAATTATTCATCAGATGAAGAAAGCTTGCCCTGAGAAGGAATTCTTCCCGGTCCTCATGGACGATGGTTGCTCCTGTCATGAGTGCCCCTTTATGAGACTAAACACCCTTGAAAAACTGGCTCGGTGTCTAGAAACGGAGCAACCTGAAATTACGGTTGATGAGGAGACAAGAAAAAAAGCATTGATACCGTTAGAGCGGATGTTGGCATTGAGTTAGTTATTAACAAAGACTAGGATCCGTCCTGTCGTTGCGAGCCGGGAGGCCGCCGGGCTCGCAACGACAGGACGGCGGCTGTATTGATTTTATTTTAAAATGAAACTCCCAATCTACCTCGATAACAACGCCACCACCCCGATCGACCCCCAAGTGCTCGAGGCGATGCTTCCTGTTTTTAAAACACACTTTGGAAACCCAGCAAGTAAGACCCATGCTTATGGTTGGCATGCTGAGGAGCTTGTGCAGATCGCTCGGGAACAGGTTGCAGAGCTTATCGGTGCTACCCCAGAAGAGATCCTCTTTACCAGCGGGGGAACAGAATCAAATAATTTAGCAATTATTGGGGCATATCAATCACGAAAAAAACACTCCCCCACCCTTCCTTGTCGGTTTCTCTCCGTAGTAACAGAGCATAAGGCCGTTTTAGATCCTCTTCATAATCTTCAAGAAGAAGGTGCTGCTGTTACTCTTTTACCGGTTGAAAGTGATGGCTTACTCCGAGAGGATGACTTCTTATCTGCGCTTCAGGAGAAGCCTTTCTTTGTCTCTGTGATGCTTGCCAATAACGAGATCGGCGTAATTCAGGAGATTGAAAAACTCTCTCGACTTACCAAGCAAGAAAGAGCGCTCTTTCACACCGACGCTGTTCAAGCAGTTGGGAGGGTCCTGGTAGATGTAAGACAATTAAATGTTGATCTTCTCTCCATCTCTGCACATAAACTCTACGGCCCAAAAGGAATTGGTGCTTTGTATGTAAAACGAGGAACACCGCTTAAACCACTCTTTTTTGGTGGGGGTCACGAACAGGGACTTCGATCAGGTTCATTAAATGTTCCAGGAATTGTAGGATTTGGAGCGGCATGTGCGATATCAAAGGAGGTGCTTGAAAGCGAGAAGAAACGACTCACCTTACTTTCCTTCAAACTTCTTTCATCACTTCAACGAGAGGTTTTAGGGATAGAAGTAAACGGCTCACTTGAAAAACGCATTCCTGGAAACTTAAATATCTCCTTTGAAGGGGTAGAAAATACGAAGTTACTTGCTGAGGTGCATTCGAAACTTGCTCTTTCTATCAGTTCAGCTTGCATGTCAGGAAGCTCTGCACCCTCATATGTAGTCTCGGCACTAGGAAATAAGAACCGTGCTCACAGCAGTATCCGAATAGGTCTTGGGCGTTTTACGACAGAGGAGGAGGTCGAGACTGCTGTAAATATCCTAGCTCAAGCAGTGAAAAAGGTGCGGGGTGGGTAATTCTACCCCTGTCGTTGCGAGCTAGAAAGTCAACTGGTCACCCCTCCCTGTCGTTGCGAGCCGGGAGGCCCGGCCGCCGGGCGAAGCGAAGCAATCTCATATTGCCGATAAGGGTTCGAGATTTCTTCGCTTCGCCCGCAACGACAGGGGGTTTTTGTTTTCAATGGTAAGACCTAGACAAAACCCCAAAAAAACAGCTACAATTCCCTTTACGAGAGAGAGCAAACTGCCACGTCAGGCGGTTACTTTTAGAAAATTACATCCGTTTCTTCCCTATGCCTTTGAGGAGATGCTGCCTCTTTCTTTTTTCATTTGATCTTTGATCCTTTTATACCGGAAGAATTAAGCAAGGCACCTCAACCTATTTCAGATTTGAGGTGCTGACATCGCAATTGGGTTTTAGATTAAGGTTCGATCTTACCTGTCGTCAATTGCACCGTTAAAATTGCACCGTTGAAAGTTCATCGTTGAAAGCCTTCTTGCTAAAAACAACTACAACCGTCTTTCAAGAACAAGCCGTCATACAGGGCTTATTTTTGCGAGACGGTTGTGGAGCCGTTTTTAGTGAGAGAGCGCGGGAACTGTAATCATAAGGAGCGCAGTAAACATGCAAGCGTTGGGAAAAGTAACTCGGGCAAGAATGAGAGGAGTGGCTATCCTCGCCTCCGTTGATGAGGGAGCAGTCATCTTCGAGTATGGAACCACTCGAATGACTTTTGAAGATGTTCTGAGGATGGTACCGAGCGACGTTCTTCAAAGGGAAACCTTCAGACACAACGTGACAGTTTGCAGCTGTGTGACCGTCCTCTCGAAGTGCGTTCGGCAAACGGTCCAGGAGTTCAAGCTCCTCCTCGGGAATGAAAAAATGGCATTCGCGATATCTGTTGAGGACGCAGAGAGTAACGACCTGGAACCTGATGACGTAGGGGGCGACGGCGAGTTCGTGCGCCTAGACAACCTGGAACTGGGGATCTTGGATAAAGTTCAGGGTTTCCGACCAAACATCGTCGATCAACTGATCGCTCGAAACCAAGCGGTACCGGCTGGTTCTGCTTCCTAACTTCCCGGAACGAGGAATTAAAGCGGGGCGACACTATCTTGGGTTGCGCAGCCGATTGACTCGGTTGCAAGCGGTGTCGCCCTCGCCTTAGCTTAATGAGATTTATTGAACTATTTTTTTAGCTCAGAAACGAGCTCGTTGAGGAGATTCTCACAAGACCTAGAGATGATATCGTGAACTAATTCAAATCCATCACGGCCACCAGAAAAAGGATCCGGCACATCCGGTTCGGTATCAGCCGGGTCAAACTCACGAAGACAAAAAAGCCTCACCGCCGCACTCTCTGAAAACCGCTCCAGATCTCGAAGGTTACTTCGGTCCATGGCAACGATGATATTAAATTCTGAAAAATCTTCCTTTCTCACCTGTCGAGCAGAGTGGTCAGTAAGGATAACCCCCCGCTTTCTAGCAATCCGGACGGTCTCCGGATGAGCCCCCTGTCCTTCATGCCAAGCTCCGGTTCCACAGGAGTCAATGACAAAATGCTCTTCTAGTCCACGCTCTTTTACCAAATTCTTAAACACCCCCGCAGCCACCGGAGAGCGACAGATATTTCCTAAACAAACAAAAAGAACTGAGCACTTCCTCATAATCCCGGCTTTGTCATGCTCATCAGATCAAGGATCTGATCAAGCTCCTCTTCAGAGAGCACCTGATGTCGCGCTGCAACCTGGCGAACAGATTCTCCGGTCTGATAGGCTTCTTTCGCTATTGCTGCGGCCTTGTCATATCCGATCTTTGGAGCAAGCGCGGTTACGGTAGAGATATTTGCCTCTGCAAGTTCATCAATACGTTTAATGTTTGGCTTAATTCCTTCAACACACCGTCGTGAGAAATTTCTTGAACCGGTAGCAAGAAGATCTACAGATTGTAAGAAATTATACGCCATCACCGGCATCATCACATTTAATTCAAAGTTCCCACCACTGTGATCGCAATAGGTTATCGTAGTATCATTTCCAATAACTTGCGCTACCACCATTAACAGCGACTCAATAATTACTGGATTTACCTTCGCTGGCATAATTGATGAGCCTGGCTGAACTTCCGGAAGATAGAGCTCACCAAATCCGCACCGTGGTCCGGAAGCAAGAAAGCGGAGATCGTTTCCGATCTTAGAAAAACTGCACGCAAGCACTTTAAACTGCCCACTCATCTCAGTGATCGCATTTTTTGCCGCTTGGGCTTCAAAGTGATTTGCCGCTTCAACAAAGGAGATCCCCGTTCTTCGGGTAATCTCTTCAATAATGTTTTTTGCAAAATGTGGGTGCGTGTTGACCCCTGTTCCTACCGCCGTTCCTCCGATCGGAAGCTCAAGAAGTGTTACCAGCGAACGCTCAATGCGCTCCTTTCCATAGAACACCTGACTTGCATACCCACTAAACTCCTGACCGAGACGAATTGGGGTAGCATCTTGAAGATGGGTTCGCCCTGTTTTTACAATCCCATCAAACTCTTCTGCCTTCTTTGCAAGCGCTTGATACAGCTCATCTAGTGCGGGAAGAAGAAACTCTTTTATCTGCAACACTCCGGCCACATGAATCGCGGTGGGAATAACATCATTTGATGACTGACTCATGTTCACATGATCATTTGGATGAAACGTAAGTTGCCCTCCCGCAAGCTCCTTCGCGCGGTGGGAGATCACCTCGTTTGCGTTCATGTTCGTAGAAGTTCCAGAGCCGGTCTGAAAAATATCGAGCACAAACTGCTCATCAAGCTCACCACGCTCGACTTCAAAGGCAGCTTGGATAATAAACTCAGCTCGCTTTTCATCGAGAAGCCCCAAAGCGCGATTTGTTGTCGCTGCAGCACCTTTGATAATTCCCAACGCTTGGATCATTGATCGTGGAAAGCGAAGATCGCTAATCGGAAAGTTCTCAACCGCACGCTGCGTCTGGGCGCCGTAGTAGGCGCTTGTGGGAACTTTCATTTCCCCCATGGAATCCCGTTCAATTCGTGTCGCAGTTTCGGTGCTCATAACTCCTCCGGTTTCTTGCCTAACTCCCTTAATTCATTAGAAGAACGCCTATTATCCCCTCAAGAAAATCCCAAGATCTGTCGAGTAAGAGTCAGGAAAACATTGTCATTAGCGTTCCCTAAGTAGTTGAAATTACATACTAATGCAAAAAAACTCAAACCCTGAAATAAACTCTCTGCCACCTCCTGAGGGACACACCCCTTTACGAAGCTTGATTTCGTTGCCACTCCCCCCCGATCTCTCCACACTTCGGGAAGCTCGAGAACTTGCCGGGGATCGATCAATTCGCATTGATGCTTTAGCAAAACTGATTTCAAAAGATCCGGTAATTTTTCTTGAGCTTTTAAAAGGAGCAAACTCCACCTTTTTAACCAAGGGCCGAAGTATCGTCACCAACCCCCGCCTGATCCTTGTTCGACTCGGCTCAACTCACACCATTGAAGCACTAGATACGCTTGACACCCATCCCCAACTCACAAAGGATTCCGTAGTCGAACGTTTTGAAACACTCCGTCAGAAGTCATATTACACCGCGTATATTTCATCGATGATTGCTAAAACCATACGCGCAGATCTATCAGAAGATGCGTTTGTTGTCGGACTTGTTTCAAACGTTGGATATTTAATAGCTTGCTCACATCTTGGGGAGCGTTTTGTAGAGCTTGCACAGGATAAAAGTCGAGCGGTTATTTACTACAAGCTTGCAGCAGACCATCATTTTGATGTGCGCACGGTACAAAACGCTTACTTAAAAGCAAGTGGTTTCCCTGAATCATTACTCTTTGCACTCGATCGTGAACTTACCACCAAAGCCCCTGAACGACGAGCGCTGCGCTACATTGTAGAAGCCGCCATTGAATTTGTTGATGCGTTTGAAATGCATAAATGGGAGAAATATTCACCTGACAAAGATCTTCCGGTTGCCAGTTCATTTCGACTTTTACAAATACCACACGACCGTTATGCAGCCCTCTTTAAAGCATGTGGATATTTTCTTGAACACGGAGTGGAAGAGGTACTCGATCAGAGTGAGGAAGACGAAGAGAGTTTTGAGGAGGAGTTCGAAGAGGAATTTGAGGAGGAGGAATTTGAAGAAGAAGAAGAAGAAGAAGAGAGTAAGGATGAGGAAAGAGAAGAAGAAAAAGAGGACCTCGATCTCCAAATAGAAACGTTACAGAATCTAAATATCCGCAGTAAAAATATTAATAACGATAGCCATGAGAAGTCACTTCCTCAATTAGCACTCTCTCTGGATGATGAGATTCACTCCCTCCTCTTGCTTCAAGTGCCCGCACAAGTTCCCAAAAGTTTAGAAGAAACTAATTATCCGCCGCCTAATACCTTTGGCGGTCCACCCGTATTCATTATCGAAGATGAATTAGCCGCCTCTATCGATGAAGATATCAATGCACTTTTAAAACCCAGCACCGTTGACTACATCTCTGTTCCCTCTCTCTTTTCCAGCGCTTCTCTAAATCGGGCCACAAACGAGATAGCTCACCTTTATGATGGGGTGAAAACTCTTGAGGGGATCCTTGATGAAGTCCTTAAAAAACTAACCGAGGAAGGTCACTTTCAACGAGCTGCGCTGATCGTCGTTTCTCATAACAAAGCCTCAGTATTTATTGAGCGTGCTTTAGGGACTGGTTTAACTCCGGGAGAAACACTCTCTATAGATCCCGTAACTTCTCCGTTAGCAAAAGCTACTCCCGTTTTGAAGTCATTTAATAATCATCCCCTCCATGATGACTCACCGTTTGGAGCACCCTGCTACGCTCTCTCCCCAGTGTTTGTTGAAGATAAACCTTTTCTCTTGTACGCAGACTGTGGACGGGAGGGTTCAATTAGTTTTGAAGCACGAAGAATCTTTCGCTGCCTTATCCAACGGCTATCCTCTCTATAACGACAAAGAAGCATTCCCGCTGCAGGGGTTCTATAAAACTTCTGAAGCCTTTTTTATTAAACCACAGAGGCACAGAGGCACAGAGGCACAGAGAAAACAGCGCCTCCGACTACAAAAAAACTTCAACCTCGCCCAAAACAGAAAGGTTTCGCAGACAACAAGATTCCTGTAAAATATCAATAAAATAGCCAAGAATGTTTTTTTCTTTTTACTTCTGCTGTGATCATTTCATTTAGATCACTTTTGTCATTCTAAAATGCTCCTTAATAAGGCATAGGAGAGGGAGTGCTTTTCTTAACAATCCACCATGGACAAAATGGGTTTATCTGATTCTTTAGTTTCAATACTGATTCTCAACTGGAATGGAGGGACGCAACTTCGTCAAGCCATCGAGAGTGTATTTTCTCAAACTCACCGAAATGTGGAGCTCGTGTTAGTTGATAACGGCTCTGAAGATGGAAGTATTGAACCAGTAGCAAGTTTATTCTCTACTGATAAACGTCTGCGCATAATTCGAAACGATAACAATCTCGGATATTGCGGAGGAATGAATGTTGGAATTCGAGCATGTCAGGGAGAGTTTATTTTAGGAATGAATCCTGATGTCGTCCTAGAGAAGGATTTCATCGAACAGATCCTCAAACCATTTTCAGATCCACAAGTTGGAATGGCTGCCCCTCTTGCCGTTCGCAGTTCAAATACTGCCGTAATTGATTCTGTAGGAACGGTATGTTTCAAACACCTTTTTGCAACCGCACACCGGGCCGGACAGGCTCGGGGTGTTACGGAGGAACCATCAGAGGTGTTTGGAGTCATTGGTGCCTACTCCATGTATCGCAAAAAAATGCTTGAAGAGCTCAGTTATTCAGGAAAAAATGGTAAAGAGTATTTTGATGAAGATTTTTTTACCTACTACGATGAGCATGATCTTCAAATTCGAGCGCGGTGGCTAGGATGGAGATGTATGTATGTGCCGTCCGCTCGCGCTACCCATGTATGGCGATACTCAGTAAAAAGTGGGCTCATCAAACACGGTCCACTCTACGATCGAGCGTTTCGAAACTACTATCTCTCGATGGTAAAGAATATGACTCTCTCACAATTTCTTACCTCACTTCATCTATTTTTCCTCCATGAATGTGGTCTCCTGGCACTTTCACTTGTCTATCGAACACCGATAATTTTCAGCTCAAAGCTCAAGGCTCTTCCCTTCCTTGGTTCGATGTTGAAAAAACGACGAAAAATAATGACAGAAAGAAGACTCTCCACAAAGGAATTCAATGCGGGTCTTGCTGGCTTTTGGGCGTATTTTCGTTTTTTAGCAAGTGTCATGCTCTCTGAACATGAAGAAGGTCGTCTCCTTTCATTTTCAGACTCTGACCAAGTCGGAAAACGACTTCCTACCGATGAAAATTCTTAATTTCGAAGAAAAAGCGGTCATTCGAGTTTGTAACAGCGTTGTTTTACTGAGCATCCTCCTTCTCTATCTCCACTACATCCCCCTTTCACGATTGTTATTAAATACTCAACTTGTCGGTGGCGACACCACCGCACACTATTACTATGCGTGGTACCTTCACCATCAATGCCTTCCCAAAGGCGAAATCCTCTGTTGGTCAAACGATCTGCTTATGGGCTACCCGCTTCTTCAGTATTACTTCCCCTTTCCTTTTCTCTTACCAGCACTGCTTGGCTTTGTGATCCCATTTAAGATCGCCTTTAAATTGTCTGTGCTTGGGTACATGCTCCTCATCCCCTATAGTTTGTATTTCTTCTGTAAGCGGCTCCGTCTTCCCTTTCCCGGCCCTGCCCTTGCAGCACTGGCTGCAACCGGATTGATGTTTACTGAGCACAACTTTCACTCCGGGTTCTATGTTCTTGATAATCTCTCCGGACAGTTTTCAAGCACTTTTGCGATCGCTCTTTTCTTTATCTTCCTAGGAATGCTGTTTTCCTCAATCGAACATCATCGGAACATTCGAGGTGCGATCTCTGCTGGATTTGTACTTGGAATTTCCTGCTTGAGTCACGGAATGCTTGTACCGCTGCTTAGTTTTTTAATAAGTGGGATATACTTTGTCTTCCATCCACTTCGAAAAACCGCCTTTACCAAGATCTTTATTTCACTCTTTCTTGGATATGCGCTTTTTAGTTTTTGGGCTCTTCCTCTTTTTTTTGACACCGATTTTTCCTACTCTCCAAAAATTAGTAAAACTGTTGACTGGAAGTTCTATCTTAATTTCTTTGAGCCATTCCATCAGGGTGTGTTTTTCCTCTCCTTCCTTGGTCTTCCCTTTATTTTTAAAAGACGAGAACAAAGTGGCTTTCTTCTCCTCCAAGGAATGCTTTTAACCGGTGGATTTCTTGTCCTCTCTCTCCTTTCAAACTACTTTGGGAAACTACCAGTCCTCGATCGCTATCTTCCTGTCTACCTTCTCTATCTGGGAGCACTTGGAGCGTATGGCTTATCACACCTCCTTGAAAAAACAGACGTCGAATGGCGAGCGATTGTATTACTCCTTCTTGGTCTTTTGGTTCATGGAAGAATTTTTACCTCTACGAAAATTCTTCCCCAATGGGCAGAGCAAAACTTCTCTGGCCTGGAAGCTCATGAACTCTATCAACCATTTATCGAAGTAATGAACCAAGTAGCCTCTTACCCAAACGAAGGAAGACTCTCAACGATGATGCTCTACGACTCAAAACTGATCAAAGCAGTTGCAGGACCGTTTCTTTCAGATATCCTCCCCATTTATATAAACAAACCAGTTCTCTCCACTGGAACACAGGGGTTTTATTCTCTCTCCTTTACCGCCGTGAATCTCTTCTTCTACGAAGGGATCGCCTCTGGAGATCCAAAGCGACTTTCGCTTCTGTCTGAACTTTTAAACGTGCAATATATTTTAAAGACATCAAGAACCGAGGCGGCAATTCTTAATGACGTATTTGAACTGCTCTTCGAAATTGGCTGGGAACCTGGAGAGAAGATCCAGTTGTATTCAAGGCGAATCAAGCGGTGGAACTATGTTGAAGTGCCAGACTTTGCTCCACTGCACTATGTCGGCAAAGAAAATGGCGTAGATCTCCTTCATAAAACATTCAAATCGATAGAACGAGCCTCAATTCCCTTGGTGTTTTCAAAAGCTTTTAAGGGCAAGAATGTTTCTGAATTAAGTGAGATCTCATCAGAACGAATCGACAATGCAAATTGTGTCTTGGAGGAATTAGAAAACAATCAGGAGAGCTTTACCTTCAAAACATCGTGTCCTGGGAAACCTCATATCGTTCGCTTCTCGTATCATCCAGGATGGAAGTCTTTAAGCGGTGAACAGATATACCATGTTACTCCAAACTTCCTCCTTCTCTATCCTCAAGGTGAGGTCGTGACACTCAAATATGGCCCCACACTTGCGGGTCGGGTCGGTCAAATCCTTGCACTGTGTAGTTTGTTGATCATTACGCTTTCGATCTTTTCCGCCGCACTAACGAAAAGAACGCAAACAAAAGCGCACCGCCGATAGCTAAGAACGTGGCATAGATATAGAGCGAAGGTGGTTCTTTGATAGCAACTTCTACCGTAGAATTGCTTCCAAAACTCCGCTCTCCCTCTTCATAGCGAACATGAAGAGCAACAACATAATTACTCCCCGAAAGAGCTCCGATCTCTTTGATGCGAAACGTTACATTTTTTGCCGAGGTAGGTTCAAGTTCGATAATCTCTCTCCCATCATCAGCAGCAAGTTCACGAGGAAGGACCAGTTGCGCTGTTACCTTATGTAGCTTGGTGTCTGTATTTCGTACCATGAACTCAAGAGTTCCCGTTGATCCCTTAGAAATAGTGACCGCCTTTCCCGTTGCCGACACTTGCGATACTCCGGGGTTTTCGCCGACAAAAACAAAAAACGGAACTACCGCAGAGAATCGATACCCTTGCGCATCTGCATAATCAACAAGAAGTGACGCAGGAAAAGTTCCAGGTTTTGAACCGGCGTAAGAAACCTGAAGTGAATCACTGACCTCTTTTCCCGGTTCAATTATCCCAAACCGTATTGGCGAAGCAGTAAAGTTCTCAGCCAAGCGAGCAGAGACTTCCACCGCATGCGCTGCTTCGTCACCGGTGTTTTTTACAATCACTACCGTTTTTGCTGATCCATCAGGAGCTATCTCAATGGTATCGACCGTGGTCGTAAGTTGAATATACTCTGCAGAGGCACAAAGCGGGGAGAACAGAACTACAAAACAAACAAGTAATGGAAGAGTTTTCATAGCCCGCTCTTACTCAAATCCCCTAGCCTTCGCAAGAGGAAGATATTTCTGCATACTTGTAAGAGCCGTTCTACTCAGAGTTTCGGGGTAAAACAAAAACACCTCTCGTTGCGAGCGGAGCGAAGCAATCTCATATTGCCAATGAGGGTTCGAGATTGCTTCGCTCCGCCCGGCGGCCGGGCCTCCCGGCTCGCAACGACAGGTCAAGTGCATTCTTTGTCTTAGAATGAGCTTGTTATTCTAAGGAGTTGGATCGTAAGTAATCACAAGCGTAGGCTTGGTTCCTACAGCGCTGTTTTCTGTTGAGTTTATCCATGAGCCTGCGCTTGTGCCTTCGAAGCGACTTCGCATTCCGATGGCGAACCATCCTGCAGGAAGTTTTGCCTGAAGATCACTTCGTGCAGTCGCTCCAAGGTTAAAACTGTTTAACCCATTTTGCGGAAAGATTCCTGGCGTATAATAGCGAAGAGCGCTTGATATATTTCCATAAGTGATCTCTGCTCCGACTTGCGATGGTCGGGAGGTAATTCTTTTAATCTCACAATCCACTTGATATCCACCGTTATAAACAAAGTTAACATCAAGGATCTGAGCATTGTCAGGCATCGCTGAGATATCCCACTCGACATACGAACGATTTACAATCCAGTTAAGATCGGCTCGTTTTCCCATCTCGAGAGTCGCTCGAGTGGTATCTTTCTGCCAGCTCCCATTATAATAAACCGAACCATCTTCCCTTGGACTATCAAGATACACCGTATAGCTGCCATTTCCGTTATCAATTGGAACTGCGACATCGATTATATTTGATAGAAGAGATTGTCCACTTTCATTATACGCACGAACAGTGTAGCGGTACGTTGTTCCCGGAACGACGGTCACGTCACGAAATGTTTGATTGTTGTAGGAAGCATACAAATATCTACTCTCTGTTCCGTCTGAGCGTTCGATAACGAAACCATCTTCAATCGTCGATTGGTCAACCCAGGAAAGCTCCACACTTGGAGGAGAGACTGCGCTTGTAGTTAGTGAACGGGGATAATTTGGATTTGGTCCAAGAAATATCTCGTTAAGCATATTATAATCATCTAAATCAACGTTCGTATCCCCATCAAGATCAGCACAGAGGCACTGCCCTGTCACCGGCCCACCAGTTGGTCCAGTAAAACAATTTGAAAAGAGAGCGAAATCTTCAAGATCAACGTCGTTATCATTGTCACAATCGCCATCACCTTCAATCGTAGAATCATTAAAAAGAAAGGTCACTCCTCCCCGATTTCCAGAAGGGTCAAGATCTCCCGGATCTGCTGATACGAGATCGATCTTCTCATCGCCGTTAAAATTCCCTGAAACAATCGGATATGGAGACACCTGGTTCATGCACAGCGTTTGTTGGTTTGCACTTGCTGGGAAATTTCCATGACTGTCGTTTTCTATAAATGCTATTGTAGGAATTCCCTGAGCACCACTTGAGGCGATAAGATCGATATCGCCATCACTATCAAGATCCCCTGAAGCTAAAGACCATGGTCGTGTCGGTAAGCCGAGAGGATCGTTTGAGGCAACCCCTCCACTTACCCCGCCATCAAGCCCCGCAAGAAACATCGTCACCGGAGCGTGTGCAGCCGCGGTGGAACAACTATTAGAATTAAAAAGAATCGTCAGAGACTGATCATCTTGGTTTGAAATAATGAAGTCCTTTTTAAAATCACCATTTAAATCTTCAAGCAGTAACGAAAGTGGATTTCGAAAAACCTCAGCACCATAGACCTCACCTACAGTAAATGCCGGAGTAGCACTAAAGGCATTATAGAGAACTGCTGCCGTTCCGTCCCGGGAGTTTTGATCTTTATAACTAAGAAGGAGATCAGGTCTTCCATCACAATCAATATTTCCTGCAACAAGAGACACCGGGCGATGAACAGAATTTTGAAAACCAAGACCGGTGAAACTCGATAAACTTAAATTTACCGCTCCATTAAAAGTATCCTGAGTCGGACCGAGATTTTTATTGGTAAGAACGGAGAGATTTCGAGTTTGAAAATTAACTGTAACGATATCTTTTGATCCGTCGCCATTAAAGTCAGCAACATCAATGGCGATCGGGTACGTCGCTGCGGTGCTTGTCGTTCCTACTTTGTACGGAGCATCAACACGTCCAAAAGTGTTTGTTCCTGAATTATAGTTTCGATAAACACCGATTCGATAATCAAATTCACCATAGCTAATAATAAGATCATCTCCCCCAACCCCGTCGAGATTTGCAACCTTTACAATGGTTCGTGGATTAAAAGGGTGACCTGGGAGTGAAAGTTGTTTTATTTCAAATTGGCCTGGGGTGCTTGTTTTGTTAAGAAAAAGTTTCAGCGTTATGACAGAATCTAATGAGAGATCTATTGCTGCAAGATCGAGCCCACCAACACCATCGATATTTCCAGCACTGACTGAAACAACACTACTTAAACCGGAAACATCAAGATAATCTACCATCCCAAAAGTAAATGGACCGGGTTGAGGAGTACAGAGAGCAGAAGCGGTTACCGGGCTTCCCATTGCCGGATCGCATACATCTCCCAACCCATCACCATCTTCGTTCTCCTGATTTGGATTATGCACATAGGGACAGTTATCCACACTATTGATTACGCCATCGTTTTCTCGATCATCATCACACTCATCACCGAGAAGATCTCCATCGATGTCAATTTGATTAACATTGTATCGCAAACGACAATTATCGTTCAGATCTAAAATTCCATCGCCGTCATCATCCGCATCACACGCATCACCCATACTGTCTGAATCTGCGTTTGCCTGATTTGAGTTAGAAACTGTCGGACAATTATCTGCGGAGTTACACCTTCCATCATAGTCCGAATCCGCGCACCAGCCTCCCGAACTACTTCCACCTCCACCTTCTGGCAGCATTTGATCAGAAAGAATTACCGAGGTAGCAAGTCCCCCACTTGCAGCAAACAACACCTCTGCATGAAACAGAAACAAAGAAATTATTAAAAGTGTTATCCGCTTATTCATTGAAATGACCGTTACTAATTACCTCGTGGCTAAATGCTTGCGTTTAATGATTTCAGGGGATCCGCGTTCCGCTAAGCAATGCCCGTGTCCACAACATAAATCTGCAAGAAGCATGCCTTATAGATATAGAGAATACGGGGGGTTACGTTACTAATAATCTAAGTACTACCGTGTCAGGATCGATTCGAAGCTGTAGGAGTTAGTGAGTTTGAAAAAATCCGCACAATCGAAATGTCTTTGAGGAATTGAGAGATCTCCTCTCATACAATATCCCGCACTTTCCGATTTCTTAACTGATATTAGTTGAATTTGTTGTTTCTAACTAGAATGATATGTTATCATTGTGTATAATTTGCAACCATTCTTCCTTGCGATGGAATGTTAATCTCTTTTGGGTGCAGTGGGAGGAGTTCACTCCTGACAGTAGCGCGTTGTGCTTGACTCATAAGAACACCTAGAGAGGCGTTATGTTAGTGCAGTTGACTTGTGCGTGTGGAGGTTTTTAACAGTGCGTTTTTTAAAGTTGATCTCTAAATCAGACAATAATGAGCGAGCAATTGCTTTTATTGAGCTGGCTCTCGTCATTCCTCTCTATCTTATACTTATAGTAGGAGTTGTCGACTTAGGCCGCGCTCTAATAACATACCTGAATTTGGTTCAGGTAGCATATGAAGGAGTGCGCCTTGCAGGGACAGTGTATAAACTCGAAGGAAATAATGTTGCAGCACCCGGTGGTGGACAGGTAACTCCTGCTGACTGGAAAGATCTTTTTGATCCTGCAAGTCCGGACGCGCTTATCGCTCCAAACCAACTTGAGGTACAAAGAAGGATACATACGTTAATGAGAGATTATTATAGATTTCCGTTATTAGATGGACAAGGTGGTCGACTTTTTAATATCACCTCGGAGTTCGTTGCCCCGGTTGTTCCACCGGCAGATCCAAGACCAATTGAGCAACAGTTTGAAAGAAATATTGTGACTATCACCATTGATTATCAATATGAAAGTTTCTTCTCGGCAATCAATATTCCAATGAAAGTGAAGGTCACTGGTCCGTATACCTTGGGAAGATTAGGAACAACGGGAACCTCTCCTTGTGATATAGAACCTTGGATCCCTCTTGCGTTTTGCCCATAACCACCACGATGAGAAAACAGGTTATACATCCTCCTCTTAACCCCCGCTCCAAACGGGGGGAGTACAGGAATCTGTTTTCTCATCGTGGCGCGAGCATGCTTGAGTTTGCGATTGCTCTTCCTGTTTTTATTATCGTTCTCTTCACCTTCATAGAATTTGCAAGGTATGTAGCTATTCGGGCCACACTGACAAAGGCAGCACACGATGGTCTACAACTTGCTGTAAAAATTCCTGGCCTAGACAAAAACATCATCGGTATCTCTGGTGTTACTTGCACCGATCCTCCAGCTCCGGAAGACAAGGATTACTGTACTTTTAGAGACTCACGAGATCGGGTCGTACAACGCGCCGTAAATTTTGCTACTGTTGCTCTTCTTTCCCCTCACACTGAAGGAAGCACCGCCCAATTAAAAGCCTTTACCCTTGAAGATAACGTCACGCAGGTTGATGCGGTACTTGTTCGTCCAACCGATGTCTATATGGATGACGGAGTCCCAAAGAGCCACCTCAAACGACCTCGCACTGCTTCAGATTCAGACAAAACAAATATGAAGTTGTTGATGCGCGATCATCCGATCGAGGTAGTGATGAAGGCGGAGATGACTCCAATACTTCCAATTCCTTTTGTTGGAAGAATTCCGATTGAAGTTGTTGCAGCTGCATATCGAGAAGTGGGACCAGCAGGAGCTTATCCTCAAGGAATAAGTGCGGAACCTACAACTTCAACTTCCACCTCTACTTCCACATCAACTTCAACAACAAATCCCGAACCACCATTACCGACGAGTTCTACTTCTTCTACATCTACATCTACATCTACATCTACATCTACATC
>CAZDIO010000073.1:0-44909 GCA_964505555.1 uncultured Bdellovibrionales bacterium
TACGATCTCTGAAGGAGACGCTGTCCCGGAAATAACCATCTCAATCGGAAAATCACTCCCCCCAGGAAGTGGCGATGGCGAGGTAACAATTGCGCGAATTCCTGGAATTGAAGCCATCTTCCCCCAAGCCTCCGGCTCCATCTCCTGCACTGTTCTTGTTCGTTCACTCCACGGTTTAGTGATCATGCCTGAAAAACCAAATGTTGGTTGGGTCAGCTCAAAGGTTTTTTCATACTCTGGAAAACTTTTGTATTTAGCGTTTACTTCACTTGCGTAGACCAAAGTTTGATCGAGAGAAGAGTTTGGGGAGGCCTGGATAATTGAAAACAACACTCCTTGATCCTCTCGTGGCGCAAGTTCCTTTGTCGAAAAGAGGTAAAAAGGGAAGATACAGATGATAATCATAATCGTCGCCGTAACGACAGAAGGTCGATACTGTAGCGTTCGAGTCAGTCCTCGTTCATAAGCATGCCGCAACCGCTCAAACACACGGTCCACTGTTTTCTTTAGTTTTGTTTGCTCATCTTTTTCTCGGACAAGCTTTGAGGCCATCATCGGAGAAAGAGTCAGTGCGACGACTCCCGAAATAAGCACTGCTCCAGCAAGAGTAAATGCAAACTCTCGAAACAATGTGCCGGTAAGTCCGCCTTGAATCCCGATCGGAGCATACACCGTCGCTAAAGTAATCGTCATCGCAATCGTTGGCCCAACAAGTTCCCTCGCCGCAGTTATTGCTGCATTAAACTTATCCATACCTTCTTCAACGTGCCGTTCCACGTTTTCAAGCATTACAATCGCATCATCAACTACCAATCCAACCGCCAAAACAATTGCCAATAAGGTAAGGAGATTTAACGTAAAGCCAAACGCATACATCATCGCGGCAGCTCCAATGAGCGAAAGCGGAATAGCAACCACAGGAACTAAAACAGATCGCAAAGAACCAAGAAAAAGAAAGATAACGATAATTACAATAACGATTGTTTCGCTGAGCGTCTTTATTACTTCATTAAGCGCGTCTTGAATGTACGCTGTCCCATCATATGGGATACCCGCTTTCATTCCACTGGGAAGTCGTTGTTGAATGGCAGGGATCGTATCGCGAACTACCTGAATCACATCAAGAGAGTTTGCATTTGGAAGTACCCAGATACCCATAAAGGTAGCAGTCTCTCCATTAAACTTCACATCCTCATCGTAGCTTTCAGCACCAAGCACAACATCTGCGATATCAGCGAGATGAATAAGGGTATTTCCTTCTCGACGAACTACGAGATTTTCAAACTCTTCCTTTGTCTGCAAATCTGTATTGGCAATAAGATTTACCGTAACGAGGTTGCCTTTAGTGCTTCCCACCGCAGAAAGAAAGTTATTTGCAGCAAGCGCACTCTGCACATCGGCAGGACTGATATCGAGTGCCGCCATCCGATCGGGTTTGAGCCAAATACGCATCGCAAAAGTTCGTGCACCGAGAATATCCGCTCGCTGCACACCTGCAATTGAGGAAAGTTGGGGTTGAACCACTCGAGTGAGATAATCCGTGATCTGGTTTTGATCTAACTCTTCGGAATAAAAACTCAGATACATTGAGGCAAAGCGGTTATCACTTGTCTCAACATTGATAACTGGTGATTCCGCTTCGGGAGGGAGGTCATTTCGAACTTGCGCTACTTTCGATTGAATCTGGGTCAGTGCATCATTGGTGTCATAGTTAAGACGAAGATGTGCTGTAATCGTGCTCATCCCTTGAGCGCTAGAAGATTCAAGATAATCGATTCCATCTGCACTGGCGATCACTCGTTCAATCGGAGTGGTCACAAATCCCCGAACAAGATCAGGACTCGCGCCGACATAAGCTGTCTTTACCGTTACCACCGCGAGATCACTACGTGGAAACTGCCGAACATTGAGTTTTACAATCGCTTGATATCCCGCAAGAAGTATCAACAGGTTAAAACAGATCGCTAAAACAGGGCGCTTAATGAATATATCTGTAAAACGCATATACTAACTATCAAACGGTTGATTTGTTGGCTTTGGTTGCAAGGAATTGTTTACAATGACAGCAGCGCCCGGACGGAGTTTGAATGCCCCAGAGGATACTACTTCTTCTCCTTCTTTAATTCCAGAAAGAAGCACTACTTTGTCACCTTTCTTTCGACCAAGCTTCACCACTTGCTGTCTTACCCCAAGATACTCTGCTCCTTGTGGATTCTTCATTTTCTCAATTACATACACAGTATCTCCATAAGGAGCGTAGTTAACGCTTGATGAGGGAACGGCGATAACTTTGTCTTCTTTTGAAAGCACCACAATAACTTCAGCAAACATACCAGAGCGAAGCTTTTCGTCAGGATTATTCAGTGTGCCCTGAATTTCAATATTTCTTGTATTGGCATCAATCTGTGGATTTATTGCCGTAAGCTTTCCTTCAAAGATCTCTCCTGCATACGCATCCACAACGACATGAATTTTTTGGCCGATCTCAATTTCACTGACCGCTTGTTGAGGAAGTGAGAAATCAACGTAAAGCAAACTGAGTGAATAGACCGGCACCACGGGAGTTCCCGCCGTAAGATACTGCCCTACATTGACCTGCTTAATTCCCGCACGTCCTGAAAAGGGTGCAATAATTTTCTTTCGTGCGATATTTGCCTTCAAGGAATCAACCGCCGCAGTTGCTTCACGTAAACGTGCTTCGGCACTATCAAGCTCTGCTTGTGCCATTACCTTTGTTGAGCGAAGTTTTTGGGCGCGATCAAAAGCGATCTTCATATGATCCAAAACGGCGATCGCTCCTTTTAAGTTCGCTTCTTCCTCACTCGTATCCAGTTTTACTAAAACCTGCCCCCCCTCAACACGCTCCCCTGATTCAAAAAGAATCTCTGTAACCTCACCTGCTTCTTCAGCACTTAACATTACCCCTTGTGCCGATTTGAGCGAACCGATCGCTTGAAACTCTCGTGGCCAGGTTTCAGAGCTCGCAATGATTGATGTTACAGCCTCTGGTGGTGGCGAGAAACTCTGCTGCTGTGCAATGGCTTTGGAGATCTGCGCATACTTAATGAGCGCTAAGATAAGAATAGCTCCGCCCACGACCCCTATGGTTATGAGAATCTGTTTTCGCATCTTCTTCCTACTTGATTTTTTCTTTTCGTAATTGCGGCTGAATTGTCTTGAGAACTTCACTAACAAACGCCTGATCACACTGAAGTCCTTGGAGAGAAAATCGAATAATATGCTCTGCAATCTTCAGAAAAGATTGTTGGTTACTAAAATTACAATCACGAAGCCGCTCTACAAACGGACGGTGCGTCAAGTAAAACGCACATTGCCCCACGATACTCTGTGCACAATGCCCAAGCTCTTCTGGGGTTGCTTTTGGAGCGAGGTGTTTTAAAATTTCAATTAACGTATCATCAACTGGTTTTATAAAATCTTTCACTACAGAAGAGGTAAGTGCCTCATAGAGCTCTTTATCGGTGGAGGTATTAGAGAAGATCTCTCGAAACATCATCCGGCACGGTTGGGGCCCCTCACAAAGAATGAGATACTGAAGAAAGGAAACAATGAATTCGCCAAGCTTAATGCCAGCATCTTTTTTTGAATGAATTGCTCCTTGAAGTTTAAAACGAAGTTCTGGATAGCTCCCTCCCTCCATCAATCCATGAAGGGTTTCCATAAAGAGCTTTGCTTTCGATCCAAAGTGGTATTGAATCCCCCCTAAATTTACCCCTGCCGCCTCAGCAAGTTCCCTTGTTCCGACAGCTTCATACCCTTTTTCAATAAAGAGCCTCTTTGCCGCTTCAAGGAGTGCTTCTTTTGAGTTTTTTGATTCGTGCTGGGCCATGAAACTACCTGTTTACAAGCTATAACAAAGGAGTTTAGCTCGGATAAACGATTAAGTCAATCGACTGAATGATTGAGGACTGTAGATTATAGGTATTAAATTAAGAACCGATCTTAGCAAATGTCCTCCCTGTGAAAGCAGATAACAACAAAAGGATCGGAGCCCTAACTTATCCCAAGTATTCACTAATTAATTTTACACCCGTAAGCACTGCCATCACTAAGTAGATCCATTTGATGAATTTGCTCCCTTTTGAGATCGCCGTATGAGCTCCTAAATATCCTCCAACGATATTGGCGATCATCATCGGAATGCCGATGTCGAAGCGAACATTTCCTCGCGTTAGAAAATAAAGCAAGGGAACTATATTGCTTGTCCAATTAAGTACTTTTGTATTTGCCGTAGCCCGAAGAAAATCACACCCCAAAGCTTTGATAAAAAAGAATGTCAAAAAAATCCCCGTGCCTGGTCCAAAAAAGCCATCATAGAATCCAAGTCCAAAGGCCGCTCCTTGCGTAAGAAAGCGAGCTCGTGTTGAAAAACCTTGATATAAATGATCCATTCCAATGGCGGGCCTAAAGTAGCAGTACATGGCAACAAGGATCACCAGAATTGACACGCACGGCTTTAAAAGATCATTTGGAAGTGCAGAAACACTTGCCGCACCGATCATCGCACCAACGATAGTAAAAGGCAGTGCTGAACGAACGACTTCTTTTTGCGCCATCCCTTTCTTTACAAAGGTAAAAGCTGCGACCGTAGTTCCTGAAGTTGATACAAGCTTATTGGTTCCAACAATCTCAGAAACTGGGAGTCCAAGAAATAAAAAGACGGGGAAGGTAATTACCCCACCGCCACCAGCCACCGCATCAACAAAACCAGCTATCAATGCAGCAAGCGAAAGTAAAAGTATCTCCACAGGTGCTCTTCTGAAAAAACAATAAACTAATATTTTATCGAAACGTCTTGCGGTGAAGGCTTAAATCGCCTTCCAATAAAGAAGTAAAAACTTTTTATTACTTCACCAGCATATTTTACTTGATATGGTTCCCCGAAAGGTTTTATCTCCACAAACTCGCGGTAAATCTCCGGTGGTACCTCTTCGTTTTGAAAAATAAGCAAGGCGTCCTTTCCGATATTTTCTTCCCACCCACCCCACAGGTCATACTGGTTCATTCGTCGATCGGCAAGCCGTGCACAATACACAAATGGGTGCGTAGACATATAGAAAGAAAGAAGCGATGAGATACCGTAATAGTCAGCAACAAGAAACATCTTCTCTGATGATTTTCCCTGGGCAACAACAAGCCGCTTATCCGTTTCAAAAGCAAGATCGTTCCATCCCACAAGTTTTTTTGTAGGTAAGATATGCATGGGAAGCCCTAAGGGAACTCCAAAAATCGGGAAAAATGCCCCAAAAGAAATAACAAAGTTGATGAAGAATCCAGGAAGTGCCCACTTCATTACTCGCTCTTTTGAAAAGATTCCTTTTTCAAAACAGTACGCCACTAAAATAACCCCACCTACATACAAAGGCATTGGCCAGTTTGCATAAACTCGCTTTGTGCATGAGACAAGAAAACAAATTATCCCAAGCGGCACTCCAGTAAAAAACATTAACCCAGAGATGCCGTCTCCCGCTTTGATATATCTTCTTGCAACTCCATACGCACAAAAAATCCCTACGAAAAAAATCGGGCCGATTAACCCTAGTTGCCCAGAGATTAATTCAAACGCATAGCGCACATTGAAAATATTACTTTTCTCATTTAGCAAATGACTGGCGTTGTGCCGGAAACTCACCCATCCATGTTGCGCGTTCCACCAAAGCACCAATGCCACAGAGGAAAGAAACAACATCCCTCCGAAAAGAAACCCAACACTCTTTAGGTGTGAACGAAATGATGGATGAAAAACAAGAAAGAGAAATACCCCAGGATAAAATAAGATCGCCGTATATTTACTCAAAAACGCAAAACCCGAGCATACCCCAACAATTACCCACCATCGCGGGGCATTCCGTTTTATAGCGAGCACAGAGAAAAACAGTGCGATAAGCCAGAACATCAACAGTGGAGGATCGGTCGTAATCACAACTCCAAGCACCGAAAAATAAAGCATCGACTGTAATCCAACAAACGTCAGAAATGAAACTCCCGCAGGGAGGAGCAGGCGCAGAAGATAATAGAGTACGATCGAAAATACCCCCCAACATAAAAAAGCAGGAAGGCGAACCGCAAAGGGAGTGTCTCCCAATATCTCCGTGCTTGCTGCGATGAGCAGCGAGACAACTGGCCCCTTGCTGTAATAATTATAATCAAGTTTTTTTGACCACATCCAGTAGTGTGCTTCGTCGGCAGCAAGATCAAGTGGAGAAAAAAGAATTACGGCAAGTTTTATGACGGCAAGAAAGGTAAAAACCCCTAGAAAATATCGATCAGCACTTGATGGAGCAATGCTAAGGAATCGTTGAAGATGAGATGGTTTTCTATGCCTATCGAAAGAGGGGTTTTGGATGGTCACTTCTTAATTACTATTTCCACCCGACGATTGAGCTGTCTCCCTGATTCGGTCTCATTACTTGCTAGCGGGCGCTCTGCACCGTGAGAAAAAAGTGTGATCTGATCCATCGAGACGCCATTACTTGCTAAAAATGTTGCCACCGTGCGCGCTCGTGCCTCGCTCAATTCCTTATTTTTCTCAATATCAGAGCTACTGTCTGTATGTCCATGAAGCTCGATACCTCCAATATATGGATTTTTTTGAATCAGCCCTGCCAAACGCTCAAGCTGCACAACACTTCCGGAGCGAAGCGATGCACGACCACTATCAAAAAAGATCTGCGCTGGGGCTGAGGTCATACTTAGTTTTTGATCTCGATTGTCAAGCCGCTCATGAAGCATCGCAAGCCCTCGTTGATTGGAGGCAACCTGAAGATGAAGTGCGTCTATTTCACGTTGTTGTTCAATCTCAGTTTGTTCGGCAACATCATATCCAAGCCCAGTCATCAATCCCGCGGCAGCACCAAAACCAGAACCAATCGCTGCCCCCGGACCGGTATGATCTAACTGATTGCCAATTACAGCACCCGCCCCAGCGCCCCAACCAGCACCAAGAACGGCACCCGCCAACGTCTTATCTGGACCACTCACCGGGTGACAACCTGAAAGGAGTAGCAAAGAGAGCGCTACATAGAGGAAAGAGGTTCTCATCATCGAATCCATTTTCTAAATTCTTGCCTAGTTAAATCTCTCTGTAATTTGATGCGTAGGATCGCTCTGCATCGCATTATTATTTAGGGAGAGACAATAGGCAACCAAAGATAATAGGAGAGATACTTTAAGGCAAAAGAAGTTGATATCGGCATTGAGGAGGGGGGATTTATTCTCAAACCTCCATTATTCACCTAGACTAAGATCCTCCAAAGTTTCTGGAAATCTTGATACAAGACTTAGAGCGTCTAACAAAATGAAAACACCTGTCGTTGCGAGCCGGGAGGCCCGGCCGCCGGGCGAAGCGAAGCAATCTCATGCTATTTACAAGGGTTCGAGATTGCTTCGCTTCGCTCGCAACGACAGGAATAAAACGTCATTTTGTTAGAGGCTCTTAGACTCCCACTTCTACTTCTACTAAACTTCGCCTTGCACTTGCACTACGCATTTGAATTCAATCTAACCTAGTGAATCGCTCTTCTGTGCCAGAGCAAATGAGAGAGGTCAGGTTGGGGAATTTTTAGAGCAAGTGCAAGTGCAAGGCGAAGTTTAGTAGAAGTAGAAGGAGGAGCTTAAGGAGAAGTTTAAGAACCTCTAACTCAAATATAATCTAAATTGTTTTTTCTCTCTTACGTAGAGTCCCAACTCTCCTTTGTAATAAAATGAAAAACCCCACCCCCACAACCAACCAGGAGAACAGATCCCCAATTCGAGCATACAAAGTATAGCCTGTAAGAATCTTAATTTTTGAAAGAAGAAAGTTCGAGGTAAACAACGGCAGTGATGACGTAGTCTCTCCCAAGGAATTTACCACTGCGGTATATCCAGTATTGGTCACTCGAGCGAGATATCTTCTTGTTTCAATCGCCTTCCAGGCAGCAAGGAGATGATGCTGATATGGCGCTGCCGTATCTCCATACCAGGCATCATTCGTGAGGTTTACTAAAAGGGTAGCACCATTGAGCACCGCTTCTCTTCCGAGAGCTGAGATGAGATCTTCATAACAGATGAGAGGATAGATAGCTGGTGAGATTGTTCCGATCGTAAAGGTGATCGGCTGATGTTGATCGCCTCGATCAAAATCTCCAGAGTACGGACTAATCTTTCGAAGAATTGGAAAGATTGTTTCAAACGGTAAATATTCACCAAAAGGCATCAACACCTGTTTATGATAGTAACCGACAACATTCCCAAATTCATCAACCCCAAAAGCGCTATTAAATGCTAAACGGGGTTTTTTTAAGAAATGCTTTGTATCTGGTAACTTCAATATTTTTCGATAACTTAAAACCCCATAGAGAAGGGGCACCTTTCGTCCTGGATACGGGTCGTAAGAACTTCCTGAAACATTTTCTCGACCTTCCGCCATCCAGACGTTAAATACCGATTCAGGCCACAAAAGAAGCTCAGCGCCCGCCGTCGTGGCTTGATCGGAGAGATCCTGATACCGCTCAAGATTCGATTCGAAATACTTTATATCCCCTTTTTCCTTCGCATCGAGATTTCCCTGAACAAGTCCGATGTTGACTTCATCCGCAGCAAGTTCTGCCTGACGAGCCCGACCAGCGGCGAAAGCTCCGCTGGCAATGAGGATCAGAAACGATCCAAAAAAGTAGAGGGGCTTTCTACTAAGCCAACGGTCGCGCTTTACAAAATAAGAGAGACATTCTTCAGTCCACCAAAACATTAAAAAACTCAGCGGGTATACCCCCGCAAACTCTGAAAGACTCGCAAAGCTCAACCAAGAGATCTGCGTATGTGCGATAATCCAGGGAAAAAGTCGGGGAGTAAGAAACTCAGAACCTACCCAAGCAAGAGGAAGCCAAAAAGTAGCACCTCTTTCAGATCCGAAAGATAAGTTTTTATACAGCCATGCACAAAAAAGAAACTGTATCGAGGAGATAGAGCAAAAGAGGAGAAATAAAAGTACTGAGGCCCATAATGAAAAACCACCAAAGTAGGTAATGGTTGAAGGGAGCCAATAGAAGCCAATTGCATGAAGCAGCATCCCGTAAATAAAAAAATTACGGTAGTGCCGGTGTGATAGTTTTGTACCAAGACAGAGCAAGAAAACAGCAACCCACCCCAAAAGAAGGCTCAGCACGGACTCCGGAAAGAGAAAAGCAACCCCGGTACACACCCCAGAAGCAACAAAGACTCCTATCCCCTTTACTTCTCTATCTTTCATTGAGATCGCTTAAACTCCCTTGTATTCCCAGATACCCCCCCTCTTTACCCTCGTAATTAGAGCTACAGCAAGAACACATTTCTACCGATTATTTATAGGATTTAAATAGAGAAGGTCGATGAACGGTATTGAGCAAGAAAGTTCTGCAAATCTCGCTCTTGTGAGGTTGCTTGTTCGCCTGAATCTCCTCAAAACGGAACTACCGTTAGGGGATCGTTTTCCCATTGCACGCGCAGCAAGTGCGGGCTTTTTTTTGGAGAGTGAGGCGATCAAGCGTGTGAGTGCTGCGCTAAAAATTCGACACCACAGCATTGATAACGCTCTCGATCCTAAACTGCTCTCCCTTTTTAATGATGAACCGATTTCTCGGGTCCATCTCTCCAAGTGGCAACGAGTGCGTGCTATTCCAGTTGCAAAATCAGAGCATTCAATTGTCATCGCTATGGCAAATCCACTTGATATTGAAAGTATTGCCTCACTAGAATTCGAATTGGATTGTAAAATCGACGTCACGATCGGAGTGGAAAGCGAAATTCTCTCCGTCATTGCACACCGAACAAATTCTACGGGAGCTCTTGAGCCAAGTGCTTTTCCTGTAGATTGGAATCCCCCAAAAATTCGTAATGAAGGAGAAAATCAAAGCACCCACCAAGAATCAACTGTTTTTAACGAAGACCTCTCCTTTGCTCCTGTGGTGCACCTTGTGAATAAAATTTTTACCGATGCGGTCCATCGTGACGCTACTGATATTCACCTCACTCCTGAAAAAGATCACCTAAGTGTCCGCACTCGCACTGATGGAATCATGACCCCACTCACCAAGGTCGAAAACAAATTAAAAAATGCTGTCGTTTCCAGGGTTAAAATGCTTGCCGGTATGGATATTACCGAAAAGCGTAAGCCTCAGGATGGTCGTTTACGCCTAAAAACAGCACACGGCAATAAAGACCTTCGTATCTCGACCGTACCTGCCTCACATGGCGAAAATGTAGTCATTCGAGTGCTCTCTTCCGATCTTCACTCTATCAGCTTAGAATCTCTGGGCATGAAAGGTCCTCTTCAAGAGCGGTTTCGGCAGGTGCTCAAACGCTCTTCAAAAGTAGTGTTGGTAACTGGACCAACCGGCTCAGGAAAAACCTCTACACTCTATGCAAGCCTTCTTTCTATTCATGACGGGACGCAAAATATTATTACCCTAGAAGAGCCGGTCGAATATCGAATTCCGGGAATAACTCAAATCCAAGTAAATCCAAAAATCGGTCTTAGTTTCGCACACGGACTTCGTTCCGTTCTCAGACAAGATCCAAATATTATTCTTGTCGGAGAAATTCGAGATGAAGAAACGGCAAATGTTGTCATGCAAGTATCACAGACTGGCCACCTCATCCTCTCCACACTCCATACAAATTCTTCCGCTGCGGCAGTAACACGTCTTCGCGATCTCAAAATCCCTGCCTATGTTATTGCCTCGTCCGTGGGCTGCATTCTCGCACAGAGACTTGTTCGAAAGTTTTGCGACCAGTGTGCGCTTCCTGCGAGCGAGGAAACAAAAACGCGCTTTATTACCCTTGGTCTTTCTCCTGACAACGCTTACGAACCTCACGGATGTGAAAAGTGCGAAAATACCGGTTTTAAAGGTCGACTGAGTGTCTATAGTTTACTCGATGTCACCGATACAATCGCCGAGGCGATTCGCAATGATAAGAGCGAAGATGAAATTGAACATCTTGCTCGAAAGGAGGGATTTCGCTCCCTGGAGGAAGAAGCCCTTGAACTTGTTTCTGAAGGGATCACCTCTCTTGAAGAAGTAGAACGAGTCATTGGCCCACTGCAGACTATTCTCTCTAAGAAATTACTCTCGAAAGGACAAAACAATAGCGGCGAAAAGATAATTCTCAAACGCAAGTTAATTATCGTCGAAGATGATGATGATGTTCGTTTCACACTGAGACTTCTCTTTGAACAAGCGATGTTTGAAGTGATTGAAGCAAAAGATGGCCTCGATGGGTTAGAAAAGATCTACAAAGATCCCCCCGATGTGATTGTCAGTGATGTGATGATGCCTAAGATGGATGGGTTGAAAATGCTTCACCAACTGCGAGCCGATCCCCGGATGACCTCTTTTCCAGTGTTGATGCTCACCGCAAACAACTCTGAAGATAACGAACTTAAACTCATGCGTGGAGGAGCAAGCGATTTCGTTGCAAAAACAGCAAATCCAGAAATCCTTATTGCTCGCGTGAATAGGCTTTTGCAGCGGTAGCTGGGAAAGTTTTTTTCTTACCGAACACTGCAAAGAGATTACTTTTAAAATTTACACTTAGTCTAAGGCTAAGACTTCTACTAAACTTCGCCTTGCTCTCCCCATTTCAATCTACTTTAATTCCTCTGAGAACCGTCCCGTGAGAATTTTTAGAGCAAGTGCAAGAGCAAGGCTAAGTTTAGGTTAAGTAGAAGTTTAAGACTAAGTAAAAGTTCAAGGCTAAGTTTTTAAAACCAATGCAAATCTACGATTCTCTATCTCCCTCTCACAGTTGTGGTTAAAACCGCGAACATGCTATATCAAATGCCATGTTTGGCACTTCAGAACAATATTCCCTACTGACGCTCCTTGAAAAGGGCGGATGGGCAATGGTGCCACTTGTTCTCTGTTCGCTCATTGCGGTGGCAGTTGTTATATATCGACTTTTTTGGGGACCACAACGGTCACGGGTTATCCCCTCGATGTTTCTCAACGAACTTCGCTCATTAATAAAAGAAAATCGCTTAGATGAAGTTATCGGTCTCTGTCGTGGAAGTGCTGTGCCCCTTGCACGAGTTCTTGTTGCAGCGCTTCGAAATCTCCATAAACCACGGGAGCAAGTTATTGAAGCAATGGAACTTGCAGGGAGAAAAGAGGCGGTTCACTTGCAAAAATTTCTGGGTGTCCTCGGAACAATTGCGGCCATTACGCCTCTCCTTGGACTTCTGGGCACCGTCTTTGGGATGATTAACTCATTTACTGTTTTTAAAATGGAAGGAATCGGCAATGCTGACGTCCTCTCTTCTGGAATTGCAGAAGCACTGATTACCACAGCCAGTGGGCTTGTCATTGCAATTCCTACCTTAGTTTTCTACCGCTACTTTTTATACAATTCAAAAATCCTCGTGATGGAGATGGAAGAGACTTCGCTTTCGCTGCTTGATGAGATTGAAAATGTAAGACTTCAGCCTGCCGAATCGTTTCCCTCTAAACACCGAGCGGTGTAAATACAGTATGAATTTTGGCAATCAATCCACCTCTGATGAGCTCTCCCTCGATATCAACATCACCTCCCTCATTGATATCGTACTTTGTTTACTTTTCTTTTTTATGGTCACCGCTTCATTTATCAATGCCTCCGGAATTCAGGTAAATCTCCCCAAAGCCTCCTCTCAAGAGGCGACCGGTGGGAGTGAAGATCTCTCTATTACTATCAACGCAGAAGGAAGGATTTTTTCAGAAAAAGAACCCCTTTCTTTCCCTGCACTTACAAAAAAGCTCATCGCCTTTAGAAGTAGCGCACCTCAAGGCACACTCATTGTTCGTGCCGATACCAGCGTTTCACATGGAAAGGTCGTTGAAGTTTTAGATGCTGCAAAAAGTATCGGTCTCGAGCGAATCGCTATTGCGACGGTACGTTAAAACCTCAGCTCACTACTTGAACGCATTTTCGTAGCGAGCTTTCTCACCTAAATATTTTTCAATCCACAGGAGTCGATTGTACTTTGCTACCCGTTCACCCCGACACATAGAGCCAGTTTTTATCTGTCCAGCATTTACGGCAACTGAAAGATCGGCAATCGTGGTATCTGATGTTTCCCCAGAGCGGTGCGAGATAACCGCCGTATAATGTGCACGATGAGCCATCGAAATTGCATCCAATGTTTCTGTAAGCGTGCCGATCTGATTTACTTTCATAAGCACTGAATTTCCAATCTTGTCTACCACCCCTTTTGAAATTCGCTCAACATTTGTTACAAAAAGATCGTCCCCTACAAGCTGCACCGAATGACCAAGCCTCTCCGTAAGCTCTTTCCATCCCTCCCAATCATCCTCTGCAAGTCCATCTTCAATACTTACTAACGGATATTTTTTCATCCACTCTGCATAAAGTGAAATAAGGTCAGCAGCTGTAAACGTCTCCTTGTCTCCTTTTGACTTCAAGAAACGATACACTGCCTTTCCAGAGGAACTCTCCACTAGTTCACTTGAGGCAACATCTAAGGCAAGAGATACCTGGACCCCTGGCTTATATCCAGCACGTTCAATAGCCTGAAGAAGATACTCAAACGCCTGCTCCATCGACTTTAATCGAGGCGCATACCCACCCTCATCTCCAACACCAGTTTCAAAGCCTGCATTTCGTAAGAGCGCACCAAGCGCATGAAAAATCTCTGCCCCACAGCGAATCGCCTCAGAAAAAGAGGAGAGCCCATGAGGAACAACCATAAACTCCTGAATGTCGAGATTGTTATCTGCATGAGCTCCGCCATTAATTACATTAATAAGCGGCACAGGAAGGAGAACCCCTTCCTCTCCCCCAAGGTAATGAAAGAGTTGCTGTTTTGAAGAACTTGCAGCAGCTTGTGCCACCGCAAGACTCGTTCCAAGGATTGCATTGGCACCAAGTCTTGACTTATTTGGAGTACCGTCGAGACGAATCAGAGTGCTATCGATCTCCTCTTGTTTTGAAGCATCCTTTCCAACTAGAGCATGCTTAATTTCAGTAGAAACATTTCCTACCGCCTTCTTGACTCCTTTTCCGTTATAACGATTCCGCTCTCCATCTCTTAGTTCTACTGCCTCGAATTTTCCAGTTGAAGCGCCGGAGGGAACACTTGCTTCCCCGACACTTCCATCCTCAAGAAACGCTTGCACCGAAATGGTTGGGTTTCCTCGAGAATCTAAGATTTCAATTGCTTCTATTGTCTTGATCGTAGTTTTCATAACCCCTGTAGCCGTATATCGATAGCCCTTTGTAAGTCTTGCAATTAACACTCATAAAAACAGAGAGAAACGCGAGTAAATTAAAGTGGGGATAAATTTTGACTGTCAAATATTCCATCCTTACGCGCATGATTTTTGGCAACTAGTATAAATACAGCTATGCTCTAAAATGATCAAATGATGTAATAAACTCCTTATGAAACAGATCCCTGCGGTAATCCTCATTGTACTCTCCCTGTGCGTGCTCTTTCTTACTATCGTAGGAAATCACGGCCTTTTACCACTTCTCCATCTGCAAAAAGAGGTTGCGGTTCTTCAAGAACGTACTGACGATTTAGAAAACAAGATTGAGAGCACCAACAAAGACATCGTTGCTGCAAAGAACAACACTTTTGAGCTTGAAAAGAGAGCTCGTGAGGAACTTGGACTCTCTCGTTCTGGAGAGATTGTTTATCTTGTTCCAAAAGTAAAAGAGGAGAAGCGCTGATGAAGGAGCGACATTCTCGAAGAGCTCATCGTCCGATAACGACAGTTTCATCGATTCTTAGCTCTACACTCAAAGCATACCGCATCTCAGAAAAAGTGGAGCAGTATGAATTCTTTGAATACTGGGAAGAGATCGTGGGGGCGAAACTTTCCCAACTGACATTTCCTCAAAAAATTACCCGTGGAGGAGTGTTGATTGTTCGTGTCCAAAGCACTGCCCTCGTACAAGAACTTTCTTTGCAAAAAGAGAACTTCCTAGAGCAACTAAAGCTTCTTGCTTCAACCTCGTATATTAGCGATATTCGCTTTATTGTAAGTGATCCAAAAAGCCTCGAGAGTCATCGGCAAAAAAAAGAGTCAAAAAACAAAGCTTCAACATGAAATCTGTTTCCATCTTAGAAAGTCTTAGGCATCGCGGCCTGATTCATGACGTTTCGCACGTGGAGGAGCTTGAAAAAGTTCTTCAATCTGAAAGTATTGTTTTCTATTGTGGCTTTGATCCAACCGCAGATAGCCTTCATGTTGGAAGCATGCTTCCATTGCTGATCATGCGTCGGCTCCAACGAGCCGGACACCAACCACTCGTTATTTTGGGATCTGCTACTGGCATGATTGGAGACCCTTCGGGAAAAACTGAGGAACGAAAACTCCTTACCGAAGAGGTCATCGAAGAGAACATGAGAGGAATGGAAAAACAGGTTCGTTTATTTCTCTCCAGCGAAGGAAACACGGCGTTTCAAATTTTGAAAAATGATAGTTGGATTCGACCACTTTCGTCTATAGAATTTCTTCGTGATGTAGGAAAACATTTCAGTGTTAATGCGATGATGCAAAAAGATTCCGTAAAAGGAAGAATCGAAAGTCGCGAGCATGGCATTAGCTATACAGAGTTTAGCTATATGCTCCTCCAAGCGTATGATTTTTACTGGCTCTATAAAAATCATAATTGTCGCTTACAGATTGGGGGCTCTGACCAATGGGGGAACATTACTGCGGGCATTGAATTTACCAGAAGAAAACTCCAAAGCGGTTCAAGTCCGATCTATGGTTTTACCTTTCCACTGCTTACAACAGCAAGCGGGACAAAGTTTGGAAAAACAGAAAAAGGAAATATCTGGCTTGATCCGAAAAAAACCTCTCCTTTTCGTTTCTACCAGTACTGGGTAAACACAGAAGATCGTGATGTGCTAAATTACATTAGATTTTTTACTGACCTTGAGGGTGAAGAGCTCAAGGCTCTTGAAGCATCACTTACGAAACACCCAGAAGAGCGACAACCTCAGAAAATACTCGCACAGACGCTTACTGAGCTTGTTCATGGAAGAGAAGAGTGTAATCGCGCACTCTCTGCCAGCAGAGTTCTTTTTGGAGAAAAAATTACCGGAGTAGATGATCAAACCTTGCGTGACATTTTTTCTGATGTTCCCTCGACGACCATCACCAGAGAGGATCTCACAAAAGGAGTTCCGATTCTTGAACTTCTGCAAATGACAAAACTGAGTAGTTCAAAGGGAGAGGCAAAAAGAGCGATCGAAGGAGGAGGAATCTACCTCAATAACGAACGAGTTGGAGATATAAATCTGATTGTTACCATCAATCATTTAGCAACAAAATCTGTGCTTATTCTCAGAAGTGGCAAAAAGAATTATCATCTTCTCTCTCTAACTGAAAAATAACTATCAAGAGCAACCATTTCTTCTTTTCGCTCTCGAACAAGGAGGTCAAAATGAAACTTCAAAACGCGCGCATTCTCATTACGGGAGGAAGCCTTGGCATTGGAAAAGCAACCGCAAGGCTCCTTATTGAAAATGGAGCAAAAGTAGCGATTACAGGGCGAAATGCAAAAAACCTTCAGGCAACAGCAACAGAAATTGGCGCGTTTCCAATTGTTGCCGATGTGGCAAAAAGCGAAGACGTAGAACGAACCTACAAAGAAGTGTTGAAATCTTTTGGCGGCCTGGAGTGCCTCATTAACAATGCAGGAATTGGGAGTAGACGTTCGCTTCTTGAAATTACGGAAGAAGACCTTCTTCGGGTCTGGTCAGTAAACGTTTTAGGCGCTGCGCTTATGGGCAAACATGCAGCCCAAATTTTCATGAAAAACAATTACGGAAATATTGTTAACATCGCCTCAACGGCGGCACTTAGAGGATACGAAAATGGGACAAGTTATGTTGCTTCAAAGTTTGCACTTCGTGGCATGACAGAGTGTTGGAGAGCGGAGCTTAGGAAATATAATATCCGCGTGATGCTTATAAACCCAAGTGAGGTAACCACCGCGTTTGGAAGTGCTGATCGTGTTGAGCGGGGGGAAAGTGCAAACAAGCTCCGAGGTCTGGAGATCGCTCACACAATCAAAGCTGCGCTTGAGATGGATGATCGTGGGTTTATTCCAGAGCTTTCTGTCTTTGCTACGAATCCTTGGTAGGACCTCACGGTCATTAAGTTAAGGATTTTTTAAGAACCACAGAGCGGCAGAGAACATCAATAAAATCTTTCTTTCTCTGTGCCTCTGCGCCTCTGTGGTTTTATAAATATCTCTTCAGATCCTTCACTTAATGGCCGTGAGGTAAGGTGTAGCAACTTAAACTTCGTCTTAAACATCTTGAGAAAAACTCAAAAAGAACCCCCTTAGCGCAGCTGGGGTGGTTTACTATTTCTCACCACTCTAGTATGGTATTATGGTCCTTTCTTTGTTGTTCTTTTTTATTTCAATTTCTGTAGAAGTTTTTAACCCATAGCTAAAAAAGTCAGCGGCTTTTTTGGCTACTGGGTCATGGTGGAACCGGTAGGTTTTTTTTGGGGATGGCACTAAGGCGCGAGGGAGCTGCGCTTTAGTGCTCAATAGTGGGGGTGTATTTTTATGGTACGTCGTAGCTCCGAAAACGAGATCGTGGCGAATGTTTTTTCCCAGATCGACTCACTTAGTCTCATGCCGGGACTGGGTGCCCTGGAGCACACCATTCGGATGGTGAAAACATGGGCTGAGGCAAATGAGATTGAGCCTCAACGTCGCATCGCAGTAGTTCGAGGAGGAGATCCCTTTCTCACCCTCTGGCTACGTCAGTATGACTTTCGGGTCGTTACTGACACAACTTCCCGCGTCAAGGCTCTTTACGAGCTTGGTGAGCGGGAAAACATCATCGTCGTTGATACCTCACTCGAGGCAAGGGAAGCAGGAAAGCCTACCCTTGTCGAAACCGTTTCAGATCTGGCCGACAGCGGAAACTCAATCTGTCTCGTTGTTGGGCATGTCCATCCGATGGAGCTTGTGTCAAGCGACGCGCTTGATGCTTATCTTGAAGAGATGACATGGCTTGTTGATCTCAACGGTTTTCTCTTTCTCCACGTACCTGCGTGGAGAGGGAACAAAGGCGGTTTCCGAGGAGAACCTCTCTCACCGAACGTTATCGGAGAGCGTGTACACGCATACGGTTTTCGATCGTATCAATCCGGCATTTCAAGCCGCGAGATCGATTCGACCATCTTTGCTGTGACACAAGAGGAAGGAAACTGCTACCGCGATGTGGTTCATGATGTCTTGGCAGTGTCGTATGGGGAGGCTCTCCTCTGCGATCCTGACGCCCAAGAAACCCTGGACCAATTATTCGCAAAAGCCCCGACGGAGAGCTGGCATTTTATGTTCCAGCGAAAGGTTGGAGCCCTGTAAAGCGAGGGAAAAGAAGTGGATAGAAGCCTGGAAACTTGCCCGTGCGAAAGCACTGTCTATGAAGTTTTATAGACATAGGAGGTAGTCTCCAGTGGCACTCTCGCCGAAGGGTTCTTGGTTGTGCATTCACCATTACCCGGTGCCAAAAAAAGCTAGAAGCATTAACACTTCGCCTTAAACTTTTACTTAAACTTAAACTTAAACTAAACTTAGCCTTGCACTTGCACTCCGCATTTAAATCCAATCTAAACTCTTGAGCTATTTTCCTGTGCATTTTTAGAGCAAGTGCAAGTGCAAGGCTAAGTTTAGTTTAAGTTTAAGTTTAAGTTTAAGTATAAGTATTTTATAGTGGTTTAGGGTTTTTCTTCCACTGCTAACCCCGCCTTCCTCCACGCCGACATACCCCCCACGAGATTCACTACATTCTTCACCCCCTCCTGTTCAAGAACACTTGCTGCCACAGTGGAGCGATATCCCCCACCGCAGGTAACCACGACGGGCCCAGAAAACTTAGATAGTTCTTTCATCCTCTCCCGAAGCTCACCCCCAGGAATATGAACGGCACCGGGAATATGTCCTCCATCCCACTCATTTTGCTGGCGCACATCAACAACGATTACCTGATTATCTTTTGCAATCTGCTCCGCTAACTGCTCTGGTTGTATCTGTGGTAACATAGCGATCTCCCGTCCGCTTCCTTTCCAACTCTCAAAGCCACCATCGATATATCCAACCACCTCATCAAGTCCAACCCGAACTAAACAACGAATCGCCTCACTGATTACCGAAGAATCAGCAGAAACTAATATAATCTCTCGATCGTAAGGAACAACCCATGAAGCCCAAACACTGAGACTGGGACTTGCTCCAATTCCAAATGCATTTGGAATATGTCCTGCTCCAAATAACTGTTGATCACGAAGATCGATAACAACTGCCCCATTTTTAATCTTCTCTTCTGCTTGAACTGCCGTTAATGGCATCTTCCCCGGTAAACCATGAAGGAGTTTCGGTCCTTGAGCATTGAGTTCTTTCATACGCAGATAGTAGGCAGGTCGAGGGGGAACCGCAGAGAGGATCGCTGCTATAAACTGCTCCTGAGTAAGGTTTGGTTGAAGATAACGGTTTGCTTTTCGTTCCTGACCAAGTGTTGAAGAGGGGGTATTTCCTAATCCTGCCCCACACATCGATCCAGCACCATGGGCAGGATAAATCTCTAGCTGATCATGGAGAATTGAGAGTTTTTCTCGGGTACTTTGAAATAACATCTGCGAAAGACGCTTTGAAGCTTCTGCACCGAGAAGGTCTGGTCGACCAAGGGAGCCTACAAAGAGGAAATCTCCACTAAGCATGACAACTGGTTCCTCAATCGATCGCTGAAAATCATAGACGAGAAAAGAGAGATGCTCCGGAGTATGTCCCGGGGTATGAAGGAGAACTATTTTAAAACTTTTAAAAGAAAGAGTATCTCCCTCACCAAGCTCTCGATGCAAGAAACTCACTTCATAGCGCTCGTCGTGGTCATATCGCGAAAGGCAAAGTTCTGCTCCTGAGATCTGAGCCAGCTCTAATGCCCCTGAGGCATAATCGGCATGAATATGAGTCTCTAGGACATGGGAGATTTGGAGATCCTTACTTTTTGCATAGAGAAGATAATCTTCAATATCTCGCTTCGGATCGACGATAACGAGCTGCTTAGATTCCTCACACCCAATGGCATAGGAGTAATGAGAGAGACCCTTTGCTTCAAATCGCTCAAAAAGCATATATTTTTATCCTACCATCTGTTTTTACTAACGGCCATCTGTTGATTCTTAATTGAACACAGAGTTTCACAGGGCTGCACAGAGTAAAAAAAGCCTTTTAGATTAAGCCTCTATAAAATAAACAGACAACCTCCCTGTCGTTGCGAGCGAAGTGAAGTAACGACAGGGAGGGGTCATTTTATTAAATATTTTAACTCTGTGTAACCCTGTGAAACTCTGTGTTCAATTCTACCAGATGCTCAACGCAACGTTTAACACCACGCCCTTAGTTGCGAAGCATCTATCGCTCCTTCACGAAGAATCTTAAATGGAAAACCCCTCGTATCAACAATCGTCGAAGGAAGCGCTTCTCGAGGGAGATCTTCGCTGATAATCGGCAGCGAAGGAAAATATTTTTTTACCTGGTCTTCATTACTTGCCGGAAGAAACGTGGGAGGATTTGCGCTTGTTGCCGTAATCGCACCGCCGAGGGCATAGGCAAGCGTTCTTGCCAACGGCGCAGATGAAACCCTTACTGCTAAGGAGCGTTCAGGACCAAAAATTGCCCGATGAAGTTCTGCTTGAAGAGTAGTTTGTGGGGTAAACACAACAGTGAGCGGTCCAGGCCAGAATTGAGTAACAAGTTCTTCTCTTTTTTTTTCAACTGCCTCTGGCAATTCCACCCCCCACTCGTAGAGACGTTTCATTTCGTCAAAAATTAAAGGGATTCCTCTTCCCTCTTCTCGACCTTTTAAAGTAAGAAGCTTTTCAACTGCCTCAATATTTTTTGGATCAACACCGAGACCAAAGAAAGTTTCTGTTGAAAAGGCGAGAACCTCTCCTTTCTGGAGTATCTTTGCTGCTTCTTCAAGCGTCATTGATGCTTTTAGGAATTTGCTTTTAAGGCCTCGTTTCGCTGTTTCTCTTTATAAGAGAGAAGGGTTTTTGTCAGCTCCTTATCACTAAGTGCTAGAATTCTTGCTGCAAGGAGTGCTGCATTCTTCGCACCATGAGATCCAATTGCTACCGTTGCCACAGGAGTTCCGGTTGGCATTTGCACCGTAGAGAGAAGAGCGTCAAATCCGTTTAGTGGGCCACCACCGAGAGGAACACCAATAACTGGCAAGGTCGTAATTGCGGCAACAACCCCAGCAAGATGCGCAGCAAGTCCTGCAGCCGCAATTATTACCTTAATGCCGTTTTCTTCAGCGGCAAGCGCCCACTGTCTTGTTTCTTCAGGAGTTCGATGCGCAGAGAGAACTTTCATTTCACAGCTAATACCAAGTTCCTCAAGAGTGTCTTTGGTAAGTTTCATCGTCTCAAGATCACTTTTACTGCCCATCACAATGCCTACACAAACTTGACCTTTCGTCATTATTATCCCTCCTCCCCAATGTCTTTTCTATAATGCATTCCTTCAAATGAGATTTTTGTGACCCCCTCATACGCACGCTCTCGTGCTTGAGCGGCGTTTTTTCCAAGCGCCGTAACGGTCAATATTCTCCCCCCTTTCGTAAGCACCTCCCCAGCATGCTCTCCGGGAGCTGTTCCGGCGTGATAAACAACAAGATCCTCACTGGGCTCAAAGAGTCCCTCGATCTTCTTCCCATCGTCCACCTTCCCAGGATACCCTCTGGATGCTGCAACCACACAACACGCATGACGGTGACTCCACTTAAGGTCCACAGAAGCAAGGTCACCACGCACAGCGCTTTGCAGCGTAGAAAGGAGGTCCGATTCAAGTCGTGCTAGAATTACCTGCGTTTCGGGATCTCCCAAGCGGCAGTTAAACTCAAGGACTTTTATTGAACCACTGCGATCAATCATTACACCAGCATAGAGAAACCCCGTATAACTGATCCCTCTGGCTAAAAGCTCCGCAAGAACGGGCACAAAAATCTCACCCACCAACTGCTCTACCCGTGCATCATCAAGCGCCGGTGTTGGAGAGATGGATCCCATTCCTCCTGTATTTGGGCCCTGATCCCGATCATTAAGTCGCTTATAATCCTGACTGACAACCAGCGGAAGAACGGTATGCCCATCAACAATCGCCATTAACGAAGCTTCTCTTCCTATAATCTTTTCTTCAATAACAACCTTTGCTCCCGCTTCTCCAAAAATTCTCCGCATCATCATCTGCTCAAGAGCGGCCATCGCCTGCTCAAGCGTTTCAGCTACCACCACTCCCTTCCCAGCACAGAGTCCATCTGCCTTGAGCACTACTGGCGCACCAATTGATTCTAGGTACTGTCGTGCCTCACCAAAATCTGTAAACGCTTGATAGGCCGCCGTTTTTATCCCAGCTTTTTTCATTACTTCTTTTGCAAAAATCTTTGACGATTCTAGCTGCGCAGCTTCTCTTGTTGGGCCGAAAACACGAAGTCCATGCTCTGAAAAGATATCAACGAGCCCCTCCGCAAGCGGTGCTTCTGGACCAACAATGGTAAGATCAATCTCCTTATCTACTGCCCAAAGAGCAAGCGCTCCTACATTATCTGTTTTGAGAGAGACGTTTTTTGCGATATCTTGAGTTCCCGTATTTCCCGGAGCGCAGAAAAGATCTGTCAGTAATGGGCTCTGCTTAAGCTTCCAACAGATCGCATGCTCTCGCGCCCCACTTCCAATAACCAAAACTTTCATCTCACTTATTCCTCCAAGGATCAGCTACTATACTGAGTACAATTTACTCGTTCCTAATGACGAAAATGTCTCTCCCCAGTAAACACCATCGACATCTTCCGAAGATCCGCTTCTTTAATAACCTCTTCATCCTTCAGTGAACCACCGGGCTGAACCAGGGCAACAATTCCTTCATCATTGAGAATCTCTAAGGTATCTGAAAACGGAAGAAACGCATCAGATGCTGCAACACCCCCGCGAACTTCATGACCATTATCTTTTGCCCGTCGTAACGCTATCCTCGCAGCATCAACTCGACTCATTTGCCCAGCACCAACTCCGATGGCAGTCCCGTCTTTTACGATCACTATCGCATTTGATTTTACGTGCTTACATATTTTCCATGCAAACTCTAAATCTTCTGTCATCTTCAAACTTGGGCGCTCTTTCGTAACTACCGTCGCGGATCGAATCTCTGAAATCTGGCGATCGGGAGTTTGTAAAAGATACCCATCCAACGCTCTGCGTATGGTGGGGCTCTGGGCACGAAACGAAAGTAATCCCCCAGAGAGATCGCATTCCAAAACTCGTATATTCTTTTTTCTTTCAAATACGGCAACTGCCTCAGCAGAAACTTGAGAACTAATAACGACCTCAACAAATCCTTGAACAATAATCTCTGCAAGCGCTCCGCTAAGCTCTCCGCTCACTGCAATAATTCCTCCAAAGGCACTCTGCGGATCGCACTCTCTTGCTGCAAGAAAAGCCTCCGTGGCGCTCTGACGAAGAGCCACTCCGCACGGATTTGTGTGCTTCATAATCACTGCAACCTGCTTCTGGAAAGGATGAAATTCAAGAAAGAGATCAAGCGCCGCTTCCGTATCAAGTAAGTTATTATAGGAGAGTTGTTTTCCCTGAAGCTGCCTCCAAGGCGCTTTCTTTGTATTTCCCACCACAACTTTCTTATAAAAAGATGCCTGCTGATGTGGGTTCTCACCGTAACGAAGCTCCTCCTCTCGACAGAGAGTAATTGATTCAACGGGGGCGAGTGGTGCTTCGAAAGATCTTCCCTCTCCGCAGCTTGCTTCCGCACGAAGGGAAAAATAACGGGCGATCTCGCCATCGTAGGCAGCCATCATCGTAAACACCTTTGCTGCAAGCTTTGCTCGCAGTCGTTCGGGGATCTCTTCACTTTTTTCATACTCACGAATTATCATCTCATAATCTGCCGGATCGCAAACAGGCACAACGAACTGTGAATTCTTTGCGGCCGCTCGAATCATCGTTGGGCCACCAATATCAATGTATTCTACAAGATCATCATCGAGCTTCTGCGCCTGAGAGATCTGTTGAACAAATGGATAGAGGTTAACAATAACGAAATCAATCGGAGCGATTCCTGCTTCTTGAAGTTGTTGAAGATCCTCTTTTCGCGATCGGCGCGCAAGGATCCCGCCATGAATTTTGGGGTGGAGAGTTTTTACCCGTCCATCCAAAATCTCTTTCTGTCCGGTGTAGTCACTAATCAGAGTTACCGGAATGTTATTTTCAGAAAGATACTTCGCCGTGCCTCCAGTGGAGAGAATCTCAAGACCACAGGCGCAAAGACTTTTTACAAAAGGAAGGAGACCTGTTTTATCAGAGACACTTACGAGCGCTAATTTCTTCATGAAAAACCCAGTTGTTTCAAGGAATCGAGAAGGTTTCGATAATACGCAATGCAGCAAAAAGAGTAAAGGGTGGGAACACCAGCCTTAATCTCTGCGTCGCTGTGGTTAATATATAAACATTACAAATCTTATCCTGAGAACGGCTTTGTCTAGGTTCTGGGAGCGTTGGGATTGAACACAGAGTTTCACAGGGTTACACAGAGTTAAGAAAATAAGTTAGTAATTTTTAACTCTGTGTAACCCTGTGAAACTCTGTGTTCAACACCTTAAAAACCTCTACCACAATGAACACTCCATTCCTGTCGTTGCGAGCGGAGCGAAGCAATCTCGAATCGCTTTAGCAGTTACGAGATCGCTTCGCTCCGCCCGGCGGCCGGGCCTCCCGGCTCGCAACGACAGGGGCGTCCATAATGCTTTGTTCTTATACCAAAGATCGGGGCAACTTCTATAGTGTCAGGGGCAATCTCTGTATAGGATCCTAAAAGAAAGATTTATAGAACCACAGAGGCGCTGAGAGCTATTTTGGTTCGAGGTTCTGAAAGGTTATCGAGGCTTTGGGATTGAACACAGAGTTTCTCAGGGTTTCACAGAGTTAAGTTTAAAAGTCTTTTCTCTTTACGCAACTCTGTGAAACCCTGTGTTCAATTAAAAATTGATAAAAGAAGGATTAGGGAACAAAGCCTAACTGTTTATAGATTTTGTCGCGGCGGAGTTCTATTTCTGCTTGATCTGAGACATCAAGACGAAGCTCTCTGAGCTGAGTCATTAATTTTTCTCGCTCTTCAAAAAGTTGTCGTTGCAGTTCAAGTCGCTCCTGAGGTGTTGGCTCGATGTATCCTTTTACAAATCCAATATATCGATTAAGGCGCGTACGGTGTCGCTCAAGATTACTAATCATTATGGAGAATTCTGAAACATCAAAGACTACCTGCTTCAGAGTTTCATCGATTGCGTTTTCGACCTCACTTTTTAATTCCGCACGACGTGTCTTTAACTCACGCCCAAGCGCAGACATCTGAGTTGCCAGCGTGTCATCATTGGGATTTTCTCGCCATAACTCCACCGCATCGAGGTAGCGAAGCGATGCCATATCATAGCTTTCTTTCTTCTTTTTTACCTGAACACTGGAGAGCGACACTTCATTAGCAAGCTTTACGGGGTCACCAGATCTCGCGAGGTTTTTTCTTTCCTGCCATACTTGGTAGCGACGATTAAGGCTCTCCATTGTTTGTTGCGTTTGCTCTGTCGCGTGATCGACTTCGGCTATTCTCGCCTGCAGTTCGGTCTCTTTTTCATTTCGCAAACTGGGTGAACGAAGAGAGAAAAGATTCAACCTGGTATCGATATCACTTATTTTCCCGCGGACAACTATTTTTTCACGAATTTTGTTCTCTTTCTCTTCAGCTGTAAGGATTTTGATCCCATGCTGAGGTGAGGATTTCTCCTCTGCGCTTCTTTCTCTATTTCGAGCTTCTCGTTCTGCTTCCCAATTAATCGGCTGATTTGCTTGCTCAGAGACAATCTCCTCTAGTGCCGGAGGAGGCGGCACGTCTAGATCAGAAGCTTCTGCAATAACTCGGGAGAGATCGGCACTCAATACCTTCTCTTCGGCATCCCCCTGTTCAGAAAGCACTGTAATTGACGGTTCAAACAATTCTGTTTGCGCTAACGAGCGTAGCTCTTCGGGCCAGTGTTCAAGTGTGGGTGTTGGCGAAGAAGGAGGTAACGTGGGCTCTGCAGATGGCGGTGCAGAGAAAGGAGGAAGCATCGTGGTGTTTTCCTCAGGAGAAGCTTGTGGCTCTTTCTCGTTTGGAAGAGTCGGCTCTTTTTTCTCTGCCTTGCCTACCGCAAGTTCTGTGCTTGCCAAAATCTCCGCCTCACGAGCAGCACGAAGCTCTTCATCTGTTGTTGATGTCCACACTCTTTTATGAGCGGCATGAAGAGGCTTTTGTTTTCGACTTAGCCAAGATTCTGTAAGTATAAAGCCAATTCCAAGGACAAGGAGCACCACAACGACTGAAAGCACTGCCGTGAGCCTTTTAAATTTCTCACTGCCGCCGCGATCCTCACTACGGACCACCTGCTCTTCTTTTAGCTCAACGATAATATTTGGTGATTGTTCTTTTTTCCGCTCGAGGATCGGCTTCTTTGTATCAGGTTCTGACGCTACTCGTTGCCTAATCTCTCCATTGGTTACCGAGGGAATCTGCTCCGAGTGCTTTTTCTTTACAACATCTGCTCCCTCAGTTTCATAAGAGCCTTCACTCTCTGATTCATTCTTACTAAACTCAACTGCGGTTGCTTCTGGCGGTTGAATTACAATATCGTAATTTATCTCGTAACCAACCTCCCGAGAGACAAACCGCTTCGGAACTCCAGCCTGAACATTTACCGTTTCCCCCGCTTCCGGCACACGCCGAACTTCAATAAGCTCCGCTGTAATGTTATCTGTCCCCCCACCTTCATTGGCACGATTAATTAAGAGTTTTGCTGCCTTTTCAAGATCGCGCTCAGCTAAAAGTTTTGTCAACTCATCTTCTTTTACTAAATTATAAAGACCATCGCTGCAGAGGAGAAAACGATCGCCGGGTTTTGCAAGATCTGGGAGCGCTCTACTTTCAACCTCAACCGCTGGAGTTGGTCCAAGCGATCGCGTCAGCATGTGTGCGATCGGATGATTTTCTGCCTGTTCCGGCGAGATCGCACCAGAGTCGATTAATTCCTTTACTAAGGTGTGATCTCTGGTCAGTAGTTCAAGCTTATTATCTCGTAATCGATAAATACGAGAATCTCCAACGTGCGCAAGAAGTAGTTGTTGGGCACTGAGCACTACAACCACTACGGTGGTCCCCATCCCGGCGAGATCTTCTTTTTTCCGCCCTTCGGCATAAATAACGTTGTTTGCACGAATAATTGCAGAACGCAGACTATCTTCGGTGATCTCACCTTGCTCATTTGCGGCATACTGAGTAATCACATCGACAGCGATAGCAGAAGCCGTAGCTCCACCACGCGCGCCTCCCATTCCGTCGGCAACAATAAACATGCTACAGTTTGCAAGATGTTCGTAACCGTACGCGTCTTGATTCTCTTCGCGACGCCGCCCAATGTCTGTACGTGCTGCGAAAAAAAAATTTATTGATGATCGTTTGTCCAATGCTACGTCAAGAGTTCCCAAGTCGCCTTCACCTCGACGAGCAAAAAGCCCAAGAGGCTCGGGCAAAGTTTAATTTTAGCACGAATTTACACATAAAAAGAGCATAAGATTTTGTAATGACTAATTTTAGAGTGTCTACGCCGATAAAAAGGCGCAAAGTGTGGCCAACTTTGAGTAAAATGAACCTATTAATCCACCTTACTTCACTGTATTCTCACTACAGTTCTTAACCATAGGTGTTATTGCACCCTTTTTAAGAAAGGCTCACCTTTTGAAAGAGCTAACTGCTTAATTTTTATTAGCGCTGATTCAGCTGCTTTTCTCTCTCGGTATGGACCAACAAGGACACGAAAATAGTGGGCATTTTTTACCTTCGCATCCTGCACTTGCGCGTTGAATCCTGACTGACTCAACCGTTTCACCGACACTTGAGCCTTCTCTCTCGTTTGCTCTGCAGATAATTGAATATACCATCCCGCGGTAGTTTGCAGTTTTGGAGCGGTGTCAGCAGAGGATGTTTTCTTTGTTACTTGAGATCCTATCGGTTGCGATTGTTCTTTTGGAGTTTTGTCTAGCAAGTTGTCAGTGAGCTTCTCCAAATGAGCAACATTTTCTTTTTTTAATTCGAGTGCGGCTTGATTGCTTGTTACAGGGGCTGAATCAATTTTTGCTTGTTCATTTTTCTTCGTCTCAACATCAGCAAGCTTTGCGCGACTTGTTTGGGTGAGATCTCCTTTTTGAGCTTCAGCGACTGATTTTGCTGCAAATCCAGCGCTCTCCACTTTTTCTGTCTTTGTATCAAGAGTGCCTGCTCGTTCGCGCAACGTCTTTGGTGGAGATACGCGATTTTCTCGGAAATCAAACACTTCAGCAGGGCTCTCTCCCTTCTTTTCTGGCGTAGCATTATTCGGTTGACTCTTATGGAGGGTTGCAAGATCCAGTTTCTCTCCTTCGAAGTTCCCACCTAAACCAAGATCAGCCTCATCAATTCCATGCTCGACATCTTCAGAAAGCGGTTCCACCGGGAGCCGAACGATCTGCTTTGCCTGATCCTCAAGCGCTTGCTTGAGGCCACCTTCTTGCCCAGCAATGAGACCAAAGAAAAACACTCCGACCATTCCTCCAGCAATAACCGCCCAAGCAGTAAAGAGTTGCCAAAAGCTTAGTCGAACCTCCCACTGTGGAGCGTGAGAAGATGAAACGCTACCAGAACGTGAGTGCGTATCTTTTTTTTCTTTGTTTGCGACCATGAAGCCCCCTTGAGAACGAAGAGATGTGTTATTTCTTGCTTACTTGTAGTGTGAATTTACTACTCGCGCAAGAATTCTCTAAGACCTGAAGTGCGGTGTTTATAGTGTCTCGAAGCGCTCTCGTCATCTCACCAAATTGCGAGAGAATTCTCTCATTAGATCCTTCATTTAAGAGCTTACGGGTTTCTGGCTTATTATAATAAGAATAAAAATCACGAATAATTCTTACTAGATAATTCGCAAAATCTGGGACAGTTCCTCGCTGTTGGGTGCGAAAAAACACATGACGAAAACCCAAAAGGAGCATACCAAAGGAGTGCCAATTTAAGACAGTACGCTCCTCCTGTCGAAAAGAGGAAAGTGCATCTAATTTCTTAAGGAGTTGCTTCGTATCGTAGAGAAATCTTCTTATGTACCACGGCACGTTTTGTCTTCCGTTGAGTCGCTCTCTGAAGGGCCGATACTCAAGTTCAGGATCTCCCATCAGAGCAAGGAGCATTAACTGCTGGTCAAAAGAAACGAGATCTTGCTCATCGAGAAAAAGTTGTACCTCTTCTTGGTGTTGATTCTCTTTGACTAACCTATCCCAAGAAAAGGAAAACAATGGAACTTCTTCTTTTGGTTTTTCTTTTTTTTCTCCTTCTCCTTTTTCCCTCTCAGCAGAGATAACAAAACTTTCCCTTTGAAAGAGGAGACTAATTCCTTTTTCAAACAATGTAAAAAAATATTCCTGATAAAACGCCTCTGTCGGAGTAGCATTCAAGTGCCCCTGCCCTCCGAGGGCGATCTGAAAATAACGCCCTTCAGCCGCTCTCTTTCTTTCATGCACCTCAAAAAGTGCTTGAGCAATATCTAACGAATGCATCTCGCCTTTTCTTGCTAGATAAAAACAGAGATCTGACGAGAGGACATGTCCATACGCGGAGGGGCAATCAAGTACTCCAAAGTTCTTGTGCTGATGAAGAGGAAACAAAGGGGAGGAACTTTGCGCCTCAGCAAGAAGTGTTCTCAAATAACTCTCATATTCAAGATGCATGAGAAACACTCGCCCTTCGGATCTCCAAAAGCTCCCTTTGCACCTTCTCATGGAGGTGGAAATCAGCTGCTAAAACACGTTCAAATGCGCTTTCAGGAAGATGCAAAAATAACATTACGAAGACCTCTTGCCAAAAAGAGCTGGCATTCTTTGTTTCAGCACGAACCTCCCGCTCGATCTCTCTCTGGAGAATCATTTGTCGCACTCCTTCTGAGTAGCGGAGATCTTCATGAATCTGCTGAAGAAGCCCAAACGTTGCGAGCTGATCGAGAACCATCGTGACTTTTTTTTCCAAAAGGGCCTTTCGAAATTCATCAAAACATCTCTCTGCTGTAATTCTCTTTATGTAGAACCCTCTTACTGCTTGCTCAAAAAGAACTCTCGTTTTTTCATCAAAAGTAAATGCATGACGAGAGATGAGTCGAATCCCACGAAGAAGTCGTGCTGGATCATCTTCAAAACTACGCTCATGGATAAGCACAAGCTTTCTCTCCTCAAGGTGACGAAGTCCATTAAAGAGATCAATCACTCCCCCAAATTCATTAACTAAAAGGGAGACCGCTAAAGCATTGACAGTATAATCTCTCCGCTGGAGATCGCTTTCTAAAGTTCCCGGAGAGATTATTGGCCTTGCACCCGGTGTTGGATAGTTTTCCTTTCTTGCTGAAGAGAAATCTATTACAGCTAGTCCGGGAAGGATCTCTTCCTGGAAGATGAGTTTTCCTGTTTTATATCGAGGGAAAAAAACTTTTTTTATTGGCCGAGGGGCTTTGGAGAAATATCTCTCCCAATCCTTAAAAAGCAGCTCCATATACACTTTTGCATCGCCCTCAACCATGATGTCTAGATCCGTTGAAGTCTCTCCGAGAAGCACATCACGAATCATACCCCCCACAAGAAAGGTGCGGATCTGCGAGAGCTCTCCTGCATTTGCAAAATTGCGAAGAAGGTCTAGTACCTGACGATCAAGACGATCGAGAAACAGACGTGACATCTACCCTCGTTGGGTCTTTTCAAAGAAGGAACGTATTCCTCGATACAGCGCATCGGCAACGAGCTTCTGATAGGTGCGCTCTATGAGGTATGCTCCCTCAACAGGATGGTCAATGAACGACACCTCCACCAGCACGCAAGGCATATGCGCTCCAACGAGAACATAGAACGGTGCCTTCTTTACCCCCAAGTTCTTTACCCCCTTATAGTAGCGAGAGAGGTGTTGATACAACGCTGAGTGCACGTGGTGAGAGAGTGAGATCGAATCTTCAAGTTTTGCATTTTGAATCATATCACTAAGAATAAACTGCAAGTCTGGAGCCACGCCACCGCCTTCTTGTCCATAATGGAGTGATTGATTCTCGCGCTCAGCCAATTTCAATGAAGATCGATCGTTTGTATTGTCCAAATAGTATGTTTCAATCCCATGGAGTTTTTTATTAGGACTTGCGTTTGCATGAATAGAGATAAAGAGATCAGCGTTCTGATCATTGGCAAGTTTGGTGCGATCAGCAAGAGAAACTACCTGATCACGGGCCCGGGTAAGAATGGTCCGTGCGCGAAGTCGCTCACGAAGTAACTCCTCCAAATAGAATGCAATATTAAGAACAACTTCCTTTTCAAGCACCCCATCAACACCAACCGCTCCCCGATCCTCTCCTCCATGGCCAGGATCAATGACAATTAACGGTATCGCTTTTTCTACCGTTTGTGCATAAATCTCTTTCCCCTCACTTTTTGAACGAAGCGTCACCGTTCTCTTTTCTTGAGGGGCCGCCTCTTTGGGAAGCTCCGTTTTGGGAGCTTCCGTCACCGGCGGAAGATCTTTTACCTGCGCTCGCGCTTCGACTTTGGGTACCTCTTGTTGTGGTTTCACTGGCTTTTCAGAAACCTGCGCTTGCGGCTGCTCTTCTTCTTTTATTCCTAACCGAGATCTTGCTTGGGAAATTTTATCTCCGTTTGGATGCCGGTCGATTATTTCGTAATACGCCGCTCGAGCTCCAACCTGATCGCCAAGAGCATTCTTTCTTAAATCACCAAGCGAAAGAAGCGCATCATCAACAAAACTGTGTTCGGGAAACTCCCTGACTAATCGTTCATAGAAATAAATCGCCCGCGTGAGCTCTCCTTGAGAGGAGTTAGAGTTATAGAGTTGTTCGTAGAGATGCCCCAGGTGAAAAAGAAGCGGCGGAGTATATGAATCTTGGGAATGAACTTCTAAAAACTCTGTGAGTGTTGATGCAGCACTCTCCCAAGCTTGCGGTTGCATCACCTGCGGGTCTCTGGTTCTTAGCTGGAGATATGGCTCTATCGCGGCTTCAAACTCCGCATCTGCCTTTCGTGGCGCCGCCGATCCTTCAGGAGGAAGCACCACAAACAGAAAGAGTAGTGCCTGTAAAATTCTTACTAAAATATCTGATTTTTTTCTTGCAGAGAATATCAACTTTTTAATAACTCCCGTAAGGCACTAATTTCTTGTAACGCTTGAAGTGGTGTCATTGCATCCGGATTTACAGTTTGAATCCTTTCTATCACTGCCATCTTTTGTTGAGCAATGACATTTACCGGTGGAGCAAATAGGGGCTTCTCCACTTTTGGTTTAACAGCAACAGCTCCTTCATTTCGCTCAAACCCACTTAACAACTCAAAAGCTCTGGAAATAAGCGCCTCCGGAAGACCTGCTAAGCGCGCAACCTCCACTCCAAAACTCTTATCTACCACCTGTTCGACAATGCGGTGCGTAAAAGAGATTGAAGTTTTCTCATCATTTTCTAATATCCCCACAGAAAGACAGACCACCCCAGGTTTGTCTTTTTCTAGCGTAGTCAGTTCATGAAAATGGGTTGCAAAAATCGTCCGACATTGAATCTCGTCATGGAGCCACTCGGCGATTGCCGTAGCGATCGCAAGACCATCACGGGTTGCGGTACCTCGCCCAATTTCATCAATCAGCACCAGCGACCGCCTTGTCGCTTTTTTTACAATTGATGCCGCCTCTCGCATTTCAACCATAAATGTTGAATCACCCCGTGTAATATCATCTGCCGTGCCGATTCGGGTGAAGATGCGATCGACAAGTCCGAGTCTTGCCTTCTGAGCTGGCACAAAACTTCCCGCTTGAGCCAGTATCTGTATGAGACCAACCTGCCTAAGGTACGTTGACTTCCCCCCCATGTTCGGACCCATCACAAGGAGAAATCTTCTCTTTTGGAGATTAAAGAAAGTATCGTTTGCAACAAAGTTATGTGCCCCTACAATTTCTTCAACCACCGGATGTCGTCCACCTTCAATGATCGTCTCTTCGCCTTCTGAAATTTCAGGACGGATATAGTTCTTTTCTGTGGCCACCGCAGCAAAAGCACAGAGACAATCTATGGTGCTCAGTTGATACGCAAGTTGTTGAATTCTTCTTACTTCACCACTAAGCCAATCTCGTAATTCTAAAAAAAGTTCCCGCTCAAGCTCAAAGTGCTTTGCTCGCGATGAGAGCAAAGATTGTTCAAACTCCTTAAGCTGCGGAGTAACAAACCGTTCCGCATTGACCAGAGTCTGTCTGCGCTCATAATCTTCAGGAGCTTTATGGAGATGGGTTTTTGTAATCTCAATAAAATAACCAAACACATTGTTATACTTTACCCGAAGGCTGGAGATCCCCGTCCTTGCACGCTCTTTTGCTTCTAACTCTAAAAGCCACTCCCGACCTTTAGAGCTAAGCTTTCGTAAGCGATCTATCTCTTCATGATATCCTTCACGAAATATTCCACCTTCATTGATTTTCAGTGGTGGTTGTTCAACTATCGCACTTTCTAATTTTTTGGAGATATCAGGAAGCGCATCAAACTCGTTGGCAATGCCTTTTAAGAGCGTCGAAGAAGTTTCCTTCAAAAGAGCCTCTAACTGCGGAAGCTCCTGTAGTGAATCAGCAAGAAGCCTAAAATCCTGTGGGTTTGCACGGTGGCTAGTGATCCGCGAAATAATCCGCTCGAGATCACGAACTCCGGTCAGAATCCGTTGAAGTTCATTTTGTTTCTCAAAAACTGATATCAGTTCTTCAACGCTATCAAGACGGTTTGTAATTTCCTGAAGATCCCGAGATGGTGCAAGGATCCAACTACTTAACAACCGTGAACCCATCGCTGTTTTTGTATAGTCAATATGCCCCAAGAGAGAGTGCTTCCTCTCCCGATCTAGGCGCGTTTCAGTAAGTTCAAGATTTCTTCTCGTTGCGTTATCAAGAAAGACCATGGTGGAATCATTTTCAATTGCCACCTGAGAGAGTACTGGGAAATGCCCGAACGAGACATCATCAACGTAAGCAAAGAGCACCTGGAGAGAGGAGAGGGTCTCTGCAGAAAGTTCATCAGAAGATAAGGAGAGCTGATTTTTTCCTTGATCGGCGTGTGCCGAAAATGATTGTTGAAGTCTCTTGGCAATAAGCTTGCGATCGGGATTTTCAAATGGTCGAAACAAAACCTGACAGTTAATCTCCGCAGCTTTCTCTTTAAGAGTTTTGAGCCAGCGCTCATTTTTTGAAACAGGAACTGCATACAGACTAGAAGGGAGTAAAAGCTCGGCAGGTCTTAAAGTTTCAAGAGCATCAAGAAGCGCTTGGAGAGTGTCAGTTTGTCTAATTCGTAAATGTCCCGTGGAGACATCCACACAGAGCAAGGCCCCCTGTTCGTGCTGACTGAGACAGGCTGCTGCAAGGTAATTAAAGGTCTTCTCTTCGAGTCCATCCCCTTGATAGCGAACTCCCGGAGTAACAATTCTGGTTATCTCTCTTCGAACAACTCCTTTTTTGTTCTTTGCATCTTCAACCTGAGACATCAATACGCAGCGAAACCCACGTGCAAGAAGTTTCGGGATATATCCTTCTATTGCATGAATAGGAACACCGCACATAGGAATCGCGTCTTTGTTATTTTTATCTCGAGAAGTAAGACGGATACCAAGTGCTTCAGAGGCTAACTTTGCATCCTCGAAAAAAAACTCATAGAAGTCCCCAACCTGAAAGAGGAGGATATATTCAGCGTATTTCTTCTTGAGCTCAAGATACTGCCTCATCATCGGCGCAAGATTTTGTAGATCTCGGGGTTGTGGAGAATTTTCATCTACTTCGACTTCCGAGGAAGGAGGCGAAGAGAAATTTGCATCTTCACTAATCGCCGTAAGCTCAAGTTGTGCCGGTTTAGAATGAGACATCTACATCACCAAAGAAACAGAGAACTTTACCCTGAAAAGCCAATCGAGATTTAAAATGCTTTGTTCTTATACCAAAGATCGGGGCAACTTCTATAGTGGCAGGGGTAAACTCTCCGTAGGATGCTAAAAGAAATATTTATAGAACTACAGAGACGCAGAGGAGAGCTATTTTGGCTCGAGGCACTAAGAGTTTCCTGAGGCTTTAGGATTGAACACAGAGTTTCACAGGTTTCACAGAGTTAAGAAAACAAGTTAGTAATTTTTAACTCTGTGACCTCTGTGAAACTCTGTGTTCAACACCTTAAGAATCTCTACCACAATGAACACTCCATTCCTGTCGTTGCGAGCGGAGCGAAGCAATCTCGAATCGCTTTAGCAGTTACGAGATCGCTTCGCTCCGCCCGGCGGCCGGGCCTCCCGGCTCGCAACGACAGGGGCGTCCATAGCGCTACCGATTCGAAGGAGAACTGGGAACCGCTAGATTAGTTTGTTTTTAGGGAACGAAAGGCTTGATGCAACCTCTCTTCGGCTTTTTCTTGTGACAACTGCACGCGATCTGAAAACCAGTCAAGAAGTATCGTAATAAATTCCTGGTTTGCTGTGCCAATTTCGTACGGCTTCTGTTCTGGAGGAAATGCCTTCTCCAGCGCAAGACGGATCGCATCACGGGTTGCTAAAGTTGGAGTGCCATCTTTTTTTAAACGAAGTCTTCCGTAGACAATATCACGAGAGACCGCACGCAAAGAGAAGCTTGCCGTGTAGAGATGTTGTTGAGGTGCTTTTTCTCCCTGCTCAATTACCTCGGTCAATCCTTTCGGACCGAGTCGCAGTGTTTCTAATGTGTTTTTTACCGCTTCTTTCGATTGCCGTTGATGACGTTCTTGGGCATCGGTAATCGCTCGTTGTACTACATGGGCAAAGGTCTGCTCTCCATAAGGACGCTTAATCGTGCCATCAATCCTCACTCGCTGAAAACCCTCTTCGGAAGGGGCACCTTCTTCAAGAACAGCGATAAATGCACACGCTTTTGACCTTGATACTTTTCTCCCCTGCTCAATAAAGTCAGAGGCGATCGATTCCGAAAGTGAAGGCCCAAGAAAGCAGGCAAGAAACTCCTCTCTCTTTAACGCCTCAAGTCCATCATTTACAGATTTTGCTTCAACGATCGAACGAACAACTCCTGACTGCTGCAGATCCGAAACGATACTCTTTCGAGTACGAAAACGAGAATCAACTACAAGACCTGATTGCTCAATAGTGGTGTCATCCGGGTTTAACATACCCACTTACGATGCAAAGGCGAGAAAAAAGTTGCCGGATATGCGGGTTATTTGAAGGGGATTTATCGAGTTTTTTGATCTTATAGCCGTTCTGGCTATGGCAAAAAACCTGTCATTGCTTCGCTTCGCTCGCAACGACAGGGAGTCCTACAAAACGGAACGGCTCTAGTCCTGAACCAGGAAAGATCTCGTTTAGAGAGAATTACTTCTCATCATCTCGAGAACGATCCAACTCCTGCTGCAAGAGATCTCCAAACGTAACTGCTGCCGAGCTGTCTTCGAGATACTGTGCGTACTCCTCTTTCGGCTTTCTTTTTGGAGCCTTCATGCTGAGGCTGATTCTTCGTTCCTGGCGATCAACATTGGTAACCTCTGCTTCAAGTTCCTGTTCGACCTGAAACTTTGACGAGATGTCTTCCCCTTTCTGAAGACCAAGCTGCGACACGTGAATTAACCCCTCAACACCTTCCTCAAGCTCAACAAACACACCAAAGTCAGTAATGCTAGTGATCTTGCCTTTTACGCGGACTCCACTTGGATAACGGTGCGGAACTGATTCCCAAATATCAGGAGTTAACTGCTTCATACCGAGACTGAGCCGTTCGTTCTCAGGGTCGATATCAAGAACAACTGCCTCGACCATGTCACCCTTCTTAAACATATCATGAATCTCTTTTGGATCTTTAATTCGTTTGGTCCATGAGAAATCTGAGACGTGAATTAAACCGTCGATCCCCTCACGTACCCCGATGAAGATTCCAAAATCAGTAACCGATCGAACTTCCCCACTTACCTTTGTTCCAAGAGGGAATTCCTTGGAGAGTTCCTCCCATGGATTTGTGGTGAGCTGTTTAAGCCCGAGACTAATCCGTTGAGATTCAGCGTTTACCTCAAGGACCACCGCCTCAACTTCATCCCCAATATGAATATACTTTGATGGGTGCTTTAGCTTCTTTGACCAGCTCATCTCAGAAACATGAATTAACCCCTCAATACCTTCATCGAGTTTAATAAATGCTCCGTAATCAGCGATATTAACCACCTTGCCGCGCACTCGATCTCCAGGCTGATATTTCGCCTGAACTTCTTGCCACGGATTTGGATGAAGTTGCTTCATCCCCAGGCTGACTCGTTGCTTCTCTTGATCGTATTTAAGAATTACCACTGGAACTGTTTGCCCAGTTTGGAGGATCTCTCCAGGATGATTTACACGCCCCCAAGACATATCGGTAATATGGAGCAATCCATCAATGCCACCGAGATCGATAAATGCTCCGTAATCTGTAATGTTCTTTACTACCCCTTCCATGACCACACCCTCGGCGATCTGCCCAAGAGTATCCTGTCTGAGCGCATCTCGCTCCTCTTCAAGAACGATTCGTCGGGAGAGGACGATATTTCCCCGCTCACGACTGAGCTTCAAGATACGAAACTCCATGTCTTGACCAACAAATTTATCAAGGTTGCGATGTGGGCGGACATCGATCTGCGAACCTGGTAAAAAAGCGGGAACTCCAACATCAACCTGAAGTCCGCCCTTGACCTTCTGAACTACTTGCCCAGTAACTGCTTGATTCTTCTCGTGCGCCTCTTCTAGCTGAATCCAAACTTTTAACTGCTCAGCACGATCCTTTGAAAGAACGATCTCGCCTTCTTCGTTTTCTGGCGAAACAAGAAGTACTTCAACCTCATCACCAACGACTACATTGACATTTCCCTGACGATCACGGAATTGAACGATGGGGATCTGCCCCTCTGACTTGTAGCCAATGTCGACAAAAACATAGTCTCTTTCCACCGTAGTAACACGACCGGTAACGAGCTCCCCCGGCTTTGTGGCGTCAAAACTTTCCTTCAATAATTGTTCAAACTCTAATTCCGTATTCCCTGCGAGCATAACTTCTTGTTGATTCATGGGCCGTTCTATCTTCTCCTAAAAATTTCTATCTCATCACTTTTCTTTTCTAATTCTTTACTCAAGAGATTGCTTTGTGCTTCTCTTGAATTAACTGATGGATCTTTTCTACGACCTCATCAGCACTCATCACTGAAGTTTCGACCACTGTTGCATCCTCTGAACAGTAGTGCGGCGCAACCGCCCTCGTGCTATCCCGCTCGTCTCTTTCGGCGATCTCCTTTTTTATCGCCTCCAGGGACACAGCCGCGCCCGAGCTTTTTAATTCTTCGAAACGTCGTTTGGCACGAATTTCGAGTGAGGCAGCAAGGTAAAATTTAAATGGTGTTTGCGGAAACACTATCGTCCCCGCATCTCTGCCTTCGAGCACCAACGGATGTTTCTTTGCAGCGTCGCGTTGAACCTCAACCAGCACCTGCCGAAAACTTGGAAGTACGGCAACCTTGCTAGCAAGTTCGGCGACATGCTGAGAAGAAAGCTCCGCATCCACCTTCTGTCCATCTACGAGGAGTTCACTCTCGCCACTTTTGTTTACAACAAAAGTAAAACAAAGATCTCCCGCAAGACGAGAAATCTCAAGATCGTTATCGAGATTTATCCCTCGTTCTTCGGCTTCTTTTCCAACAGCTCGAAAGAGAGCGCCCGAATTTAGATGAACAAAGCCAAGTCTTTTAGCAAGTTTACGAGCAACTGTCGACTTTCCAGACCCACTCGGTCCGTCAATTGCAATTACTATGTGAGAGCGTTCCGTGGTGACCAAAAAGCTTATTCCTTTTTCTTAAGTAAGCGCCTGAAAACATTTAACAAAGTTAGGAAAAGAAGTTTCTACGGTTGAGAGTTCGACTAATCTAAATCCCTTATTTATGCAAAGATCCATCACCGCTCCACACATAATCATACGGTGATCTCCGGAAGAGAGAAAATGAGCTACGTTTGAATCCCGTAAAACAACTCGCTTATTATGAGTAGATATCCCGCCAATTCGTAATCCATCACCCTCCTCCGCAGCAAAGAAACCATTTTGAGTAAGAAGGGTTATAATTCCGCTCAACCGATTACTCTCCTTCACACGAAGTTCATTGACTCCGGCAATGCTCGTCTCCCCTTTAGCAAAGGAGGCGGCTACCGAGAGAATGGGGATCTCATCAATTGAAAGTGCTACCTCTTTTGGGGAAATTGTTGTTCCAGAAAGTTCGCTTGCCCGCACATGGAGATCAACGACACTCTCTCCACCAATGCTTCTCTGATTGACGACTTCAAGAGCTGCCCCCATCCGCCGCAAAATCCCAAATAAACCGTTTCTTGTTGAATTAAAACCAACATTCTTTACAAGAATCTCCGATTTCGGAAGAAGCAGCGCGGCAATAATCAAAAAGGAGGCTGCCGAGAAATCACCGGGAATTGTAACTTCACCAAGCGCTTTTAGTGTGCGATTCCCATTTGCAGGAAGAGTGACGATCTCTCGATCATCAACAAAAGAGGTCGTCAGATCACAACCCATCTCCTTCAGAAGAAGCTCAGTATGATTTCTTGAACCAGCGGGTTGAGAAACTACCACCTCTTCTTTTGTTTGGAGTCCTGCAAGTAAGAGTGCGCTTTTTACTTGCGCAGAGGCATGTGGTGACTCATAGCGAATACCACGAAGTTTCCCACCAGAGATCGTAAATGGCAAAGCCCTCTGCGAAAATGTCGCTCCCATTAAGGTCAGTGGATCAATCACCCGTTGAAATGGCCTTTTTGTTAAGCTTTCATCCCCTGCTAATTGAGACGAAAAACCACACCCAGCAAGAACTCCTGTCAGGAGCCGCGCAGTGGTTCCCGAGTTTCCACAATACAGTTCGGTTGTGCTTTTTGTTATGGAAGATACCCCTCGACCAACAATCTTCAATAAACTCTCCTCATCTTGAACCAGCGCTAAATCGGAAATCCCTTCTTCTTGTCCAAGCGCATACATCGAGGGAGAAAACATTCCCGAACTGCTAACCCCAAGTTGTTTCATAATCCGTAGCGTAGAAAGATTATCACGTCCGATTTCAAAAAATCTCATGGCGGTCTCGCCTTCTGCAAGACCGGAGAACATGATTAATCGGTGCGTAATGCTTTTGTCACTTGGTGGAGTAGCCTCTCCACGAAGACCACGTGAGGACACGGTAACGGTATGAGCGGTTGTCAGATAAACTCCTTTAGGACGAAGTAAGAGCAATAACAGAGATCTCGACAAGAGCCCCCAGCGGGAGCTCCTTTACTGCCATCGTTTGGCGAGCAGGAGGCAATTCTGTATTTACAAATTTTCCATAGAGTTCATTGACCTGCGAGAAATACTTCATATCTGCAAGAAAAATTGAGGTCATCACGATTTTTTCTGGGGTAGTTTTTGCGGCATCAAGAACTGATCGTAGATTCTCAAGCACACGTTTTGTCTGAAGAGCAATATCGCCCTCCACTAACTTCCCCGTGCTTGGGTCAATCGCTATTTGGCCAGAACAGAAAACAAACGGTGCGGCAACAACCGCCTGAGAGTATGCACCAATTGGTTGAGGAGCTGATTTTGAATTGATTGCTTGCAAAAAGATACCTTATTTCATCTTACGACTTTGGGCACCAGCGATAAGAAAGCGTACTCTATCTAGAGATATTTATATGCTTTTTATGCACGCAGTTCAAGAGAACTCAATCCCGCCATTTTTCTACCGATCAAGTCCCACAGTGACATTCGCATTTTCTGCGCCAACCGTTTCACTGCGGAGTTTTGCTCGAAATGGAGGACCGGTTGTAAAGACAATTCGTGGTTCAAATTTGTCCGACCCATCTGGTCCTTCACGTAAGGGAAATGCGATATCAAGTCGTGCAACGCTCCCCCCTGAGGAACGGGGAAAGCCGATACGAAAACCGAATCCAAAATCTGAGTATAAACTATCTGAAAACACCTCTCCAAACTGATCGTTTGTAACTCCACCAGCATCAATAAAGAACGCTCCCCCCAGACTAATTAACTTAAACACATCATCTACTAAGTGAAATCGGTCTTCTAAGTTAAGAATCGCTCTTTTATCTCCTGTAAAGGTGCGGCTTTTATACCCTCGAAGACCGTTATCCGCCCCAAGGAGAAATTCTCGATCTTTATCCAGATCATCTCCATAATCCGCGGCAAAAGATGCGACGAGTGTATGCTTTCCGATAAACACATCACCGAGATACTTTGCTCCGAGAACATAATAATATTTCGCTTCCCCACGAAGTAACGTGTTATTAAATCCCTCGTGATCAAGTCGCGTTCCTACCCCCACTTCGCCTCGAAGAAACGAGGTGGGACTCAATCGAGTTCCATCACTATCGCTTAACGAGAGAAGTAAAGTATCACGAAGCGAATCAAATGCTTTTCCTGCAAATTGTATTTTTTCTGAAAAATCATTGCCAAGATTAAAATCCTCGACTCGCTCGAAGCGGTCGATATAATTTATGGAGATAAAGTCAGGCTCTACTCGGTTGTAGGCTAACACGGGTCCACTAAATCGACGGTCATCAGCGAGCAGGGTGGGATCTTTTGAAACACTATCGGGATCAACATCAACGTCTTCGTAATCATCCTCATCAGCCTGTGAAAAGTCATCAGAGAGAAATTCATACCCAAAACCAAGTCGGTGCAAAAGCACGTCAGGCTCTCCTGCCGCTATCGTATATCGTGCCTCAACCTCTTGGTGTCGATCTCGATAGATGAAACGCTCGTCTCCGTTTTCAAAAAGTCTTCCCACCGTATCGGCAAAGTCTCCATTAAAATGCCAGGAGTCTTTTTCGGTAAGGCTTCGAAATGGTCGTCCATAGTAAAACACGGAGCGATAGCCATCTGAACGATAAAAATTCCCTAAAAGCAGGCGTTGCGCAGTTCCAAACAGCCGCTGATCTTCCCACACCCCTTCAATCTTCTCCCGCCCCTCATCATCTGCATAGTACAGCTCCGCACGCTTTCCATAACCAAGGAAATCCGTTTCGATAAAACCAACTTCCGTTTTATTGTTTCCTGTTCCGGTAGAAAAACTAAACTGCGGTATCAGCGTCCACGTATCTTGCACACTGACAAGCACATCAACACTTTTTCCTCCTTCCACAGCGATCGGAGTAATTGATACCTGGCGTAAAAAAGGAAGCTTTCGTAACGCTCGTTCACTCTCTTCGATTAAAAACTGATCCAACGGATCGCCCTCTTGAAAGAGAAGCTCCCGTCTCACCACCTCTTCTTTGGTGGAGATCTTTAGATTATTCGCAGTATTATAAAACCCACCTAATGTCGGCCCTTCAAAGATATCTCTGATCTCTAATCGAATCTCACGAATAATCGGTTGGGGTGCGGCGTTTTGGGAAAAAGCGATCGCCGGAATAAAAAGCATTGCGTTCAGACAATAGAGCGACAGATAGAGAAAGAAACCTCGCATGAAATGACCTTCGGAAGCTACTTTCATCTCTCTTAATATTCTATGCCAATAATCTACGGTAAGAGATCCCACAAAAACAATCTACAAGGTTAATAACTGATTGAAAACATTAAAAATTAACCTCCGCGATATTTATTTAGATGAAATTCTCATCCTCCATTAATGATATTTGTGCGATTATGAATTTTTTCTGATGACATTCTATGAACAAAGCGTTGCCAATGGTGAATGAAGAGTTAATTTATTGTGGAAATGACGGTATAGATTCCCTTAATCCACAATCGCTACGCTCAACCAACGAGTCCCGTTTCCAAGAGCTCTATCAAACAATTGGAAAAACTCTCTCAAATTTAGAAGCTTCTACGATAAAGGTAGGGATTCCCTGGCTCCCCCCTACAAAGAACGTTCGTGCACATCATGTGGAGTTTGACTCTTCTGTGGATGAATACATTAGGAGTGAATTAGTGGGGGTTAGTACCCATGCGCTAGAGAGCTACGCCGAGGATCTAGAAACAAAAGCAACAAAACCGCGCAATTCAAAAAAGGAACGTTTTAATCTTCATCTCTATCAACCAACGTTTATAGAACGGTATGCACTTACCGGCTCAGTTTTTATATTTTGTTTTATTCTACTCTTTGCAAGTCTCACGGTTGTGACAAAGAGTCTTTCGTTAGCGATCCTCGTCGCTCCTCTTATCTCTGTGGCGATCGGTTCGATCCTCAGAACCCTCTCTTCAGAGCCGATCCGCCTCTATTCTTTTCATCAATTACTTCTAAAAGAGATCTTAAGAAGAAGAGGTCAGGACGGCCCCCACTCGAAAATTCGGATTCAAACCCCCGAACCTTCCCCTTCATGAGGGGAAATGGACACTCAAATCCCAGCGAAATGCCATTTCGTTAGAAGCTCTTAGACTCTTCCTTCTACTTCTCCTTTAACTATAACTACACTTAGACTTGCTCCTGCTCTTGCACTTTTAGAGCAAGTGCAAGAGCAGGAGCAAGGCTAAGTTCCGTATAAGTATAAGTATAAGTATAACTGAAAGGCTAAGTGTCTCTAAGGCTCAGCATGGAGCGAAGAAACTCTACGCACGCCGTCTCATCCCCCACCACTGTTGAGGTCGGAGCTCTCCCCGTGGTTTAATTTTTTTCAGCTGCGCTGTGACATCGACCGGGCTTAAATCAAGTTGGCCACAAACCCATTGAAAGGAGAAAGGCTCCTCAGAGGATTCATCAGAAAACAACCAGTCCGCTGCTTCCGTTCGTTCAACTGCCTGGTTTCCAAAATAATCCAGCAACGCTCGTTCGATCATTGCAACTAAAAGGTTCCGCTCAGGAAATTTCGTAGTCGTCTCAAGCATAGTTCGCAAATAAACCTCTTCCACAATGTATTGCTCAGTATTCATGATAATTTTAGGATACATGTAGACGGTCCTACCCTGAGAAAAGTTCAAGCCAGTAAAAAAAATACTTTGGCGCAGAAGATTAGTGGGTTTAATTCCTTATTTATTCGTATTCAAAGCGCAGTAGGTTATGTAATTGAAAAACACAGGACTCGTTATGATCCACCACAGAAAAAAATTAATTATTCCCTTTATTCTTTCCGTAGTGAGCTTATGCTGTTTTATCTCCCCCTCTATTGCCCTTGGGGCTGCTGAAGATAAAGGCAAAGCACAAGAGGGGGGTGCAACCTCTGGTGAGGTAAGTTGTGAAGCAAGTGTGTTTTACTCTTGGAAGAGAGCGCCACGAACTCAAAAAAGTTCAGAACCCTCTCGTCCACCAACCGGGACACCACCTCCACCTGCGGAAGATGAAAAACCGATTGAGATGTTCTACACCCGCATCGGAGAGTCCGGCTCTCCTGAGGTAGATGTAAAAAACAGATTAGCCAGCCGTCTTAGCGCAACTGAAGGTGAAGCAATAAAAAGTTGTCAAAACGAGCATGAAGGAGAGGCCACCTGCGTAGCTGATCAACTTAAACGGATGGGGGAAGATTATCGAAATCTCGATTTCCCTGCTCGACACGCACTTCTAAGTTCGCTTACCGAAGATTGTCGACTCCAAGCAGGTGTTTGTCTCTCGGCACGATCCAGTCAGATCGCTTGTGCTCAAATACAAACCCCAGGTCACTCAGCAGCTGAGGACGCAAAAGGCGCTTCGGGAAAAAAGAAGTAGGGTCTAAGAGCCTCTAACAAAAACGACACTTCACCCCTCATAACGTTTCACCCCCTGTCGT
>CAZDIO010000074.1:0-65062 GCA_964505555.1 uncultured Bdellovibrionales bacterium
AGGTTTCCACATTGGTTTTAAGATCTTAGCCGAACGGGACATAACCAAATCTGGAGACGGCGATATGAAGCCTGGAAAAATTTTTCACGCGTCGATTTTTTTCTTTCTTAGTTTTTTCTTCATTTTAAATAATGCGTTTGCAGTCACGCCGTTTGCGGCAACTTTGCCTGACAACTTTGTTGGAGTTGCACCGGCGGAAAGAGCTGATGGGACTATTGTTATAGGTGGCAAGCTAGGAAGCGCTCCAGCAGTCGTTACTATTCGGCAGAACGCGGATGGTTCACTTAGTATGTCTACTCAGATCTTTCCGGGGTTGCCGGGAGGAAATGGTACGGGAATTATTAATGATGTTACCAGTGATGGGTTAACATTTGCAGGATCAAGTGTGTCGGGAACTTCTCTTCAAGGAGCCCAAACCGGTGAAGCGACGGTTTGGAGTTCGCGTGGTATTCCAACTGGGCTCGGCTATGATCCTACGGCAACGCATTTAAGTGAGATTAATTCTATTTCAGAGAACGGCATAGGTGCAGGGAATAATGGCAATGTGCCTGCTGCACTTAGTGTGGATAATGTAATTATTCTTAGTAATCCAGAAGGTGGTGCTGCAGGAGGAATTTCTGCAAACGGTTCAATTATTACGGGTGGTCTTACTTATACTGGCCCAGTATTTTGGAAATCAACTTCTCCTGGAAGCATGCAATATCAACGAAATTCGGTGAGCGTTCCAACTGACTGTATTCCAGATGGATCAGTTGTTACAGTGTCTCCTGATGGTAGTATGTTGGGAGGACTTGTTGTTTCCATGACATATCTTGAAAACATAGGTGTGATTTGGGATTCAAACGGACAAGTACTCCACACCTTTGGGCCTGGCATGGTTAAATCCATTGCAAATGGAGGAATAGCAGCGTTTAATTCCACGGAAAACGGCGTTACACGCGCAAATATCTTTCGTCCTGGTTATGGTGTTGTTCCGCTAGTTGGGTTTTTTAAACAACAACGTGTAGTTCTATCTGGCATTGATTCATACGATACTATCTTTAGATTGAAAAATGGCACGAGGAATGGAGTATTAATTGTTGGCAGGGCGACTACTATTGGGGCATATCAAATAGGATTTGTTGGATATGTTAATGTATCTCCGGCCGGACCCGTGGTGCCAGCAAGAATAGGGTCAAGACCTAAAGGAACAAAATGATAGTTTATTCTGGTTTTATTCAACTAAGACATATGGATTTCGAGAGATTACTTGATTAACGTAGTCCTCGATTTGAGTTCTCGCATCTTTTCCTTTTGAATCACAGCTTAATCTTCCGTTTCTCACAAGCGGGAGAAGACTTATGGGGCCTTGTTGTGTGGCTTTCGCGCATGCAGAGGCGATTTGAGAAGAGACATCTGGACAACTACTTCCACAACATGGCCGAATAGGGCCCCAAATTCCATTTGTTGCTTGAACCAGTTCATAAAATTTATTAGGAGCGAAAAAATTTAACGAGGAATCAATCAGCGCATCAGCTAGAGGCGAACTAATTGTGGAATAGTCAACAAACTCAACCGGAGGATTACTCAACCGTGCTTCTTCCTCACTCATGCAGCTTCCATCTCCATTTGCACTTGGAAGGAGAAGTGTATGAGGAGAAGAGATACTCCCCTTCATGAGAAAATGGAGGCGAATCTTATTAGGAACGTATTCATTAAGAATAAGATCATGTGATTCATTAAACGATTCTTGAAATCCCGCTTCGCTCACTTCGCACTCTCCAGAGCTTTTACAAAAGGTAAGTCCATCACTTAAAATGGCTACGAAGTTTTCTGCGCTTTCAGAAGCAGGAGCGTTTTTCAGCATTTCTAATGCTTCCTTAAGTGCTTCTGGGTAGTTACTAGATGCGTCAACTCTTGGAAAAAAGAAATGATTCTGAATTCTCTCTTCAAGGGTGGAGTCAGTTTGGTTATCAATATCCGTAATTCGTTGTAACGTGGTAAATGAGGGATCTGTTGGTGGGACAAGATTAAATCTTCTCTCAGGGATCTTTGCTGATTGATCAAAACCGATCGCGCCAATTAAGTCACCTGGAACCTGTCTTGCCGCAATGAGTTGAAGTGCATAGTTGACCCCGTGGAGCATCGTATTTAACGGTTCAGGACCATCGTGATAGTTCGGACAGAATGCTGAGCTACTACTATCAGTTTCCTGGCACCGATATTTGTCAATAAGGTAGTGATCAGATCGGGGAGATCCATTCTCGTCATGATAAGAGACGATGTAGCATCCATAATCATCTTTGAAATGGCGTGTTGGTTGTGTGAGCGTTCCTCTTCTTGGGGGAAGTGGTGGTAGGGAGCAATAGTAGTTATAGAGTGCTGTGTATAATCCAGGAGGTGAGCCTCCTACAAAATCACAAATTGTAGGGGGCCAATTTATCGCGGAGGCATATGGAACATAAGTGTTTGTATTTATGTCTCTACAAAGATAGGGAGGAGGGCGAGGAGTGCAAGGATTTGTATGATCTGTATAGCTGTTACATCCAACAGTATTTGTAAGTTTAAATGCATACTCTGTTGAGTTATCCCTTCCGTAACGTTCATAAGGATGGTGTGTTTCCATAGTGGATGAACGGGAGAGATCTACAAGTAGCACTCCATGATGAGGAACGATTGCCGCGGTGGCAGTAGATTGAAGTGGGATATAATCTTGTCCGATTACTTTTGCAAACAAAGTGCGAAGTGGTGAGTCAGGATGTAGCCGAAGATCTGCTCTAAATGCGTTAGGAGTTGTATTTGTTTGATTTGGATCGTTAAAATCTAGCTCCTGAAAACATGGTCCAGCCCAACGGCCATTGTTGCAGGGACAAGGAGTCGGTTTATTTGTGCAGTCAATAGGGGGAAAGAAGTGCCATACTCCTGGGGTTATTTTACCATTGGCGCCATCGGTTGATGAAGCAGTTTGACCTGTGGATATGACAGGTCCTAATTGGACTGCCTGATGTGAATATCCAGACAAAGAATCGCCCAACATAATATTTATTCCGGCGATCTCTGCTGCGCGATCTCGTGAAGCATACAGTTTGTTAAGAGAATTTCCTGATGCACTTCCAAAAGCATTTAACGCTGCTAGCGCAACATACTCTGTGGTGTGTTGTTGTTGGCTCTTTGAGGTTGCCACTACGGTGCTATCAATTGCGAGTGCACCAAAAATTAAAATGACTACTATAAACAATGCAATAATTGGAACTATTGCGCCGTTCTGGAATGATTGACATTCAGGATTGCAGCCGTGTTTGTGATGTAAGCTCTGTTTCATGAAATATTTGTCAAAGTCTCAAGTTGCAAGTGAAGTCGCAGCTACAGAAGGAAGAGGTTAGATCGATGTTATCTATTGGACACTTCCCGCTACCCGGAGGACTGCCTTGTGTTTGCCTTATGCATTCGTCCCAATTCCAAGGGCAACTCCATGTCGTTGTGGTTGATGAAGTCGTAGTTGTCGTAGTCGTACTCGAAGAACTCCCCGTCGTTGGAGTGCCACCACCTCCCGGAGGGCCCGATCCTCCACTTGCTCCAAATGGCCCTTTTGGTACCTCTTCCCGATATCCGAGTGCTGTTCCAACTGCGACCGCGTCTCTAAATAGTGGAAAAAACATCTCTACCTGTGCGCGGACCTCGACGTATATCGGTTGGGAGTTTAAAAGGACCTCGGTGTTTTGTGGTGGGGGGAGGCCGTCGGGAGCGGGGGAGAGTGTGGGGTGGATAATATGAGTTCCATCAGAGCGCGTGGCACTTTCGCCAGGACGTAAAACAAGAGCGCTGGTGGTAATGCTTGGAGGGACATCTGGGGGCAAAGTGGTGAGAGCTTGGTCAGTGATAATGTAAGGAAGAAGTGAGATGGTGCTTGGGGTGGTGTAGTCAGAGATTAGGGTTTGTAAAGGTAACGCCGTTGCTTCAACGAGAATTCTTCTTCTTGCCTCAGCATAGGATTGGTAATCAGCATCAGTGGCTGTAAGTCCACGAATGTCGATATCATAGTTTGAGATCTTCGAGGCTAACTGCACGGCATCAGACGCGGCTTTGTTTAGTATCGCTTCAACCGCGATGTAACGAACGACATCAATGATTGCTAAAAGAATAAAAAGAAGTACAGGAAAGGCTAATCCAAACTCAATGATCGTCACACCCCGAGCGCTTCTCTCCTCTAAGGAGACACTTCTCCAGCTACCTTTTGTGAATTTAGGTAAAGAGATCTTCATACCTTGTTAACAACCACGCTCCGGTTTTTTTGCGCCTCGGAAATCTAGATTACGAGGAACACCTAGAATAACGGCAATTTTGCGGAGTAAATTTAGCGACTTATTGGTGATTTGCGGGTTATTCGAGTAGATTTAGTAAGGAAGTAAGATCTTGGAATGAGCTAGTTTTTCAAAATGTTAACTGTGATGATAGAAACTACGATACCGTAGAAAGAACCGTTTTTTCTCATCTTAGGAGTTCCTTCGTTACTTAGCACCAATACCCCTGAATCGAAGCCTTAATTGTTATTTTAGGTATTTTTGATCCGATAAGCTCCTAAAGTTACATCCGATTTTCATAGAAAATATACTATCTTAGGTAGGTTAGACCTCAAGAACTGAGCCTTCTATCACGATAAACTCATTGTCGAGTTCAAACTCAACGGTAAGAGTTTCTTAAGGTAAGGACATGTTCGAGATCAGAAACACGAGCGCTAACGCGGAGCGTGGAGCCGCACTACTCATCGCCGTTGCCTTTCTTATATTGGTTTCATGGGCTGCGTTTCTTTTTGGATTCAATACCATTTCAAATGACACTGATGTCGTCCAGCTTGATGCGATGTGTCAAACAATTGCTAAAAGTGCTCTTCAAGAGTTTCCTCATCCATTGGGCGGCTTTAAGGGATTAAACCCTGCGAAAGTTCTACCGAAGGAGGAAAATACTACTCCTACAACTTGTGATGAGTGGGATCAAAATTGTTCAAGTGGCGCGTCCTCGTCTCAACAAATGAGCAAAGCGTATGAAATATTGCATTCTGATCTGATTAATAGAACAGCTTCTACATTCAGCCTGATGGGTATCTCAAACTTTGAGTTTCGAACATGGGAAGAGCTGGAAAACCCCTCTGCAAATAGCAGCAAGTTCTCTCCAATCACTGCTTCTGACGATCAATTACCGATTTTCTTTGGATTTGCACCGATCAACACCCGCTCCAGCACTAACGATCAAGGACAATGGAACAACGGAGTAAAAATTCGTCTTGCAAAACTTCGTGAGCCATGGGGAATTAAATTCTCCTTTGCAAACTCCCGACCCGATCTTGTACAAGTAGAGTGCGAAGCCCAACTTCGTCCTGCTGATGTTCTCCTTGTTGAAGACACCTCCGCAGCTCAAGGTCGTTGGACAAAAGCCGGAGACGGTGGTCCACTTCAAAAACTCTGCACCACTGATGGAATGCGTTATGAGGAGTATGGAGCAAACCAACCTTCAACTACCCCAGGAATTGGGGGACCAAAACGAAAAGCAGATAATAATGTTGATGTCTACAGTTTGTGCTTTAGAATGTGCGTTTCTGGGGTCGCAGCCGATGGCAGAGCATCGGGAGTCCCACTGGATGGAACTGGAAATTACATTAACGATTACATGCTCCTTGCAGGTCCTGCTGGAAAACAAAGCACTGACGCACAAGGAAAACCGATCGCAATTCCAGATTTAACCCGCCCTGCTCCGTATCAATATCCTTATACCGGTCAGCGCGTAGTGTGCCACACCGCACATAGTCTTCCTGATAAGAGCCATGTCATGCTCACCTCGGCAGCACTTGGACAATCAATGTATTGCGCACCAGATCCAAACGCAGACCCAAACGATCCAAACCTGATTTATGGCTACCACCCGATGTGCAGAGACAGTGCAACCTTCTTTGGAAAAAAGAACTGTGCACAAAATCGGGATCTAAATGATGGTCCACCAGAATGTCGCACCGCTACAAGTCCAACCAATGCTGAAAAGTTTGTTCCCGCTGCTAAAGATATGCTCGTTACTGAACGGGGCGTAATTGATTACATCACTAATGGCCTTCCCGCCGCCGATGATGGTTCAAAAACCGCTGGCCCCCATAACGTTCGCTTAGCTCTTGCTACCTTAGGGGGAGAAGAAGATCTTCCTAATGGCGCTATCGCCTTTGAATATCAAGCAGACAAAATATATACAGACACCGGACAACCACAAACCAGATTACAAGAGATTCGTCTTCTTCACTTCCATGCGTATACGAACTTCCTCAATGCACTAAATAGCATGATGGATGCAAGGCAGTGTGTAAATGATTACATGTTAAAACTTCGCCTCGCTACTCTCGCTGGAGTGAACTTCATCGAAGGTGGAACCTCTCAGTGCGATCTTGAAGACGATGATGGAACTCCTAATACCTCTTGCTACAAAACCACGTGGCGACCAGCAGGTGCTGGAGAAAACGAAGGATTCGAAGTTGGTCAGAACTGGTCAAGTAGCGTTTTTCGTCTTGCTTTAATGCACTATTCAGACGTAGCACGATTTTCAAACGGCGATCCCCGCACCCGACCAGGTGCGACCCCACTGGATGGGAACTTGCCTCCAACCAATATGTTCGAAACATTGGCTTCACACGGTGGTAAATATCAACGACCTCTTGAAAAAGGGGCCATGACCAGAAATGTCGTTCAACAAAACGCACTCTACGGATGCGAAGCGTGGATGAGAAAGGGCATGTGGCAAGGTGTTTCAGATCCGGATCTGGAGGAAAAGATTGCAAAACCTATTAATGGTGTGAGCGGAGATGGTGGAATTGCTCTTCCGTTTACTCCTCCGGGATCTCATTTTGGACCAGGAGTAACTCGCTCGATCCTCGAAGCCCCAACACCAGCAGAAAGCTTATCAAATCCCCAAACAGTTTTTGGTTCATTAAGTATTGTCGATCCACAACACCGAACAAATCCGATTGCGGCACGACGAACGATAAACAACTTAGCAAAACTCACAACACTTAATAGCTTAATGAATTCCACACCGGGGGCAACACCAGTGGTAGCCACCACAGCGCTAAAGGTCATTGAAGCGGTGGAAACAGAAGGAGGTGGAAACACCCCACCAAAAGGTGGCCACTCCACAAATAGTCAAGTTTACGAAAGTCCCGTTCCCGGATTTTTTAGGGTTGGCCCACCAGTTACCCCAAGTGAGCCAAACTTCCTTGCCTCAGAAGTAGCAGGTTCCGATCCCACAGCGGACTATGACTTTAATCAAGCTATCCTCGATCCAGCGCAATTTGAGAAGATGAAAACAAAAACTCATTTTGTAATGGGCTGGAACCCCGGGGGACGTCGCTATACTCTCTCCGCACTTGAACTTGCGGTGATCGCTATGGAGAAGGCACCGCAACGTGACTCTTCGGGCTTTATGAGTAAAAAATCCTCCCCAGAAAAGATTATCGTATTTAACTCCTCGGGACTACCTACGGATCTTGAGTGCTTACGACGAAAAGCTTCTGACCCCTCAGCTCCATTTGATTTTCTTGCTCTGACAACTGAAGAAAAAGCAACTCGGTGTCGCGAGTGCTGGAACGATGTAAAAGACCGTCTTGATTGCGCTTGGGAGGGTGGCACCATGACAAGTGGAACTTGCGACACAAGTAATCCCTCCTATAATAGGAAAATGGCTCTCTATCTCAATCTCCTTGCCGATGACCGTGAAACTTCCGAATACTGCGGGAACTTTAACTTTGTTACCGAGATGAAACTCTTAGCGTCAGAGCGAGATACCGAAAATCAGCCCGTTGCGCCGTGGCTTCATCTGAATGTTTTAAAAACTCTCGATGATATGATTAACGCAAGTAACGTTTATCTTTTTGCACGAGACTTCTTACGTTCACAATAGGTAGAGGAAACACGATGAGAACAAATGAAAAAGGAACTGCTCTTGTTGAACTCGCTCTTGCAGTTCCATTTCTTGGTGTCTTGTTTATCTTTGTAATTTCTGCACTGAACTACACCTCGGCCTATGTAGATCTACGTTCAATTAGCACAAACGTCTCCTCCATTCCTCTTGCCTCTGCAGAAAAGGTAAAAGACGGTTCTCCAGAGGTAAACCAAGCCCTTGCGGAACAAGAGGCAGTGATGATCAATTCGATGATTCAGGAACAGTTATTTGATCTTGGCTATACAAACAACTTCAGTATCCAGGTGCGCCCAGTGATTGTTCCTGTAGTCACCAGTGTTAATGATCCAAACTATTTAAACTCAAATGTCGGAAACAACGACGCCGACTTAGGACCTTCTAATCAACCAACCATTTTAGATCCGATGAACTCAGCACAAGCAGACAACTGGCCAAGCTGGCCCGACATTGAACAACGCTTAGTTGGTCCTTATAATGGGAACTCAACAACGCTTTCACGAATAGGATACGATTTTGTGCCTGTGAAATTGAACTCGGCAGATAAGGAGCTCTACCAAGATCTCCCCTTCTCTCAGCCGTTAGTAAGTAGTTATCAGACCCTCTATTACTACCGAGTCGCGGTTGAACCAGCATTTCTTTTTACCGCGGCTAGCGGAGGTAATCCTTTTGGCAAAGAGGTTGTAATTGAAGGAATGGTTACGGCAACAAGGCAGTATCCTTTAAACCCAAGCGATATTAATGATAACCCTCTCGGGCGGGTCGATGATAAAGGAGGAACCGGTGGTGGCGGAAGTTCCTCTGGTGGAGAACCATTTGTGCCCTCGGATTCAAAATATGTAGGTGTTAACTATGCGCCCACGGGAGCTGGTCCATTCTATGAACTTGGATCAAGCCCTTTTGAAGTCTCACCGGTTGGAATGACGACATTAGGCGGCTCAAACGATTCTGGCTTTCAAGCAGTTTGCGACAATGGTCTTTCTTTCTTTTCTCCTGATCCAAGCTTACCAACAGGGAGTTCCTCTTGGTATGATGAATCTATTAATAAAATTCGACGTGAAGGGCCCTCGCCAAGTGTTGGCGCGTATATCTCAAACTCTAGTCAGTGCACGATGACTCCTTTCTCACTGGCGCTTGGAGATAGCAACAATCCTCTTTCAAACCATGTCGTCGACGGCACCCCCACAGATGTGGATGCTCCACAACCCCAGGTGAGTGAGGTCTTAATCAGCACCACTTCGGGCCCAGTGACAACGACGACGGTGAGATCGACCTCTACCACAACGAGTATCTATTATAGCGGAAGTAGTGGTGGGAGTAGCAGCGGAGGAAGTAGTAGTGGCGGCAGCAGTAGTGGGGGCGGCAAAGGAAATGAGAGTCATTCAGATGTTGATAACCAGCAAGGCCCACTAAACAACAACGATTTAATAAATTGATCTTACATTCGGTTCGCGGTTACGGTTTTAGGTAAGGTAGTAAGTAGGTTAAATTATGAATATCGCAAAAAGTATGCGTATTGCCAATGAACGTGGCGGCACATTAACCGGTTCATTAATGCTCACGGTGCTTTTCTCAGTAGGACTTATTGCTGCAAAAGACAATTTTCAACAAGCACTTCAAGTAAAAACAGAGAATCGGTACATAGGAAATACTGTTCCGGATGTGAAAATATTTTTTCAACCAGATCCTGGAAATAGTGATCCGGCAAGCTGCTTATATACTACTCCGCTGGGGCAAAAATTACGGTGCGTAAGTGCCGCCAGCAATGAAATGACTTGGTAGTTTAGTTTATCTGATATCAGATATGATGTTTACAATGAAAAACGTTGATCCCCAGCAAGGCCCACTAAACAACAACGATTTAATAAATTGATCTTACATTCAGTTCGCGGTTACGGTTTTAGGTAAGGTAGTAAGAGAGGTTAAGTATGAATATCGCAAGAAGTAAACGTATTACCAATGAACGTGGAGGAACATTAACCGGTTCATTGATGCTCACGGTGCTTTTCTCAGTAGGACTTGTTGCTGCAAAAGATAATTTCCAGCAAGCACTCCAAGTAAAAACAGAGAATCGGTATATAGGAAATACCGTCCCAGATGTGGTGATATTTTTTCAACCCGGTATTCAACATACTACCCCAAGCCAAACTGGACCATACGCTGACGACTCAGATGCTGACAGCCCGGGAACAGTTAACTGTAATCAAAACGGTAATTCGGGACCAAGGGCACGATGCAAACTCGTAATAACTTAAATTTGTTTGAGAGATTGTTTCGACTGGTATCAGATTTTATGCTGACAATGAAAAGAAAATTAAACAATATTTTAGAACATAATCCTCTGCGTTTTTCTGAAAAAGGAGAAAGTATCATCTCCTTTACAATTGCCCTACCGATCGTCATTTTAATTACGATGATGATGCTTGATGTTGGACGTTATACTTCGGTAAAAGGGATGCTCTCTAAAGCTTGTAATCGTGGCGCAACGGCAGGAACAGCAACACTACCAAGCGTTGATGCCGCTTCTGGACCTATTCATGAAAAGAATGTTTGGTATAATTTGCCACCAACGATCCCCACAGATCCAACCGAGGCCCCACAAATAGCACAGGCGATGGCACAAGATTTTTATGCTCGGTGGCGAGATCCTCTCTGCAGTGGAGCGTCTTGTACTAGCACCACTTTTTCGGATTCTGAACTCTTCTCAGTAGCGGCTGCCTCTCAGCTTATTAACGAGGCTGATGAGCTCCTCCTTATTCCGATGCGAGATGCCTGCCCCGATGGTCGAAACTGCGCCTGGGTAGGTCCAAAATCGTATCCAAATACTGATACGGAAGGGCTTCTCGTCCTTGAATGCGGGATGACAATAGATCTCTTCTCATCTCCAATTTTGAATTACTTTTCCAGCCAAGGTAAAAAAAGAACAGAGATTACTGTTTTAGCGTATCGGACATTCTCGAAATAGGTGCTTTCCTAAATTGGAGGCTAGGCGGTAAACAATTACCTGATCCCGATAGTAACGGGTGATATTGACTTTTTTGTATCTCGTTCAACTGAAAACTAAGTGCTCTCGAAAGAGCTGCTCATTTGGCCAACTGAAGCAACTCTGCATCGATGAGATTTGCGGTCGGGCAGAAGCAAGTTTTGTTGTAATCAGATCCTCCTTGGAGATAAAAAAGGCTTCTGTTCCATCAAAATCACCGATCGTTTTTCGCTTCCAGGAATCCGCAAAGCTTACACCAGTAAGCGACATCAGTATATCTATTCGCACAGGAGGATCGCCCATTTTATAAAAATAGCCCTCCTCAGAAAAATCTCTGGGAGACATTCCCGTCAATGGAGCACCAAAGGTCTTTAATGCCGAAAAAATTTTTGTGCCATTCTCTGTGCTGGCTTCAATCCAAATATCAATATCCTTGGTATAGCGAGGCTCGCAATAATGCATCACCGCATAGCCTCCAACAATCAGATACTTTACATCAAAGTCGGCCAAAGTTCTCAACAGATCTTTGAAGTCGGAGTTTGCTGACATCAAGTTTCCTATGGTTGTAGTATTCTGTTACGAGATCCCAAGCAGCAGAAAAAATAGCAGCGGAACCTAGCTTCTGCCAATATTCGATATCAAAGGAACGATTCATTTCCGAGATCTTACCTCGCTGCTCCATCGGAAAAACGTTTTTCTTCTTCATTGGTTCATTCTATACCAAGAGGGGCTTGCTTGCTAGTTATTCTTAGAGCCTTTAACAAAATGTCTCCTACAACTTCGTAATAATCCCTGCATCCTTTAGTTTACCTGGAAGCTTTCTTCCAACAATTCGTTCAGCAAGTTTTGCGCATTTAATGTAGGCTTGAAGATCTATTCCGGTTTCTATCCCCAACTCTTCACAGAGAAAGGCAACATCCTCAGTGGGAACATTCCCCGCAGTGCTCTTGGTAAAGGGACACCCCCCAAGGCCTGCAACCGAACAATCAAACCGGGTCACCCCACACTCAAGTCCGGCATAGACATTTGCCATACCAGTTCCCCTCGTATCATGAAGATGAAGACCTACCCGAATCTCAGGCCAACGGGAACGAAACTCACTAACGAGTTTTTTGACAGCTTCAGGGTTTCCAAAACCAGTAGTATCAGCAAATGTTACCTCTTGAAGCGATCCACCTTCTGCTTTAATTCTTTCAATTGCTTTTCTGCACACATGAAGCGCCTTCGTAGCAGTTATCTTTCCCTCATCAACATCCCCAAAAGCAGTAGAAAGCATTACTCGCTCCAGTTTCATCTTATGTCCACGAAAGAGCTGGAGCCATTCTGAAATCCCTTTCAACGCTTGCTCAAGGGTCTGATTGCTGTTTTTCTTAAGAAATGCCTCACTTGCAGCAAGAAGGATATACCCTTCAATCTCAAGCTTGGGAAACATCTTTGCGCGCTCAAAACCAGATTTATTCAGATAGAGCGCGCGGTAGCGGACCCCTTCTACATTTTCAATTCTCGTTGCCACTTCATGTGCGTCTCGCATCTGAGGCACACGATCAGGTCTTACAAATGAGGTAACCTCAATACTTTTAATTCCTGTTTTACTCAGTGCCTCAATGAGCGAGAGCTTTTTTTCAGTCTCCACAAACTCACTATGCATCTGAAATCCCTCTCGCGGGCCATCTTCACGAAGAAAGACTTTCTTTGGAAATATCGCCATCCCCTACTCCCTAATCTTTTTGAAGCTCAGAAATTGCCCGAAACTGCTCAAGCGCTTCAGGGTTTGCAAGTGCATCCGTGTTTTTCACAGGTCGACCATGAATGATATTTTTTATCGCAAGTTCAGTGATTTTCCCACTCACCGTTCGAGGAATGTCTTTTATAGCGATGATTTTTGCTGGCACATGCCGTGGAGTAAGATTTGCTCGAATATGACTACAGATTTTTTTTCTCAACACCTCATCAAGGACAATCCCTTGGCGCAACTTCACAAACAATACTACTCGTTCATCTCCTTGCCATTCCTGGCCCACCGCCACACTCTCAGCGATCTCTTCTAGTTGTTCAACTTGTGCATAGAGTTCAGAAGTTCCAATCCGCACCCCTCCCGGATTGAGCACCGCATCCGAGCGACCATAAAATATCATCCCCCCCCGCTCCGTAAGCTCTACATAATCACCATGCCGCCAGATATTTGGGTACACATGAAAGTAGGACTCATGATATTTCTTTCCATCCGGATCGTTCCAAAAATATATCGGCATTGAAGGAAAGGAAGAGGTGCAAACGAGTTCTCCTTTTTCACCAACCACCTCTTCTCCTTTTTCATTAAAGACATGTACATCCATCCCTAATCCCCGGGTTTGGAGTTCTCCACGATACACTGGACTCATTGGGTTTCCGAGAGCAAAACAGGAGATAATGTCCGTGCCTCCTGAAATAGAAGAGAGGCAAAGATCCCGCTTAATATCTCGGTACACATAGTCAAAACTCTCCGGAAGAAGCGGTGAGCCTGTAGAAAGAATCGTGCGCAGAGGTTTTAGTTGATGAGAACTTGCTGGTTTGACCCCTTCTTTTTCTAAGGCAGCGATGTATTTGGCACTTGTTCCAAACACCGTCACCCCAACCTCATCAATGTAGTCAAAAAGAGCTTCGCCATTTGGATAAAACGGTGAACCTTCATAGAGCACAACCGTTGCGCCCACCGCGAGAGAACTCACAAGCCAATTCCACATCATCCAACCACATGTCGTAAAGTAGAGAATTTTATCCTCTCGCTTAAGATCGGTATGGAGCACTAACTCCTTAAGATGTTGAATGAGCGTTCCTCCCTGTCCATGAACGATGCACTTTGGAGCGCCGGTTGTTCCGGAGGAGTACATTATGTAGAGGGGGTGTGAAAATGAGTTATAGGAGAAAGAAATTGCCTTTGAGGAACTACTTTTTGCGACGATCTCACTATAGCGGTGAAAGGTGTGTTTTTCCTGATCTCCACCTTCAAGAAATGAAACGATAACAACTTTTTCTAAAGAAGGGATTGCTTTTACAAGCTCTTCTACACGGGAGATACAGTTTATCTCTTTGCCATTGTAGTAATACCCATCAAGTGCAAAAAGCACCTTCGGCTGAATCTGGCCAAAACGATCAAGGACGCCTTTTGTTCCAAAATCTGGGGAACACGATGACCACACCGCACCCAGAGCCGCAGTAGCAAGCATACAGATGATCGTCTCTGGAATATTTGGTAAAAACCCACAGACCCGATCTCCGGCTTTAACGTTTGCATCTTCTAAGAATGCACTTACGGCAGAAACCTGCTCGAGAAGTTGTTTGTAGGTAAGCTTTCTGGTTCTCTTTCGTTCATCACAAGAGACAATCGCAAGATGATCATCTTGGTAACGAAGAAGGTTTTCTGAAAAATTAAGCTTTGCTCCCTCAAACCATTTTGAATCTTGGATCTTTGGCGCAGCTTCAAAGGGAGTTTGATAAGGTTCGGAAGCCTGCATCTCACAAAATGACCAAACTTCACTCCAAAAATCTCCTTTATTCTGAATTGACCAATTATAGAGCTGGCGAAAGTTTGAAAAATGAACCCCTTTTTTCTTCTCAACTGAGGAGATAAATGCCTTTAAGTTTGTACTATTAATTCGCTCGGCATTCGGTTCCCAAAGTGGTTTTTCCATAAGAAAACAACAGTAATTTCAAATAGTTAGGTGTTATTGTTGAGTTATATACTCGTTTGCCGATATCTCTATTAACGATATGTATGAATCTGCAGGGATCTTATTGGAGCAAATTCTTACATCTCCTCTTAATGACTATTTATAGGAATTTCTAGCCAGAGGATAGGCGCCATGATTGAGGATGTAAAAGGCATAAAGTCACTTTCACGCTCATCAAATTTAAGCGAGAATTTTAAGAGTTTATCTACAAAAGCAAAAATTGATAAAGAGAGCTCTCCCGACAAAACAAAGCGACAAGATCTCGCTTCTGTTTCGCATGTTGTAGAGAACCTTCAAGATGCCGTCTCCTACTCCTCTCTTGCTCTTAAATCACTTGAACGGGCAAATGCTGAGAGTAATGGAAAGAGCTCAGAACCACATCTTGCAGAGAAATTCATCCCTGATTTAGAAAAACTCCGTGATGATATCGAAGAAACAGTTCTCTCCCTTCAAAAAAGTGCTGAACAGGCAGAGATTACCCGCGAAAACATGGTCGCTGCTGAGGCCCGGCTAGAAGACGTTGAGGCTGCGCAGGTTCATGCAGAAAAGACAGGGTCTGAAATCTCTACACGAGTAGAGCAGGCACTCGGAGCGCATACCGAGCTTAGCCCTTCTCGCATCTCGAAGCTCCTTCAAGGGTTGTAAAAACCCCCGTAAAACCCTGACTGAGTATTAGGAAGTTCTCGTAATTATACGGGTTTTTCCTCACCGTTTATAAAGTTAAGCTTAGACCAAGTCGAAGTTCTAAAGAGCGATAATCGCTTTTAATAAGCTCCTGCTTTATTGAGCGTTAAAGAAACAGAGTAATTTCTAAAATGCCAACCGTAGTAAGAAACAGGTCTCTTTGGAAAAGTCAGCAGCACGTTATTGCTCTCCTTGAGATCCTCACCCGCTTTAATAATACTGAAGAAAACCCTGTTCTTTTAAGAAAGCAATTTCTAGAAAACCTTCTTGCTCTCCAAACAAGTGATTCACTTTTTGAAAACGAGAAACTTCAGCATCTCTGTCACTCCTTGGAAGAAGCTCTGCTTTGGAACTCAAAACCGGGAGAGCAATTTCCATCAGTAAATAAACTGCGCATGCTTGCTGCGTGTGAAGAGATTCGACTCTATATAGTTCTTCGAGCACTCTGCACATCACTGGCAATTGAAACCGTTGAAGAAGAAGCATTCTGTGAACTCCTCCATAAGGGAGACTCTCTTCCTTTTGGACCGATTAATCACGGATTTGGAAAGGTAACTCACACTACCTTTCGAAATAAAACGATAATTCTTCTTCCTCCTATTCAATCGGTAGAACAATGCCATGATGTTCTCTCAGAACTTTCCGTCATTCACGATATCGCGATTCCAAATGATTGGGTGATTGATTTTTCGGCACTGAGACAACTTCCAGATATTTTCTATGCAACCCTGCGCTCATATCAAGCAGATTTTCGGAGGCAACATAGAAAACTACATCTTTGCTGGATCCCGGAATCACTTTTCTCTGCCCCTTCGATGGAGCATCTAAAAGCATCGTTTCCGACTCAGCATATTGGTGGGTACTATTTTAGTTGTTCGGTGTAGATGGTTTAATCCTAGAAAACCTCAGACTAAGACTTAGCCTTAGACTTCTACTTAAACTAAACTTAGCCTTGCTCTTGCACTTGCTCTACATATCGAAGGCTCTAATTTTTAGAGCAAGAGCAGGTGCAAGGCTAAGTTTAGTTTAAGTAGAAGTTTAAGTAAGAGCCTAAGACTAAGTTTGAAATTTTTAGGTGCTTTCTAAACCAACTTCGTCAACACTTCCATCCCCTTCTCTAACGTCGCAAGGGGGGCGGCAAAGGAGATTCTGAAGTGTGAATCCAGTCTCGAAAATACATTTCCTGGAATCACCAGTAAATTTTTCTCAATGCACCTTTCTACAAACTTCGTCCCACTTCCTCCAGGAGCTTCTGGGAAGATGTAAAACGCTCCGCCTGGCTTTTCTACATTAAACTTTGGTGAGAGTGCCTGATACACGAAATCTCTCTTCTCTTTGTATTCCGCTACTTTAGTGTCAAGCGCAACATCGAGACCATCGAGCATCGCCCACTGGGAGATACTCGGTGCACAAACAAAACTATACTGTTGAATCTTTAACATATTCTCAATAAGTTCTGTGGGCCCCACAGCATACCCTAAGCGCCATCCGGGGATACCATGAGATTTGGCAAAGCCGTTTAATAACAATATCTTTTCGTACTTACCAAAACACTCTGCATGCGGCTGATCATAGGTAAAGGCCGAGTAAATATAATCATAGATCAACCAGATCCCTGCTTTTCGTGCGATTTCTACAACGTCATTAAGCTCCCCCTGACTCATCGCACAACCGGTGGGATTACCTGGATTCATTACCAAAATGGCTTTTGTTTTCGGCGTAATTTCTCGTTCTATCTTTTCTGGATCAATACGAAAGGAAGGATACGTATCGTAATATTTAGGCACGGCATTTAATAGTGAGGCTAAATCTCGGTAGAGGCAGAAATAAGGATCGGGAATTAAGATCTCATCTCCCGGATCCAACATCGCCATATATCCAAGTGTGAGCCCACCAGACACTCCTGAAGTTAGAAAAAGATCTACTTCCTTATTCCCCAGAATGCCATATTTGTGCTTTAGCTTGTCGGTAAGTTGGGAGATCCCCTGGGTAACAGTGTATCCGCTTTTTCGATTGCTTAGCGCAGTAATCGCGCCTTTTTTTATTTCATCGAAAGCATCAAAGTCCGGTTGACCAATACTTAAGTTTATCGGGTTTTTTAAGGTTGCTCCAAGATCGAAAACTCTTCTAATTCCAGAGGAATCAACACTCTGTGCCCGGTTTGAAATCGTTGTACGCTTTGTCGTCATATTATGCCTTGCAGCTAACTTGGAAATTTATTCGTTCCCCAATCTTCATTACCAGCATTTACTCATCATCAGAGCAGTAGAGAGCTAAGGACATAATCATCAGCGCGATCTATTCGAACACGAAATGAAAAACCTCGACCATACGTGCTGCTGAAATCGAGCATTAACTCTCCCAAAAAACACTCATCCCGCTCATCCCAAGAGAGAAGCACATCTTTAAATCCAAGTCGATATCTAAGAAGTGGATAAAAGGCTTTATACACACTCTCTTTGGCTGAAAATAGCGCAATCATCCGCCATTCGCTCTCAGCACTTTTTTTTAGCCAAGCCACCTCTTGGGGGTGACAGATTCGTGCTGAGATATCAAATTGCCGTTTTCTCCCAACTCGCTGGAGATCAATCCCAAGGGAGTTAACCTCGCTTATTTTCGCTACTGCACAGATCCCCAGATCATCTTCATGCGTAATGGACCCTGCAACCCCCTCTGGCCAGAGGGGGTCTCGATGAACCCCTTGTAATACCGGAGGTGGCTCTAGAAAACCAAGCCCTTCAAGCGCAATCTTTGCAGCTATCCTGCCCAGTGTAAAATCGTGGACCCGCCTTGGAGACCAACTCTTTTGAACAAGCTCTGCCTCCTGCGGATGAAGCTTCCAAAAGGCAAGCTCTTTTGAAGACAGCACCGCAAAAGAAACCGTATTTTCAAAGGGAGATACAAACATTACACTAGCGTTTAAAAGGGAAATGTCTAACGATAGAAAGAAAGGATATCATATACACAAACATTTGTAATCGATATGAGAACACTTTATACAAGGAATCAGTAACGCTGCGGCCAAGGATGACAGGAAGTGCTCGAAGAGTTCAAAATCAAAAATCGCAAACAAAGCAAACCCACTGAAGAAAGAGAAAATCCTCTTGTCACCCGTTATTCACAATTCTTTGCTGCCGATCCAGGAGAGAGGTGGTTTCGAGCACTCCTTTTTCTTAATCTCTTTGTGCTCTTTATTCGCCCACAAAATGATATAAAGATTTTAGTCCCGCTTTACCTCTCTTTAATTTTTAGCGTGCTGGGATGCCTGTTCTGGCTTCCCTGGCACCGACGAACATGGAATCCGATTACAAAAAGTATGGTAATGTTTCTCGGTCTTGGTGTGATCTGGGTTCCACTGGCGAGAAATAATCACGAAGCATTCTATGCAATGCTTGATTTGAGCCAACAATTTTTGGGAATTGTCTTTCCAATTGTTGCCTTTGGAGCCTCTGGTCAAACTTTAAAACGATTGATGAGCTATCTTCCCTTCCTGGGAGCATACATCGGAATCTATGCGCTCACTCACAATGGACGTGGGCCTGGGGGATTTCTTGGAGATGAAAATGATTGTTGTTTAGTGTTGATAATGTTTTTCTCCTTTGCACTCACACAATTTACCGCTCCGCGATCTTTTTTATCAAAATTGTTTCTCCTTGCTTGTAGCATAACGATCGCTACGGGGATTATTGCAACGATCTCTCGGGGTGGCTTTGTGGGGTTTGTCGCCGCGCTTTTTTACTTTTTCTTAAAATCAAAAAATAAGCTGCTGGTCTCATTATTTGGTCTAATTACCTTTGCTGCTGTTGTGCCGTTTGTGCCTCAAGAGTACTGGAATGAGATGAAAACCATTAGTGATACCTCAAGGGGCACAGCTCAAGCACGACGCGATATTTGGGCGGTAGGAATTCAGATTTGGCTCGATCCCGCTCATTTTATTGCTGGCACAGGAATGCAGAACTCACCGCGGTGGTTGCAAGATTATGAACCAATACAGAATCTCTCTCCTCACGGCAAAAGCATCTCAGGAAGAGCGATCCATTCCTTGTATATTCAACTCGTAGGAGATCTTGGCCTCATTGGTTTAATCTTATTTGTTAGTATTGTTTACTTGAGCCTCAGTGGCAATGTACGGGTGATACGAGACACCCTACTTCATGAAAACGATCCCGACCTCCCCTATGAGATCATTTTGCATTTGAAATTCCTAAGAGCAACCGCCATTGGATTGAACATGGCGTGGGTGGGAGTTCTCTGGGCGGGACTATTTATCTCAGTTCTTTATTACCCACCGATCTGGCTTCTTGCTTGTCTCTCAGGAACGTTAGTTGTCTATTGGGACAAGTTAACTGGTGGGAGGGTTGAAGAGAGGAAGGTAATACCCATTTCACGCGGTGTAGAAAGTTCTACATAAATTGCCTCTTCATAAATGCTTCACTGTGTTGAAAGGTCGCTGTCGTTGCGAGCCCGACGCTCCGCTCTGGGTAAACTCCGCGAAGCAATCTCGAACTTTCTACGTAATTCGAGATTGCTTCGCTTCGCTCGCAACGACAGCGACCGACGTCACGGCCATTAAGTTAAGAATTTTTTATAGAACCACAGAGGCGCAGAGAAAAAAGATTTTATTGATCTTCTCTGTGGTTCTGTGGTTCTATAAACCTTTCTTTCATAATCCTTAATGGCCGTGGGGATCGACGTAGCTTTTACAGATTGAACTTCCTGATAATCATCTCCGCTCGTTCAATTCCAGCTTCTGTCGCCGTTACATATTCTGGGCCTTGCCAATCGCTGATCATTGCACCAACCCCCCCTGCCGACTTTAGATCTTGAGGGAGCCCCTCTTTATCAACAAACTGAATGAAATCTTTACTCTCTAAAAGCTTGAGAGTTCTTAAAAGCGTCGCCCGATCATAGGATTTTAATGACAGTAGCGTTGATTGAGAGAGGTCCCCTTTTGTCGTCTGATCACGCATCGACATTTTTGTCATCAGCATTTGCACCGGCACTGAAAGACTCTCCCCATTTCGTGAGCGAGCCTCGACATCGGTTGCAATCCAATAAAGTAGTTCATCTTCAAGATTAATATGCGCCATGGAGTTCTCATACCATAGCTAAATTTGCTCACACAACTGTTTTACTGGCTTCGGAAACCCCTTTTCTGGCTTTTTAAAGCAGGCTGAGCTAGCCTAAAAAAATGAAAAGTGATGTGGTAATTATTGGGGCCGGAGTCCTTGGAGTTTCTCTTGCGTATCACTTAGCAAAAGCCAACCTTACGGTAACGGTTCTTGAACGAGAATCGACTTTTGCAAAACATGCCTCAGGAAAAAACTCCGGGATGATTCGTCAGCTTTATCGACACGAACAGCTCACCCAGTGGGCTCACCGCTCGATTCTCGAATGGCCCGAGGCTCTTCGCAGTCACTGCTTCAAACAAACTGGCTCAATGATTCTTGGACGGGAACTTCCAAACCATCATCCTGAACTTTTTCAACATCAAGTAAAAGACGTAAGCTCAGAAAATGGGACAATTGAACTTTCAGCGATCTACACCCCTAGTGATGGCTTACTGGATCCCTATGACTTTATCTATGGACTCTACCACCTCACAAATAAAAAGAGGGTCCAATACCTCTTTCACAAGACAGTTCTTGATATCAAAAGAATCGGTCGAGATTTGGAAATTACCACAAATGATACCCAAACTCACTCCGCTCCCTGGGTGGTAAATGCTGCAGGAGCATGGGTGAATGATTTTTTACCCCCTGCACACAAATTGCCCTCATGCCCTTACGCAAGACACCTGTTTGTAGTTACCGGGTGGGATGAGGATTATATGCCAGAAGATAATATCGGATTTTATTGGGATGAATATCACAATTGGTATATGCGTCTTTGGGAGAAGAACTCGCGACTCGTCTCTATTTGCGATCGGCAAAAAGCGAACCCTTCGAGTTTTGTGCCACGGGAGGATCTCTTGTACGAAGTTTCCAAAAAATTAACCATGGCGATACCTCATGTAAGCTCTCAATTACATGTTGGCGCTTCGTGGCACTGTTTTAGAACCTATACAGAAGATCAGCTGCCAATTTGGGGAGAAGACGCTAACGTAAAAGGATTATTTTGGCTTGCCGCTTTTGGTGGGTTTGGAATGTCTACTGCTTTTGCCGCAGCATTAGATGCTGCAAATATTCTTTGTGGAAAAGGTGCCTTTGTGTCATCCGATCTCTATCCCCAACGGTTTAGAGGTGAGGAAGAGAGAAAAGTAGCTTATGAATAAATGCGCCTTGTCGCCTCAAACAAGATTACTCTTTTTGTGCTTGGTATTTCTTCAAGGGCTCTTCGGTCTTCATTCACTCTCCGCAGAAAGCCACCTCCCAGGAAATGATTATGTTCGTGCGACCCTTGTCATTGATCATGAAAATTTACAGCCTTCAGCAACTGAATCATCACGAAGTGCAAGAATCGGTGTGTATTTTCAAATTCAAAAAGGGTGGCACATTTACTGGAAACAAAGCGGCGAAAGTGGCATGCCCACAAAAATCCTCTGGGAGTTGCCTCCTGGATGGAGTGTCAGCGATTTCAAGTGGCCAACTCCCATAATTTTTAAGGAACGTGGGGATATCGCCACCGTTGGCTATAAAGATGACGTGCTCATCTATTCCGATCTTCTCTCTCCACTAGAGATCCCTCTTGATGACAAACGGGTTACCATTGGAGCTTTGATTAATTTTTTAGTGTGTAAAGATATCTGTGTCCCTGGCGAATTGCGGCTTAAAAACTCTTATTCCTTTTCTACTAGTAACTCTCTTGCTCCTTCGGCATATTTTCCTTTGTTTGAGATGACTGAGCGCTTGGTTGCTAAGCCTCTTGAAGAATTGCTCCACTACCCTGCTCTTGCCGGGGTAAGAGTTGAGGCTACTCTCAACAAAAACAAAACGGCGGTGCAGATCTTTATTTTCAACCTTCCCGGTAGAGAGCTTGATTTTATGAGCTCAAATATCCAGGTGTTCCCCTACGATGTTCCTGCAGGAAGAGCACAAATATCAACCAGTGTAAACAATTCATATCTGCTTTCTTTTCCAACAAGCTCCCCTCTTCGAAGTGGGGAGGGAGAGATCGTATTTTCAGAAAAACTCAGCGGCACTGTTTCTCCACTTGTTTTTCGATGGAGCTTGAGTACCCCTGAAGACAAAGTGCTCTCAGGAGAAGACAGCAATCAAACAGATATCTTGCCACTTCGTTATCGAGTTTTGACAGAGGGGGAAAACGGTATTGATGGTCACAATGCAGAAACTTCACTACCAGGGAAACAATCCTTCCTCTTTGCACTGCTCTCGGCGTTTGTTGCCGGACTCCTTTTGAATTTTATGCCCTGTGTCCTGCCCATATTGACCATCAAAGTGCTTGGGATTTTTAAGTACTGTGGACAGAGTCGGGCAAGCGTTGTTTCTCAAGCTATTTGGTTTAGTCTTGGCATCATCACCACATTTTTTCTCCTCGCATTTCTGGTGATCCTCTTACGTCAGGCGGGAACGAGCTTAGGGTGGGGGTTTCAGTTTCAAGAACCACTCTTTGTTTTTACACTCCTTGTGGTTACGTATTTTTTTAGCTTTGGCTTTTTTGATCTTATTATTTTTCGAATTCCACACCTCCAGGAAGCAAATAAGGGAGTTTCAAAACTTCACCCTGGTTGGAAGAGAGATTTTTTTGATGGGATGCTTGTTACAGCACTTTCTACCCCTTGCACCGTTCCCTTTCTTGGCCCGGCCTTGGCCTTTTCATTTACTCAAACTCCTCTTGCTACAGTTGTAATTTTTATGACGATTGGGATTGGGCTTAGCCTCCCCTACTTTTACCTCTCTACACACCCAAAGCTCCTTAACGTGCTTCCAAAACCTGGGCCATGGATGAATTCTGTAAAACACCTGATGGGATTTTCCCTCCTTGGGACAAGCGTTTGGTTACTCTTTGTGCTGGAGCGAACCACTGACCATGTTGTGGTCTGGGTTATTTCGTTGCTGCTTGTGATCTTTTTTGTCGTCTGGGCCAGAAGGCATATGATTGAAGCCCGTTATTCAAAAAAACTTCGAACTCTCTTTAACGTGTTACTTTTAATGATTTTGGTGGCGAGTTTCGCCAAAGTTATTCCACTGATCCGTCCCATCCAAACCACTCGCACTAGTGAAACTGAGATTATTCAATGGGCACCGTATTCACCGGAAGTTCTAGAAACTATGAAGAAAAACCACACCCCGGTGTTTTTGATGTTTACGGCGGACTGGTGCGTAACTTGCAAGGTAAACGAACGACTCGTTATTGAAACGAAGGAGATTTCGCAAGCTCTGAAGCAATATGGCATCACCCCAGTGAAAGCAGATTGGACGTTAGGAGATGGTGCCGTGGGAAATGCACTTGTAGGATACGGCGCATATGGAGTGCCGTTGTATGTGTACATACCATCAGATAAGAAGAAAGAGACTGTTGTTTTTCCAACCCTTGTAACTATTTCAAGCCTTACTGACGTGTTTAGAAAAGCTGCCCTGGAAGAAGCTGACTGATTCCGAACCTCGTTGCGAGCGAAGCAATCTCGAATCGTTGTAGGAGTTAGGAGATTGCTTCGCTTCGCTCGCAACGACAGGAGGGGAATGCTTCCCATTTACCGAAAATAAAGCTTTTTAATCGCGGATGGTTGTAAGAAACCTCTTCCATGCTGCTTCACTTTCAAAGGTAATTTGTAACCGTTTTCTTCCTTGTGCGTCGAGGCGTAAGTTTATTTTTTCGATGTTGAGCAGTGTGCGGAGCTTTGATTCAGCTCGTTTAAGTGAAACAAGCTCCTCAATTGTCTCTTTTTTATTCGTTTGACCCTCTTCCCCAAGCTCTCGAATCAACTCTTCAAGCGCTCTGACTGAAAGACCTTGGCGTTCAACTTTTCTTGCAAGAGCAAGTTGCGTCTCTGGAGCATCTACTGCAAGGAGGGCCCGTCCGTGACCAGAGTGGAGCACTCCGGTGCGTAGCAGCTCAAGCACTTCAGGTTCAAGCTGCAAAAGACGGAGCGCATTAGAGATCGTCGCGCGATTCTTTCCCACGGCTTTGGCAATTTCACTATGGTTCGTATCAAACTCATCAACCAATCGTTGATAGGAAAGTGCTTCCTCAACAGGGTTAAGGTTCTCTCGTTGTGCGTTTTCAATAATCGCGATCTCTAACGCCTCTCTTTCACTGAGAATTCGAACAACCGCCGGAAGAATCTCTAGTCCAGCCCGCATTGCTGCACGAAGTCTTCGCTCACCAGCAACAAGTTCATAATCTTGAGCGGCGTTTGACTCCTCAAGTGGCCGAACAATGATCGGTTGGAGAATTCCTTTTTCTTTAATTGAGGCGGCTAACTCATCGAGTTCAATATCAGATATCACCTCTCGAAACTGATAGCGGCTGGGTCTGATGCGATCGGGGGAAAGAAACGAAAGCTCGCTTCCAGAAGTTTTTCCTTGAAAACGATCTCGTGATAGCGAGAGATCCGTTACTATCTCTCTTTCACCCACAGGGGGTGCGGTATCGACAAGAAGAGCGCCTAACTGCGGCTTATACCGCTTCGGCATCAAACGAATTTTTAGATCCTTTGATTCATCCATACAAACTGCCTCCGCTTTTTTGAACCATATAAAAACTTCAATTAAATGACAATCCCTCTTGGGAAATAGGTCTTGCTGGGCGTTGTTAAGCTATTTCAGAGCCAGATCTAAATGACTTGGGGATAGGGATTATTGAACACAGAGTTTCACAGGGTTACACAGGGTGAAGATGCAGCTTTTTTCACTTTTCTTTTTTCACTCTGTGTAACCCTGTGAAACTCTGTGTTCATCAAAAAAGCGCTGGTGGATCCTTAACGTCACTAAGTTAATAGCTGACAAAAATCGGCTGTGAAGATGGTTCAAAAGCAGGGCGAAAGAGACTCTTTCCCCATCGAAGTTTTGCTGGAGAGTTTAGTAATACCGTATGCTCTCCTCCTTCTAAGTACCGCTGCGCTCCAGGAAAGACTGGCTCCCCGTCAAGAAGCGCTCGTTCCTTACTTTCAAAGGTATACAAACCAGGAATAAGAATATCGAACTTACGCAATTGCAAATCCGCAACACCGTCAAAATTAAACTGTTTTCCAGCGACAAAGAGCAAGCCCCAGTGCTCAATATAGTTATTTTTTAGTGCGTCAACATCTTCCGAGAGAAGGCGATAGATCGACGGGGTGCTCTTTCCTTGCAAAAAATGAAGTGCTTCTGAATTTATCAAAATAAAGATCGGTGGAGATTTTACAAAGAGTTCTTTCATCATCGGAACTCCTCTTTGCCTGTATCGTTCTAACTGTAAGGTGCTTAATAACGAACCTGCGTTTGGAAAAGACGCCACCATCGATGAGCGGTCAAGATATGAAACAGGCGTTGGAAATATCTGATGAACAACGTTTAGCACCTCTCGCTGCGGCTTTATTCCATCAACAAACTCAGTTTGTAAGTAGCAAAGCACCGAAAAGAAGAGCCCACCCGCAAGGCAACCACAAAATATCAAAGAAAAAGAGGAAGATGTTTTATAAAAATCCTTTATGCACTTCTCCGCAATTACTGCCGAAAAAAGCGCTATCAGAGAAAGGATGAGAGGATAGTAATAAGCAAAGCTGTTTCGATAAAAAGTAACCGAAAGCACAAAAAACGCTCCGCTAACAAACAGCAGCATGGCTAGCACTCTTTGTTCTTTTCCTACTCTGCGAAAGAAAAAAATGGCCCCGCCGATAATAAAACTCCATTGAATTGGATTTAAAGCAAGGTTTCGCTTTGCTACGTTACGTTGCCCAAAAACAACAAACATCTCTTGTGCTCGCTCTCCAAGCCAAAAAAAATCCCTTCCTTCAAACACTAAAGAACGTGCCGTGGCATGGGGAAAGACTAAAGAAAAACGATGAAAAAGATAAAACCCAAGAAAAGACAAACAACATGCAGTGAAAAAGACAACAAGCGTGTTGAATCGAGCTCTCCCCTGAATAACCAGAGAAGAGAAAAGAATTATAAGAAACATCAGGAGGAAAAGTGACTTGATCGTAAACATCATCGCCAGTGAGGTTATGGTCCCAATGAAAATGGTTCTACGAAACGAGAGCTCAGGTTTGAGGAGCAAATAAACTGCAGCAAGAAAGAGAAAAAGCACCAACGGCTCTACTCGAAACGCTGCCCCATGATCAATCACCTCTGAAAAAGTGATAAAGGTAAGCACTGAAAACAAACTTGATATCGGGTGAAAAAAGAGCCGGGAAATCAAGTAGAGAAAAGAGATAGATCCAAGGAACAAAACAAAACAGACACACCGCCCAATAAGAATTAATGAGATCTCATCTTTTGAAACACCTAACAGCCATCCAAAGAGGTGCACATAAAACGTTTGAAACGGGCTAGAAAGTGTTCCCCCATGATACTTATAGATCTTTGAAAGAAAGTAGAACTCATCCCAGTGAATATTTCGGTAAAAGAGGAGTGAGAAAATAACTGCTAGTGAGCAGACTATTCCTCCAAGAAGAACTCTCTGAAGAGCCTTAACTCTTTGCTGCTCGCCGCCTTCTGGCAATGGCAAAGAGACCTGCACTGAGTAAGACAACGGTTCCTGGTTCAGGGATTGGGTGTTCACGAATAACTACGACCATGTCATTGTAGTCAAAATCACCACCTCGACCATCCCGAAGAATATTTCCTTTATTAAGGAGGTCTTCAAGAAACAACACTATATCACCAACTTGGAGGTTAAAAGAGTGAAATGCGCCTAAAAGATTTGCATTAGGAATATTAATAATTCCAGGGTTCTTTACCATCAACGCAATAACGTGCGCTGACCCATCTTTATTATCTGCATCAATACTACTGAACCTCCCCTCAGGACTTTTGATGGCAAAGGTCAACTCTTCATTTAATCCTTGGACAAACTGAGCTTGCGCACCCGGGCCATCTGCTGGCCCAAGAATCGAGATAAATTGTCCGCTGGAGTTAACCACCCCGAAACTATTTCCTCGTCCTGGAACACGTCCATCATAGTAGGCGACTTCAGAGAGAAGATGGACTTCAAATTGAGACGCGCCCAGACTACTTCCAGTAAATGTTCCTATTTTATTAAGTTCTGGTGCCGTAAACGGTTGATAGGAAAGAAAAGCATTATAACCAGGACCGTCGTAGCTTCGACCTTCGACATTTCCTAGTAAAAAACTGCCCCGCTCAAAGAGTGAAGAAGAAAGCGAGACCGCTTGAGAGATGTTCGCACTACAGAGAACTAAAAAAAGAACTGCTAAACTGCGTTTCATATTTCGTACTCCTAGTTACCGAGTAAGTTAACCACAAAACAAAGATAATGTCTACAAAAACCCAGTAAAATGGGCAAGGAGAAAAAAGTGTCTTCTTAAATAGTTATCGAAGAAATAAACATCCTTTTTATTGACTCGCTAGATACACATACAGATCAGACACTGGAAATGCCGGATCTGTAGTGACAAGGCCGTAGTTTACCGCAATTGGATCAGGGGCTCCGTATTGAAAATAATAAAAGCGATCTATCCCCGGGACCTCTTCTTGTAAAAATGGCCAGGCTGTTTCTACATAAGCAAGTTGTTCATTTGGTCCCTGCTCTCCCGATTCAGTAACCCAAATAGATACGGAGAGGCTATTAAGAAAATCCGCAACCCCACTATTGGTAACAATTGTTTCATAGTTTGTTCCATAGAAATGAACCCCCCATACATCAAGAAAATTCTCGGCACCGAGATCTTTCATCCGTTTGTTGTAATCAAGGGTTTCAGGAAAGTTTTGCTGAATGGATCTGGTGGCTGCTCCAACAACAAGCCTCGTTGGATCTAGAGTCCGAACAACTGTGGAAGAAAGAGCAAGGAGTTCAACATAATTTTCAGGATCATCTAATTCCAAAACTGTATCTGAAGACACTTGAGCAAAATCTGGCTCATTCCATATCTCCCAACCAACAATTCCTGGGCGACCTGCATAGCGCGCCACCGTTGGTTTTACCCATTCTTCTACAAATGTTGCGCGTGGATTCCCATTGATCCAATTTGCACTATTTGTCATCCAATTTGGGGTATGGGCAAGAACAATCACCACATCAACACCGGAGGGAATCGCCTCAATAATTCGATCATAAAATGAATAATTTGGTGTGGCGGAGCGACTAGACTGTACCGCAGAGGTCCAAGCAAAGAGCACTCGAACATGACGTAACCCTAATGTATCGCGAATCTCTGTAAATTGTTTTGTAATTGAGCCAAACTCCTGATCAACAAAAAAATTATTAACGCCCATCTGTGAGATATTAATTGGTTTTCTCTCAGGAGGATTAAGGCCAATATCAAGAAGGTCTTTTGCATCGCTACAACTTGCTGCAATCAATAAACAAACTATAAAGAGGGGGGCTAATACCTTCTTGATAGTTTCCGATCTCACTGAATTTCGAAATATTACCGCCATGGAGTTTCCCTTCCTTCCGTTACAGACGTCTCAAACGCCGCGCTTTCTCTAAAACACTATCCATATCATTTCTTCTACTTGAGGCGCACTGGTATATTTTCTATATTTTTAACCTATGTGGCGAATTCTTACTGCTCTTGTTTTAGGATGCTACATCATTCTGTGGTGGCAATTTCCGCATATGCCATACCACGACCTACCAAACCATACTGTAAGAAGTTTTTTTATCGGAAATCTACTCAAAGATTCTCATGGCTCCGAGTTTTTTCGTTTTGAACCATATTTTCAACCCTACATTCTAGGGGATCTAATTTTTGCTGCCCTGTTACAGATCATGTCGGTGGAGAATGGAGCAATGGCTTGGATGACGTTAGGCTTTCTCTCTCTCCCTCTTGGGGTGCTTTTTTTTGCCAAAGAGACGTGCCTCAAAGAGGATCAAAAAACGTTTCTTTTACTGTGCAGTATGTATCTCGCCACAAACTGGTTCTTTCTTTCTGCCTACGCAAATTATTCACTGGGAATTGGTCTTGTTTTTGTAACGGTGGCATTATGGAGCAGATGGATCCAAAGCGCGCGGATTCTTCACTATTTTCTTTTTATCTTAAGTATTTTCACCTGTTACCTCTTACATCTAGCACCTTACTTTTTTTGCTCGATTATAATTTTTTGTGCTGTCTCCTATCGACTCCTTACTAAGCAGATCGCGACTTGGCGTTGGTTCCTCTCACTTTTCCCGCTTGGCGCTCTTGGTATTTTCTACCTTGCAACAAAGCACTTTAGTGCCCAACCCCAACCGGAACAGTGGATCTTTCGTCCTCTCTTAGAAAAGCCTGTGCAGATCGGCTCAATGTTTCTTCGGTTTAACTACACGTTTGATCTCGCTCTCTTTGTATTTTTTGTAGCGATCTTTCTCCTCCTCCTAGTTCGGCGGGCTGACACTAGAGATCATGCGCTGAGGGAATATGGAGTAATTATCGTTTCGCTTCTTGCCGCCTATCTGATCCTTCCCGTGTCGGTTGGGCTTGTTGCCGATATCGATGGTCGAGCGCTTCCCCTTCTTTTTCTTTTTTTCTCTCTCTTTGTTGTCACTTGGGCAAAAACTACTTTGGAGAAAACTAAATTATTTCATGCGATGATCTTTGTTCTTGCAATTACAAACCTATTTTATTTAGGGCGTTATCTCTCAAAACATGATCGCTATCTTATCGACTACCTTCACGCACTCGACACCATTCCTCCACAGCAAACGGTGCTGCCCATTGCTACAAAACACGATGAGGGACGAATTCAAACGGCCCTCCATATCGGAGAGCTCTACATGATTCGCCAAGGGGGATTGACTCCTTATGTTTTTTCAAAAAATACTTCAAAAGATCAGTTTCGATATTTCTATTATACGAATCAACCTTACATGCCCTTTCTCTTTTGGTACTCGAGAAAGATCCCAGTAGATTGGGATTTAGTGGAGAAGGGATATAACTATATTATTATTACCAAGCCATTTTCACGGGAGCGAATTGGGCTGACAAATCTTGAGAGAACTTTCGAAAATGATGCGGCAGTGGTCTTTCGAATATTAAAATAGAGAGAGGGGAATGAAAGGGGTGAGTTTAGAGCAAGTGCAAGAGCAAGTCTAAGTTTAGTCTAAGCTTAAGTGTAAGTTTTTGTCTAAGGTTAACGTCGTTACTAAAATTTTGAGTTTGACTACACTTAGACTTGCTCTAAATTTCCACTCCCCCCTTCACTGTTTGAACACACACATTTGGACGAAAATGATAAAGCCATTCGTTTACATCAGTCGCGTCAATGATTGCAAAATCGGCAGACTTTCCTACTTCCAGACTGCCAATTGATTCCTCGCGGTTGATCGCCTTTGCTGCATAGATCGTCACTCCTTTGAGAACCTCACGAGGGGTCATCCGGTTGAGATTACACGCGAGCATCATCGCTAGTGGTAAATCATAGGAGGGAGCAGAGCCGGGATTAAAATCAGTTGCTACCGCAAGTTTTACCCCTTTTGTCATCAGCATCCGAGCGTTTGCCGGTTTTTGATGGGTATAGAGCGTTGCCAGTGGAAGAAGAACACCGACAACGTCTGCAGCGGCCATCGCCTCAGCGCTCTTCTCATTTGTATACTCTAAGTGATCCGCAGAAATGGCTCCCATCTCTGCAGCAAACACTCCCCCAACTCCATCTTGAAGTTGATCAACATGGAGTTTTGGTCGTAGCCCATACCGTTTTCCTGCTTCAAGAATCTCTTTTGCCTCACTTTTTGAAAATGCTGCCTCTTCAAGAAAAATATCACAAAATTCAGCAAGCTTCTCATTTCCCACCTGCGGGATCAGCTCCTCAGTTAAGAGTCGAAGATACTCCTTACGGTTATCTAGAAATTCAAGCGGCACAACATGGGCACCAAGAAACGTCGCTACCACAGAAAGTGGTTGGCGCTTACTAAGTTCCCGATACACGTTTAACAACTTCAGCTCGTCTTTAACGGTAAGACCATACCCACTCTTACATTCAATCGTTGTCACTCCAAGCTTTGCAATGTGGGAGAGAAGATCTAATGACCTCAAAAGCAGCTCTGATTCTGATGCTTCACGAGTTTTTCTGACCGTAGAGAGAATGCCCCCCCCTTTTTTAGCGATCTCCAGGTAAGTTTCTCCCAAAATGCGCCGTTCAAATTCATCTTCTCGCCACCCTCCAAACGCAAGGTGCGTATGACAATCAATAAGCCCTGGAACAACCAACCGCCCTTCGGCATTGATTGTTTCAATCGTCAGATATTCTTTAGGAAGGGAACGCTCTGGGCCAACCCAGGAGATCTTTTTATCTTCCCAAACAAGAGCAGCATTTAAAATGGAATGGATATCACCCTGAGCCCCTGCTTCGTTACAGGTTGCAAGAACTCCGATGTTTTTTAGAACTGGCATGAAAAAATCTAGAGAAGCGGGCCCATCTTTGTTTCCACCGCATCAACAAGCGAACCATCACGAATCATCTCCACACAATTTTTTATACTTTCTTGAAAACCACAATCTTTCTCAATATGATTTACTGTCTTTCGAATGTGCGCATGAGCAAGCTCCACACCAAGTCCTGCCTTTAGGGGCCGACGATAATCAAGTGCTTGCGCTGAGGAGAGTAATTCAATCGCTAAAACATGCTCTACGTTGTGATACACTTCAAGGAGTTTCGTTGCACTAATACTTCCCATACTCACATGATCTTCCTGGCCAAGGCAGGTAGGGATAGAATCTACCGAGGCGGGATGGCAGAGAATTTTATTCTCTGAAACAAGCGAAGCGGCCGTGTACTGCGGAATCATAAAGCCTGAATTTATACCGGCATCCTTAATCAGCAAAATAGGGAGCTCATCATGCCCATCGAGTAAAAAATAGGTCCTTCTTTCTGAGATATTGGCAAGTTCTGCAAGGGCGATCGCTGCAAAATCTAGTGAAAGTGCTAACGGCTGACCATGAAAGTTTCCACCACTTACAATCTCCCCATTTTCAAAGACAATGGGATTATCAGTTACTGAATTAATTTCGATCTCAAGCACACCGGAGACATAGTCAAGAGCATCTCGCGACGCTCCGTGAACCTGTGGCACACATCGTAAGCAATAAGGATCTTGGACCTTCTCATTGGTAAAATGTGATTGAATAATCTCGCTTTCATTAAGTAATTTCCGAATATTTTCAGAAACCACTTGTTGTCCTCGGTGAGGACGAATCTGATGTATTCGTAAATCAAAAGGCCGAGCATTCCCTCTAAGCGCCTCAAGACTCATCGCCGCTAAGATATCAACCACTTTCAGCAATTTTTTTGCCCCACAAAGAACGTGTGAACCATACGCACTCATCATCTCTGTGCCATTGACTAATGACAGCCCATCTTTGGCTTGAAGCTTGATCGGCTCAAGAGATCGTTTCCTTAATACCTCGGCAGCTTTGATTGGCTTCTCACCTGCCTCATCCCAAAACTCCCCCTCACCGATGAGCGGTAGCGCAAGGTGCGACAACGGCGCGAGATCTCCAGAGGCTCCAAGACTCCCCTTTTTGGGGATAACGGGAATTAAATTGTTCTCAGCAAAATATATGAGGCGATCAAACGTATTTTCAGAGATTCCTGAAAACCCTTGACCCAAGGCATGGATCTTGATGTGCAGCATAGCACGAGCGATCTCCAGAGGAATAGGCGCCCCAACCCCCACGGCATGGCTGAGGAGTAAGTTTCGCTGCAATTGCTCAAGTTGCGATTCGCTAATTCGTTTGTTTTTTAAGAACCCAAAACCGGTGTTAATTCCGTAGTAAACATTTCCATCGCCGAGCGCTTTGCTGACAATAAGTCGAGAAGCTTGAAGAGCTTCTTTATTTCTCTTGTAAAAACCGGGAACTCCCTCTAGGTCTTTTTTTAGAGTTTCAATGGCAAGTCGGTACTTATTCATCCATCCATCGTGTTTCTGTAGCTATTGGGAAATTATTATCTAACGGGTTTCTCAATCAAGAGCAAAAGAAATGACTCCTTACGCATAGCTCTTGCAGTCTTAACCATGAACAATCAAAACACTAGTTTTCTATTGTTTTACCTTGTTTAGCGACTGGAGAGCTGTAATAATTTTTTGTTACCGCATTTACAGATTACGAAATGGCATTAAGTTAAAGATTGGCAAGCTCTTTTTTGATGAACACAGAGTTTCACAGAGGTCCACAGAGTTAAAATTATTCGGTTTTTTCTTCGACTCTGTGAAGCCCCGTGAAACTCTGTGTTCAATATTCTTTCTATTAAAGCATTCAAAAAAGTTCCTATATTTTTAATTCTTGCTTTATTTGATAGAGATGCAAAGCGAGAAATGGGAGTATTCTAGGAATTAAAATGACCAAAATTGTTGAATGCGTCCCAAATATTAGCGAAGGTCGGGATCGTGAAAAAATTGACGCTATCGCCCAAGCTGCCGCTGCCGTGCCGGGGGTTCAACTTCTTGACATCGACCCGGGGGTAGACACAAACCGCACCGTAATAACATTTGCAGGCCCTCCAGAAGCGGTGCTCGAAGGAGCGTATCGACTCATTAAGAAAGCTTCCGAGCTTATTGATATGTCCACCCATCAGGGAGCTCATCCGAGAATGGGGGCATGCGATGTCTGCCCATTTGTTCCCGTAAGTGAGGTAGAGATGCGCGAGTGTGTTTCTCTTGCAAAAAACTTAGGAGAACGTGTTGGGAGCAAACTTGGCATCCCGGTCTACCTCTATGAACATGCCGCTACAACACCTGAGAGAAAAAGCCTCGCCGATATTCGAAAAGGGGAATATGAAGCTCTTCCTGAAAAATTAAAAAGTGAGAAGTGGAAGCCCGATTTTGGACCATCCTCTTTTAATAAACGATCCGGCGCAACCGTTATTGGCGCAAGACCATTTCTTATCGCCTACAATGTAAACCTCAACACCCAAAACAAGAAAATTGCTAATAAGATCGCTCTTGAGATCCGAGAATCCGGTCAACCATTACGAGATGAGCACGGCAAGATTATCAAAGACGCTACTGGAAAGTCGGCACTGAAACCTGGCTTATTTCAACACTGCCGCGCCGTGGGATGGTACATCGATTCTTATAAGTGCGCCCAAGTTTCAATCAACCTTACCGATTATACCGTAACGGGCATGCATCACGTCTTTGATGCTTGCGATGAGGTTGCAAGAAAGCTCGGAGTTCGTATTACGGGGAGTGAACTTGTTGGACTTTTACCAAAACAAGCGCTTCTTGATGCCGGAAAACACTATCTTCAAAGACAAGGAGCTTTTTCTGCTGTAAGTGAGTCGCAGATACTTGATACCGCAGTTCGTTCATTGGGGTTATCTGAACTTGGTCCTTTTAAATTAAAAGAACGCATTATTGAGGAGAGATTTTCTATGCCCGCTCCATTAGCTTCGATGAGTCTTACTTCATTTGCCGATGAGCTTTCCTCGGATTCTGTCGCACCGGGTGGAGGAAGCGTCGCTGCGCTCTCTGGCGCACTTGCTGCCTCACTGACAGGAATGGTGTGCGCCCTAACGTATGGCAAACCAAAACTTCGCGAAGTACACGAACAGGCACTTGCCTTAGGTGAGAAAGCACAAAAAATCAAAGAGGCAAACATCAAGCGACTCGATGAAGATACCCAAGCATTTCTTGAGGTAATCGCCTCACTTCGAGCGCTTCCAAAAGGTGCTTCCAAAGATTCTCTTGAATACCAAGAAGGGTTACAGCGGGTAGACGCTGCCTACAAAAAAGCAACACAGATTCCTCTTTCGGTAGCAGAATCCGCCGTAGAAGCACTTCATGGAACGCTAGAGCTTTCTTCGATCGGATTAAAGAACGCTCTTAGTGATCTTGCTGTTTCAGCCGCCATGGCTCACGCTGCGCTGATTGGAGGTGCTTACAATGTGCGCATTAATTTAGGGGAGATTAAAGATAGTGAATTTGTTAAAAAGACAGAAACTACCCTCAACAAACTCCTTGCAAATGGGGAAGACCTTTTAAGGAAGGTCAATTCGAAGGTGGAAGAGCGGATGAAAGAGGGCGCCTCTTAGCGTCGAGAAGGTGTTTGAGGCATCCAATAAGAGGGCTGCTCATATACTTCAAACAAAAAGGATCGAAACTTCATGTGTGGAATAAACTTTATTCTTAATAAAAAATCAGAAAAAGTTTCTCCCGGAATCATCGAACGTGCAAACTCCGCACTCTCTCATCGAGGTCCAGATGAAAGTTCAAAATACTTTTTTGAAAACACTGTCCTCGGACATACTCGCCTCAGCATCGTCGATGTCTCCGGCGGCCATCAACCACTTTTTAATGAAGATAAGAGTGCGGTAATCATCTGTAACGGTGAAATTTATAACTATCAAGCGATACGAAAACGCTTAGAGGAAAAAGGTCACCGTTTTGGAACGCACTCAGATTGCGAAGTTATTATTCATCTCTACGAAGAAGACCCGCAGAACTATATTACGGAATTAGATGGAATGTTTAGTTTTGTTCTTCTTGATATGAAGAAACGGGTTGTTCATGTTGCAAGAGATCGGGTAGGCATTAAACCTCTTTACTATTTTGAAAATGCAGAGCACTTTATCTGCTCTTCAGAGATTAAGGGAATTCTCGCAACCGGACTTACCCCTCGGGAACTCAATCGCCAAGGCATCTATGATTGTTTCACCTTCGGGTATCTTCCGGAAAAAAACACCTGCTTTAGAGAGATTAAAACTTTCCCTCCGGCTACCATTTTTTCATATAATCTCGCTGCAAATAGTTCCGAAGCTCGCTACTACTGGGATCTCCGTTTTCCTTCCCGTAAAAAAAGTGAGGCACTTCGCTATCCCCAATATGTCGGAAAACTCAAAGAGGTTTTTGAACAAGCCATCGCTTCCCACGTCATTGGCGATTTTCCGATGGGTGCTTATCTCAGTGGAGGAATTGACTCCACGATTACCTCAACCCTTCTAAAAAAACTTCTCGGACGAGAACAAACGCTAAAAACTTTCTCGATTAAATTTGCAAATAAAGAGTTTGATGAATCTGACTCCTTTGAAAAAACTTCAGCAGAGTTGGGCTTTGATTCCCATGTTCTCGAACTAGACTCTCTCGATCTTGCCACCTTCCAAAAAGTAATCTTCCATCTTGAGCAGCCCCAGTTTTCACCTCTTGATGGTCCGATGTTTCTCCTTTCAAAGTTTGTTCATGATGCAGGTATTAAGGTTGTCTGTGTGGGTGAAGGCTCGGACGAACTTTTTGGGGGATATAACTCCTATACCCTCAATCAGATCCGCGCGGTGTTTTCTACACAAGCGCTCCGCCCACTCAAACCTCATCTTTTTGAAAAAGTTCTCAGCTACTACGTTTCTCATCCAGAACTTCGCGCTGCGTTTATGCGAATTTATGGAGAGAATCAAAATGAAGTAATCAAAAAATTTGGTTTTTATCCCCCCTGGTACCCCTTGTGGTCAATAAACAGTGAATTTAAAAAACCTGTTTTTGGAGCAGGGCTTGAGGATAGTTTTTCAGAAGGCTCGGCGATGCAAAAAATGTGCGCTGACTTGAAATCAGGCTCCAAATCATCTTTATCGTTTACCAATGATTTTGATAAAGCAATTTACCTGGAGATGAAAACAAGGCTCCCCAATTACATCCTTCTTCGAGGAGATCGAAACTCAATGGCGCATGGCGTTGAAGCAAGAGTTCCTTTTCTTGATAATGAAGTGATTGATTATGTGGCAAAAATTCCACCGCTTTATAAAATGTTTGGATTTAAGGAAAAGTTCATCCTTCGCCAAGCTTTTAAACCACTCCTGCCAAAGCATATTCTGAAGCGAAGAAAATATGGTTTCGTTGCTCCAAATTCATGGCTCTGGGAGAAAAAAAGTGAGCGTATCAACGAACTCTTAAGCGCATCAGCCCTGAAGAAAACAGGGGTCTTTGATGTACAGGGCGTTGAGAACTACAGAAAAGAGGTTGAGAGCGGAACTCTTCATCCTCACTCTCTTCGGTATAATTTTATTTATAATACCTTGACCGGGGTCCTCTCTACACAGATGCTCCATGAGGAGTTGATTGAGGGGTTATCTTCAAAGCTGGCATCAGCGGCATAACATCAAAAACCCCCTCTCCTACTGAGCCTTAAACTTCTACTTAAACTTCTACTTAAACTAAACTTAGCCTTGCCCTTGCACTTGCTCTACTGTCCCGTCCTGAAATCTGTCCACAAGGTTGCATATTAAGTAGAAACTGGGCTTCTTGAGCTGTTTGTTTGATATGGAGCGTCTTTTCCTGTCGGGAGAGGATGTCTTTTGCATTTAACGTGGGGGGGTTAGAGCAAGTGCAAGGGCAAGGCTAAGTTTAGTTTAAGTATAAGTATAAGTTTCAGTAGAAGTAGATGGTCTAAGTTTAGGTCCCTCTCCTAATAATACAACTTCACCGCCAATGCGGGAGGCACATTAAACAAACTCAGGTGGGTATGAACTTCCCCCTTTTTCTCTACCTCATTGCGCCATTGATAAATTAAAGCGTCAACAGCACGAACACGTTGTCTATTTTCTTGGCTAGAAAAAACACTGAGCAACTTCCTTAAGCCAACGTACTCAAAAAATGTTACTGCTCCCTTCTCTGCAACAAGCTTTTCAATAACTTCGATTATTTCTGTAACCACTTCAGGAGTAAAATTCGTAAAAGGAAGACTGCAGACAAGAATGTCGATCGATCCGAGAAGCTCTTGATTCTTTTGAAGATCTTGAAATGCGCCAAGGATAAAGTGCACTCGTTGACGATGTTTCTGATAGAGAGGATTTTTTTCTAATCTTTTTTTGAGGGTCTCGAGAAACCGGGGATTGAGTTCGCAGATGTAGAGCTCATCGGTGTCATTCATTCGCTTAAGGATCTCTTTTGTAATCGGACCCGTTCCAGGACCAACTTCAAGAATCCTTCGCTTCGAACTTTTCGTCTGCAGCGCACTGACCATGGAGGCAGCAAGAAAGCGAGAGCTGGGGAAGATCATGCCGATCTGTGAATAGCTCTCCTTGAGCTCACGAAAAAATGTAAAGTGATGGCCGGGCATGGTGCTTTTCTACCTGTACATAATAGCTGTCGATGAATTTTCTCAAAATATATTCTCTCATTCTCAGAATCGTGACCAAAAAATACTAGCACCCTAACAAGATATGACAGAGCGATCTGGCCAGGTTGCTAGTATTAGAGATATGCTCTTACTCTAAGCAAACACGCTCGGGCCTTAACCGTACATCACTTATGATGTTCTCATACAACCAGAAAAAAACAGGAACAAGCATCAGCTAATCTTAATGAATCTTCTCTTGAATCACCTCCCCAAAACTTTCCGCTTTTCCCCCACACTCACACTCTGCTCGCTGCTTCTTGCTGCCGTCATGATCTGGTGTTCACAATGGCAATGGCAACGATACAAGTTTAAAGTTTCACTCGTTGAAACTTATAAAAATAACTCCACCTCTCCCTCTCTTAACTTTCCCGCATCGGACAACTTTGAGAGCGTGCTCAACAGAAAAGTTGAGGTCAGTGGTAGTTACGACTATTCCCATCAGATAATAATTGCAAATCGCAAAAATAAGGTTGGTCCCGGCTATTGGCTCATGACCCCTTTAAAACTTAAGGATGACACGCGAAGTGTTCTCGTAAGCCGAGGTTTCATTCCGTATGCCGACGCAAAGCGGGAAGATTGGGAAAAGTACTCTTTTGTCACAAAAGAAACCTTCCAGGCTGTTGTACAACCGACGGTCGCTCATCGCTCACCGTTAGCACCTGAGCCAAAGAGCGAGCTTTCTACAACCTGGTCAGAGAAATGGCTCTATCCAGACCTTGAAAAAATCGCTAAGCAATTTCCTTACCCGATCATCACTTCAGTCTATTTGCAACGGCTTGGCGGCCCCCCAAACGGATATTTTCCGGCTGAGTCAGTAACTATCGAGGTTCCCCCAAGCACTCATTTTTGGTACAGCATTGAATGGGTTTTTCTTGCTTGCGGAACTCTCACTATTAGCTTTTTGTTACAAGCCTATCCCAGATCAAGAGCACGAGGAAATCAGGTAAGATGAGTAATTATTATCGGTTAATCCTTATTATTCAGTTTTTAATTCTCCCTTGCAACGTTTCCGCGATTGAACATCCAGAAAAACTTGCTGAGGAGGCAAGCATCGTTGAACACCTCAATGAACAAGTTGATCTAAGTCGTTCATTTACCGATGAGTTTGGAAAAACAGTAACCATTCTTGAACTTTTTCTTAAAGATCGTCCGATGATTATTGTGCCGGTTTATTTTCAGTGTCCCAGATTATGCAACTATACATTGGATGGCGTAACAAAACTTCTAGGAGATCTCGATCTCGTTCTTGGCAAGGACTATTCGGTTGCCATAGTCAGCTTTAATTCACGAGAAACAAGCCTGGACGCACATAAACGCGCTACCAAGTACAAAAACAGCATAAACACCTCCGACCAGGCAAAAAAAGCATGGCATTTTCTTACGGGAACCGAAGAAAATGTTCAGGGGATAATGCACGAACTGGGCTTTTCCTTCCTTAAGGATAAGGAGGAGTTCGCTCACGCTGCGGTTTTTATGGTTCTTACCCCAAATGGAAAAATCTCTCGCTACTTTTATGGCATTCAATACAAACCCCGAGATGTTCGGTTAGCTCTTGTGGAGGCAGCGCGAGGTAGGATAGGTTCGACCTTGGAGCGTGTCTTTCTCTACTGTTTTCATTTCGACGCGTTGCGGGGCAAGTACACATTAGTTGCAATGAATCTTGTGCGCGTAGTAAGCCTTAGCGTCCTTGGAATTTTGGTAGCGACACTGATAATATTAAAACTGAAAGAATAAACTCAATCTTGTTATAGTAGATATGTTCGATTTCATGCCAGTTCAGGCGTCATCGTGGGCCGCCGAGGTGGATTGGGTTAATAATTTTATCACCGATAACGCCGTATTCTTTACCGTGGCGATCACCGCTACGATGCTATTCTTTTGTTTTCGTTACCGACGAAAAAGCAATGATCAAACCACCCCTTTCATCACCCATAGTGTTCCCTTAGAAACACTATGGACTATCGTGCCAACAATTATCGTCATCTTTACCTTTTATATAGGATACTCTTCTTACAAAGAGATGCGCACACCGCCCTCAAATACCCTTGATATAAATGTCGATGCCTTTAGTTGGCGGTGGGAGTTTGAACATCCGAATGGAAAAAAATCTACGGATGAACTCGTTGTACCTGTTGGACGTCCAATTCGTTTAATTATGACCTCTCACGATGTGTTACATAGTTTTTATGTCCCTGCGATGCGGGTCAAAGAAGATGTCCGTGGCGGGGTATACTCGTATCTCTGGTTTACCCCAATAAAGTTAGGTAACTATCATATCTTCTGTGCCGAATATTGTGGTTTTGACCATTCGGGAATGACTGGAACGTTGCGCGTTGTCCCAGAAGAGGAGTATCAAAGTTATATCTACAATCGTGGCATGGAAGAGCTTCCCCCAGCAGAACGCGGGAAAAAAGTATTTACAGAAAAAGCATGTGGAGCATGTCACAGCACAGATGGAACAGTAATTTTAGGTCCGAGCTTAAAAGGATTGTTTGCCAATGGAAAGAGAGAGTTTGAGGATGGAACGGGGGTCTCCGTTGATGAGAACTACGTTCGGGAATCGCTCCTCACTCCACAAGCAAAGATCGTTCGTGGGTTTGCTGGGAAGTTTATGCCGTCGTTTGAGGGGCAACTGACCGAGGAGCAACTCTCTTCATTAATCACCTATTTAAAGACTTTATAAATGAGCGAGACAGCAAACTACCTAAATCATGAAAAAGGTTTCCGGTCCTGGTTAATGAGCATTGACCATAAACGGATCGGACTTCTTTATTTTGGAGCGATGTTAATCTTCTTCCTCGTTGGAGGGGTAACCGCCTTAGCTATCCGTACAGAACTCTGGACACCAAATAGAGAGCTTTTCTCTGCGGGGGATTACAACACCGCGTTTACCCTCCATGGAATTATCATGATCTTTCTTTTTATTGTTCCGGGAATTCCTGCAACCTTGGGAAACTTTCTTTTGCCACTGATGATTGGCGCAAAAGATGTCGTTTTCCCACGCTTGAATCGATTTAGTTATTGGATCTATTTAGTTGGCGCAGCGATCGGGTTGTTTGCGGTGTTTATGCGCGTTGATACCGGCTGGACATTCTACACTCCATACAGCATTAAAACCGCTTCGAATGCGGGAAACAACTGGGGTGTCGTCGTCATGACATCGGCGGCATTTATTCTTGGATTTTCTTCTATTCTTACCGGACTGAATTTTCTCGTCACCATTCACAAAATGCGTGCCCCAGGAATGACCTGGAATAGGCTCCCTCTTTTTGTGTGGACCTTGTACGCCACGGCAATTCTTCAAGTTGTTGCCACACCGGTTATCGGTATTACTCTTTTACTTCTCATTGCCGAGAATGTTTTTCATATCGGAGTGTTTGACCCTGCTTGGGGCGGAGATCCTGTCCTTTTTGAGCACTTCTTTTGGTTTTACTCTCACCCTGTTGTCTATATTATGATTCTCCCTGCATTTGGAATCATCAGCGAGATCATTCCGGTATTTTCTCGAAAGCCGCTCTTTGGCTACCGAGCACTTGTGTTTGCGAGTGTGGGAATTGCCGCGATCAGTCTTCTTGTTTGGGGACACCATATGTTTGTTGCCGGAATGTCTAATGTGTCTCGATACATATTTTCCTTCATCACTTTTTTTGTGGCGGTGCCTACCGCAGTGAAGGTCTTTAACTGGGTCTCCACGCTCTATCGGGGAGCGATATCCTTTGAAACCCCGATGCTCTATGCCCTCTGTTTTATCTTTCTGTTTATGATTGCTGGAACTACGGGCATCCACCTGGCAACCCTGGCAACAAACGCTCACTACCATGATACGTATTTTGTTGTTGCTCACTTTCACTACACGATTCAAGGGGGCTCAGTAATCGGGTTGTTTGCGGGACTTCACTTTTGGTTCCCCAAGATGTTTGGTCGGATGTACAACGATCGGATTGCCCGTTTCGCATTTTGGCTCCTCTTTATAGGTTTTAACGGAACCTTTCTGCCTCAGTTTGCGCTCGGAATGGCAGGAATGCCCCGGCGTTACTATACCTATCCTGAAGAATTTCAAACCCTCCACCAAGCTTCAACCGTTTTTGCATTCATCAATGGCATTGGTTATGCGATCGTCTTATTGAATCTGGTGTATGCGATATTTAAAGGAAGGCGGGCTGAAAATAATCCGTATCGTTCTCTCTCCTTAGAGTGGTCAACTTCTTCTCCGCCAATTCATGATAACTTTGTGACAATTCCAACAATCACAGACTGGACGTACGGCTACGGAGGAAGTGACTCCGATAACGGCAACCATACCTCTAACACGAAGGAGCGCGACACCCATGTCTCACGATAAAGTCCTTCCGCCAGGACATTATCATCACGTAGAACCGGAGCAGGCATACCATGCCTCAAAGTATGCAATGTGGGTCTTTCTCGCCACAGAAGTGCATCTCTTTGGTGGGCTCTTCTGCACATTCGCAATTTTTCGCTGGAAGTATCTCCACGAATTTAATACGTACGCTCAAACATTAAATTGGAAGCTAGGTCTTTTAAACACATGCGTTTTATTGACGAGCTCCTACTGCATGGTTCGTGCGGTAGATGCTGCACAAAAAGGTTTAAATCGAAAAGTTGCTTCGTGGCTTGAAAAAACTATCTTCTGTGGTTTGATCTTTTTTGTTGTTAAGTTTTTTGAGTACAAAGCAAAACTAGTCGATCACGTCCCCCCAATTCTTCCTTCAACGCATACGTTTTACGGTCTTTACTATGTGATGACGGGCATCCATGGAGTCCATGTCTTAGTAGGACTAGGGGTGATGGTTTGGCTCTGGCTGCTTGCAAAGAAGGATCGGTTTAAAGTTACCTACTATACCCCTGTGGAAGTAACCGGACTTTATTGGCACCTTGTCGATGTGATCTGGATCTATCTCTTCCCACTTCTCTATTTACTTGGAGGAATGTCCCATGCGCACTGACCCTCATGGCAAAGCTCATGGCGAAATTGGGCAAGACTGGCCACAACTTGGAAGTGGCGAGCTGATTACTGAAGATATGGAAGTGGGACTTGGGCACATAGTTCCCGTAAAAATTTACAACTCTGTGCTTGCAAGTCTCTTAGTACTTACCGGAATTACGGTATTAGTGGCCTCTCACGACTTTGGAATTTTCAACTTAGTGGTGGCTTTAGGAATTGCAACGCTAAAAGCTGCAATCGTTACCCTCTTCTTTATGCACCTTTCGTGGGAGAGTAAGATCGTTTGGGGTATTGTTATCTACCCTCTATTTATCTTCGCGCTCATTCTCGGCGGAACGCTTGGTGATGAAGTTATAAAAGAGATCCCAACACGAATGAAGCCCGCTGTTATCTCGACAGAGATCCCGAAGTAGATACAAACTCGCCCCTAGCAGGTGAAAGGGGAGGGGAATTTTGCTGTACTGAAAATGGAACTGCTTTAGTAAGAACTAAATACGGCTACTAAACTTACGATCGCGTAGAGAATGCTTATCCCCATCAAGATCTTAAACGCACCAAGAAGCAGTGGAGGAACTTCATCATGTTTGTGAGTCGTACGGGAATAATCAAGAACCTGACGCTCGACTGACCCCTCTGGATAGAGCTTTTCTAGCTCCTGTTTTTCTTTATCTTGGCTATAACTCATTGATACGGCATCCTTCTGATAAAGCCACCAAAATATTCCTAACGTTCATCCCTTCCTGTCGTTGGGGGGGGGGGCGGGCGGACTAGGCAACCAGGTGTTTTTTTATTTTTTTTTGCTTCGCTTCGCCCGAAACGACAGGAAGAATTTTACTATACTTTAAGTAAAACTGCTCTAGTTTTCAAAAAATTCTAAATCAACGCTGCGACTTGGTCAAAGTTTGTTTTTTGTACCACCAGCTCAATCTATAGCCGACCAAAATATTGCTCCAAAGTTCTCTGCGTGCTAGTTCTTCAGGTTAACGAGAGAGTTCTATGACAGCTTCAGATACATATCCTCAGGGTAAGGTTATTCGCTCTTCAACCCCCGTCACCGTGAGCGAACCACTTGCTATTGAGGGGATAGATTACATTGAATTCTTCGTAGGGAATGCTCGGCAGGCCTGTTTCTTTTTCTGCCAAGCCTTTGGCTTTACCCCGGTTGGTTACCGTGGGCCAGAAACAGGTGTTCGTGAGGCAGCAACCTATGCGATAACGCAAGGCCATATTACCTTTCTCTTTACCACCCCAACAAGACAGGAGCACCCGATCTCACAACACCTCCTTCGCCACGGAGATGGCGCAAAAGATGTTGCCTTTCGGGTACCTCATTGCGAGGCCTTTTTTCAAGAAGCGATTAAAAACGGTGCTGTAAGCATTGAAGAGCCCACCCTCTGGGAGGGAGAATTTGGAACGATTAAGCGTGCCGCAATCAAAACCTATGGTGATGTGATTCACTCGATTGTGGAGCGTAAAGATTTTTCAGGACTTATCTTCCCCGGTTTTGTTCCCTACTCCACCCTCTTTAGTGTACCGCCACAAGGAAACCCTGTCGGACTCAAAGCTGTGGATCATGTAGTGGGAAATGTTGAGCTTGGAGCAATGGATAAGTGGGTAGCATTTTATGAGCGGGTACTTGGCTTTAAAGAGATGCTTCATTTTTCAGATAAGGATATCTCCACTGAGTACTCTGCACTGATGTCAAAAGTGTTGACTGATGGTCGAAAAATTAAGTTACCTTTTAATGAACCCGCACAGGGGAGAAAAAAATCACAGATTGAGGAATATCTTGAGTTTCACAACGGTCCTGGAGTTCAACATGTAGCGATGATCACCGACGATATCGTCTCTGCCGTTCGAGAACTTCGAAACCGCGGGGTAAGCTTTCTTCAGGTACCAAAAACCTACTACGAAGAAGCAGAACGTCGGGTGGGGCATATTAAGGAAGATTTTAAAGCTATTTCCGAACTAGGAATTTTAGTCGATCGCGATGATGATGGGTATCTTCTTCAACTTTTTACAAAACCACTTCAAGATCGACCAACGTTGTTTTTTGAAATCATTCAACGACGCGGCTCTCAAGGGTTTGGAGTAGGAAACTTCAAGGCCCTTTTTGAAGCAATTGAGCGCGACCAAGCTCTTCGGGGAAACCTATGATTCATCGACACACTATCGGCAAGATTCCTCCAAAACCACATACCACCCTGTATCATGAGGGAAAGCTGATGATGGAGCAGTGTCTTACCCGTGATGGATTTGAAGGTGCTTACTCCATTCTCTACTATAAGATTCCGCCCACTGATGAAAACGCGGTTGAGGCATTGCGTTTAGAAGGGTTTTGTCCTTTTGAAGTTATCTCCGAACAACTCCTCTACCGGCGCCATCTTCGTTCCCAAGATATTAAACATCATGGCGATTTTCTCACTGGAAGAAAAACACTCCTCGTCAATAAAGATCTCCAAATCGGAGTAATAAAACCACTCTCTCCACCTGAAAAGTTTTTCTCTAATGCCGACGGTGATGAACTCTACTTTGTTCACGAGGGAAGCGGTTCTCTGGAAAGTCTCTACGGTCTTCTCCCCTTTCGAGAGCATGACTATATACTTATTCCAAAATCCACTCCGTACCGTCTCCACTTCGATGGTCATAAAGGAACCGCACTTGTATTTGAAGGTCGTCCAAAGATCGGCATCCCTGGGGAGTATCGAAACTCTTGGGGACAGTTAACAATGTATGCGCCCTATTCACATCGAGATTTTAAGGCCCCAGAAGAGCTTCTTGTGTTTGATGAAAAAAAACATGGAAAACCTCCCTATCCTCTTGTGGTAAAACACAGCGATATGCTCTCGGTGCACATGTTCAAGCACTTTCCACATGAACTTGTGGGATGGGATGGATCTGTTTATCCAGTAACCTTTAACATCCATGATTATCAGCCAAAAACCGGCCTTGTTCACCTTCCACCAACTATCCACACTACGTTTTCTGGGAGAAACTTTGTCGTCTGCTCATTTGTTCCTCGGCTAGTTGATTATCATAAGGATTCCATCCCCTGTCCGTATGGACATTCAAATGTCGACATGGATGAGATTCTTTACTATGTTAAGGGCAATTTCACCTCCCGTAAGGGGATTGATTGTGAATCAATTAGCCTTCATCCAAAAGGTATCCCTCATGGTCCACATCCCGGAGCCTATGAAAGGTCGATCGGAACAAAACACACAGAAGAGCTTGCGGTAATGTGCGATGCTTGGGATGCGCTACAGCTGACAACAGTGGCTGTCAACTTCGAAGACCCTAACTATCACCGCACCTGGATCGAGCACTTCATTTCGTAAAAATACTGTTCCAACCGAGGATCTGCTTTCGACAGAAAGGCGCGCGCCGTTTGACAACTTTGCTTTGGGCGAAGTAATTCATGTATAACTTAGCACTTCGGCAGACGGGAATTTCCTTGACAACTGCCTAGGAAAACCGTCAGGTTCGAATGTGATTTCTAATTGTTTCATTACGGGAGAAGATCCATGCAAAGATTGACGAGGCTTTTCGTTTTCGCTCTGGTTGTTTTTCTTGTTCATAGTGCTCAAGGTAACGTTGCTCATGCTGCAGATGTAACTGGCACGGTGAAATTTGATGGTGCAGTTCCGCAAATGAAGCCTCTTGATATGGCAGCCGATCCCGATTGCAATTCAAAACACCCCACACCTCCTCTCTCAGAAGCATTAGTTCTTGGAGATGGGAACACGATGGCAAACGTGTTTGTTCAGGTTAAAAGCGGGCTCCCTGCGAAGAAATATGAAACTCCAAAAGATCCTGTGGTAATTCGACAACACGGATGTGTGTATACCCCCCATGTATTTGGCGTGATGGTAGGACAAACTTTAAAGTTTATGAATGATGATGGGATTCTCCATAACGTGCACGCTCTTCCGAAAACAAACAAACCGTTTAATTTAGGAATGCCTGCTTCAATGAAGGAAGCAGAAAAAAGCTTTAGTGAACCTGAGCCAGTGTTTTCTGTAAAGTGCGATGTTCATCCATGGATGAACTCATACGGTGCGGTGATGTCTCATCCTTTCTTTGCCGTGACTGCAAAAGATGGAAAGTTTTCCATTAAGGGTCTTGATGCGGGTACCTATGAGATAGAGGCTTGGCATGAGAAACTCGGCACCAAAACAGAGAAGATCACAGTAGGTGCGACGGATGCAAAAACTGTTGATTTTACGTTCCAAAGACCATCGTAACGCCGTTTTACGCAACAAACAGCATCGTTTATCCTGAAGAACTAACAGGGGAATAGAGAATCGTGGCACATCATTCAGATCATCACGCACATCACGAACCAGGCTTTGTAAAAAAGTATATCTTTTCGACTGATCATAAGGTGATCGGTATTCAGTACGGTTTTACGAGCCTGCTCTTTCTCCTCTTTGGATTTAGCTTGATGGCGTTAATGCGCTGGCAACTTGCCTATCCTGAAAGACCTTTTCCGCTTGGTATGGGAAACTGGTTTGGAGATCGCAACGCACCCGGCGGTGTTATGTCCCCAGACTTTTATAACCAACTTGGAGCCATGCACGGCACCATAATGGTTTTTCTTGGGATTGTGCCTCTCGCTGTTGGTGCATTTGGAAATTATATTGTTCCCCTCCAGATCGGTGCTCAAGACATGGCGTTTCCCCGCCTGAATATGGCGAGCTACTGGGTATACTTCCTCGGGGGCGTGGTGATGTTAGCGAGTTTCTTTCTTCCTGAAGGCGCGGCGAAATCTGGATGGACTTCATATCCACCTCTTTCTGATATTCAAGATCTTGCGGGCACCTCCTTTGCTGATCACTTTCTTTCGGGGCAAACGATCTGGCTTGTAGGAATGGTGTTTCTGATCACCTCCTCATTATTAGGAGCGCTTAACTTCTTAGTAACGATTATCCAACTTCGTGCTCCAGGCCTTACGTATATGCGCCTGCCCTTCTTTGTGTGGGCACAGTTTGTAACCTCATTTCTTCTCTTACTTGCCTTCCCACCACTTGAAGCGGCGGGAGTGCTTCAGCTTATGGATCGACTTGCGGGAACAAGTTTCTTTTTACCAAGCGGGCTTGTTGTCAGTGGTGAGCAGTTGCCGGTAGCAGGGGGAGGAAGTCCCCTCTTGTGGCAACACCTCTTTTGGTTCCTTGCTCATCCTGAAGTGTATGTATTGATCTTACCGGCGATGGGAATCGTTGCTGAAGTCATCGCGAACAACTCTCGGAAGCCGTTGTTTGGATATAAAACGATGGTCTACTCGGTAATCTTTTTAGGGTTTATGTCCTTTATCGTTTGGGCTCATCATATGTTTATGACGGGAATGGGCACAACGATGGCGACATTCTTTCAAACAACAACGATGATTATCTCCATTCCTTCTGTTGCCATTTTAACGGCGTTGTTTATCTCACTGTGGGGAGGATCGCTTCGTTTTAATACGCAGATGCTTTTTGCGTTAGCCTTTCTCCCGATGTTTGGAATTGGTGGGCTCACTGGTCTCCCTCTTGGACTTGCACCAACAGATATTCATCTCCACGATACCTATTATGTGATTGGGCATTTTCATTATGTTGTTGCTCCTGGAACGATATTTGCTCTTTTTTGTGGGATCTATCACTGGTTTCCAAAGGCAACCGGACGAAAAATGAATGAATTTCTAGGAAAGATTCATTTCTGGGGCTCCCTTGCCTGCATGAACGGAATTTTCTTCCCGATGCTCATTCAGGGCTTAGCAGGGGTATCAAGAAGGCTGTACGATGGTGGTCTTTCCTATGCACACACTGAGCCAGTTGTTCACTACAATAAAATGATGTCTCACTCTGCCTGGATGCTTGCAGTATTTCAGATCCCTTTTATCATCAACTTCTTCTGGAGCATCTTTAAGGGCAAGAAGATGGAAGAAAATCCGTGGCAGGCAACGACCCTTGAGTGGGCAGCTCCTTCACCTCCACCACATGGAAATTTTTCTAAAATTCCTGTCGTAAACTGTGGACCGTATGAATACAGCGCTCCTGGGTACAGCGAAGGATACCGCACACAATACCAACAAGCAGCAAGGGCGTAAGGCTATGTCAGAGATCGTCATTCCGTATCAAATTCAACCCCGACCAGATACGGGAGTTACAAACGGGAAGTTAGGGATTTGGCTCTTTCTCGCCTCTGAGGTGATGCTCTTTGGTGCATTGTTTTCAAGCTACGTGCTTCTTCGAGTCGGCGCCACAGAGTGGCCCCGTGGACACGATATTTTAAGTGTACCGATCGCTACGTTTAACACCTTTGTGCTCATTACCTCGAGCGTGACGATGGTGATGGCCTGGGCCTCTCTTGAGAGAAATGATTTCAAAAAGTACAAGCTCTATATGGGGGCGACAATCCTCTGTGGTTTGATATTTTTGGTCGTAAAGGCGTTTGAATACAATGCGAAGTTCTCACACGGCTTATTACCAAGTAGCAGCACATTTTTGGCGATATATTTTACCCTCACCGGTCTTCATGGAATTCACGTAATTGGGGGGATCCTTGTCAACGGCTATCACTATGGACCAGGAAGTAAGTTATGGCATACGGATCCAAAGCGGTTGATTGGACGAATTGAAATCTCCGGGCTTTATTGGCACTTTGTTGATCTCGTCTGGATATTTCTCTTTCCAGTTTTATATTTATTGTAGGAGCGGACTTCGAGGGGGGAAATATGGCTGAAGCAGAACACCACGCGCATGATGTTGATCGATGGGTAAAAACATACATCGTTGTATTTGTTGCCTTGCTTGTCCTTACCGTTGTCACGGTAGGAGCTTCCTATATCCACCTTTCCATGGCAGGAACGATTGCCCTTGCCCTTGTTATTGCCACTGTTAAGGGAAGCCTTGTCGCCTGCTATTTTATGCATTTGATCTCTGAAAAGAAGCTTATTTACCTTGTGCTTCTTCTGACGGCATTGTTTTTTGTCGTATTGATGCTACTTCCAACGTTTTGGGCAGGAGATCCGATCACCAACAGATAATGTCATTAAAATCATTTCATATTGTTTTTATCTTACTCTGTTCGATGCTCTCCTTTGGTTTTTTGTTTTGGAGTGTAAAAGAACAGATATATCTCCCCCTGGGAGTCACTTCTGGAATTCTGGGTGTGATGCTCGTTATTTATGGAATCTGGTTTGTAAGAAAGATTAGAACGCTCCATGGCAGCTAATAACCATACTCTCATGCGCAGTTTTTTTATTGCCAGTGTTGTGGTGTGTTTTTTTTGTCTAGTCGAATCAGCCACTGCATGCTCTGTTTGCTTTGGACCACCAGAAGAGCCGATGATGCAAGGGGTGAAGTTCGCGATTTATGCTTTACTTGGAGTAACCGGTTTCGTGCTGTCATGTTTTTTAGTCTTTATCGGGGTTCTCTGGAAAAGAAGTTCGACAATGTGCGGAGATGACGCGTAAGCAATTATTGGAGTTGGTTTCGACAATTTAACAACGAGGGAGATATGCTTGAACTGTTTCACAAATTAGGCCTTCCAGAAATTGCCTCAGCTCATGGAGCGGAACTTGATGAGATGCTTGGCTGGGTACACTGGTTAATGCTTGCGCTCTTTATTGGATGGGGGGCCTTTTTTATCTATACCTTGATCCGCTTTCGCGCCTCAAAAAACCCAAAAGCGGATTATGTCGGGGTAAAAAGCCATCTCTCTACCTACCTTGAAGGAGCCGTAGCGGTGATTGAAGTGGTGCTCATTATCGGATTTGCAATGCCGTTGTGGACAAAGCGTGTCAACCAGTTCCCTCCTGATGAATCAGCAACAACGGTTCGTGTTGTCGCCGAGCAGTTTGCATGGAATATCCATTATCCAGGAAAAGATGGTCAATTCGGAAAAACCTCTCCAGATCTGATCAATCTTCAAACAAACCCCCTTGGATTAGATAAAAACGATGAACATGCCCTTGATGATGTGACAATTGTCAATCAAATGCATCTTCCCGTAAATAAGCCGGTGCTTATTTACTTGTCCAGTAAGGATGTAATTCACAGCTTCGGCATTCCCGAAATGCGCGTAAAACAAGATGCTATTCCAGGAATGGTGATTCCCGTTTGGTTTACTCCCACCGTAACCACGGCCGAAATGAAAAAAATTAAGGTGGGGAAAAAAGAGTTTGAAACATATGAAATTGCCTGCGCTCAACTCTGCGGCATGGGCCATTACCGAATGAAAGGTATGGTCACGGTCGAAACCCAAACCGAGTTTGACCAATGGTTTGCGGGAAGACAGCCTACCTTGGGAAGCGGTTCTGGAGATGACGATCTCTTTGGATAGTTGGAGTCCTTTCAGATGAGCACAAAGCTTACTGGACCATTTATTGCGTTTTTTCTTGTAGTGACAATTGGAGTCCTTGCTCCTCTTTTTGTGGAGCGGTTCACCAGCAGGTCGTTGCCAGTTCTTGGTGAAGCGCCGCAGTTTGATTTAACTGATACAAATGAAGATCGTATTACTGCCTCCTCTCTCTTAGGGAAGGTATGGGTTTCAAACTTTTTTTTCACCTCCTGTCAGGGGCCCTGCCCGATAATGAACGGGAACCTTGCAAGAGTTGAAGAAGGTTTTCGTCACATTGATAACCTTCGTTTTGTTTCCTTCACCATTGATCCAGAAACAGATACCCCCGAAGTTCTCAAAGAGTATGGAACGAAGCTCGGTGCTGACCTTACGAGGTGGCATTTTCTCACTGGGAGCAAAGAAACGCTGAAAGAGCTCTCCATACGAGGGTTTAAATTAGGGCTTGATTCTGATTCTAAAGTGCACGCAACGCGTCTAGTTTTGATAGATAAACAGGGAAAGGTTCGTGGCTACTATGATGGAACAGAGCATAAAGCGATGAAGCAGCTGGTAAAGGATATTAAAATTTTACTTTGAAGCGCTGCACCTCTAAGACCTCCCTCCTAGAACTGATTCTTTCTTCGATCTTTATACTTGGGACGATGTGTGGGGTTGTTGGCAGCCTCGGTTGGGAGAGGTTCCCTCTAGAGCTTTTGTCTCATTTTCGAATACCATACCTTCTCATCGGGACGGGAGCGTTAGGATATTTTGTTTGGAGAAAAACTTATCTTCTTGCTTTTTTTGCCCTCATCTCCCTTCTTTTCAATGGTGCGAGTGTTCTTCCTTATTTTATCCACAGCGATCCTTCAACAACTGTTTCGGGAACAAAGATTCGAGTGCTCTCTGGAAATCTTTCGTTTTATAACTCAAATTCACAAGCATTTTTAAAAATTGTAAAGGAACTCAAACCACAGATCGTCGCCGTATCAGAGATGTCACCGTGGTTTGAAAAAAGTATCTCCTCATTAAAAGATGACTATCCATTTGTTTTTCTTCCTCCTCAAGGCCTTCTTGCCGGACCAGCCTTATATAGCCAATTTCCGATTGAGGACACCCATTTCCATTTGTTGACGATCCACCTTGAAGCCTCTGTGCAGATACAAAACAAACGTATCTCTCTTTTCAATGTCACCTCTCCTCCCCCTCTCTCGGCAACCTCTTTAAAAAAACGAGATACATTGTTTGAGATTTTATTGGAACGTTTGCAGTTCAGATCTTCTCCACAAGTAATCTTAGGTGACTTTAATACCTCCCCCTGGTCTTCTCATTTTAAAGATTTCATCACAAAATCAACTCTCTCAGACGCCCGTCTTGGTTTCGGAATCGTCCCAACCTGGCCTTCTTTCCTCCCATTCTTTGGGATCCCAATTGATTACTGTCTTGTAAGTAAGGACGTTCGAGTTCTTGATTTTCATTCAATAAAACTCGATGGCTCAGATCACAGACTTATTGTTTGTGATTTGGGAGTATGAGTGCGTATGTAAAAATAAAATTGGGGGACTAGAGTTTGTCCAATTTATTATCTGATAGATTGAACACAGAGTTTCACAGGGTTACACAGAGTTAAATTAAAAGATCTATTTTCTTTATTCTGTTTTTCTTTACTCTGTGTAACCCTGTGACACTCTGTGTTCAATTAAAAAGATATTTCACCCCCCAGTAAAGCTACGCCATGGGGGAAGTTTTAACGACCCATAACCAGTCACCTCAGGAAGAACTTGCTCCTTTCCTCGGCCCTTCTCCAAAGTAGTCTCCTCTGCAATAGATCGCGGGAGCTTAAGCTCCTGGGATTGGGCTTCCAAGGCCTTAGAAGGGGGCTTATTTTGAATAGTAACTGTCATAAAATTGAGCCTATCTAGTTCTGTTATGCTTATTTCAGGGGGGAAGGATACGCATCCTCAGGCTAAGTCCATAACATTACATAGGTTAAGGGAAAAACACCCTCAACCGGAACCGCGTTAGGAAGTCACCGCAGTAGCTAATTCGGTAAAAAATAGAATTTGAGAACTGGTTGCAAGATGAATAAAACCTTTATCATCCTAACTTCTTTTGGAGTGCTCATCGCCGTTCTCCTTGGGCTGTATGTTACGGGGCATCTAAACGCTCCGGCATCTATTACTTCCCATACCCTGACTACTCATGCACAAGAGGCAAAAGCAGCGCTTACGCCACAATCATCTTCTTTTATTCGGGGTGCATTTGGGGTTTTTATCATTCTTGCAGTTCTTGCCACACTCTTATTTCGAGCTGGAGGATCAAGCCCTCTCAAACAGAACAAATCAAAACACAACCGCCCCGTTCGCTCCGCAAGTAATGAGTTGGGTTCAGGGGATCTCGCCAGAAAAAGTCACATTGCACCGTGGCTTGAGCGGCAGAACACTTTTGATACCCTGATCCCTGTTCACAACCTCAAAGGGAGTGACGGCATAGTTCTTCGCGACGGAAATCTCGTTATTCCTCTTCATGAACGAAATCGTCATATCCTGACCATTGCCAAAACCGGAAGTGGTAAAACATCTCGAATGATTCTTCCTATTCTCTACGGTGATTGTATGTGTCCTGAACGAACAACGATCGTCATCGATTCCAAACCGGAGATGTGGCAAAAACTTGCCGCAATGACAAGAAAATACAATCCAAAAAAGAATATCATGCTCTTTAATCCCCTTGATGCTGCACGGAGCTTGAGCTGGAATATTCTTTCAAAAATTGAAAATGACACTGATTGCAAACTCATTGCAAACACCTTAATCATGGCGACAGACAATCCAGCCTCTCGAGCTGATAGTCCTTTCTTTCGTAATAACGCCTTACAAATTCTCAATTCAATCATGGTCGGTCTTCTTAACGACAAAGAAGAAACCCTCTCCATGCCGCGAATCCACGAACTTGTTCAATCTGGCATGTCCAATCTTTGTGACTGGTTGGAGGCCCGCCCCGATGCGCTACGAAATACAAAAACATTTGTTGATCTTGCACGCTCTGGATCCCAAAACGCTGATACGATCATGTCTGAACTGAGCATGCGTCTTGGAGCATGGGATCTGCAAACCATTCGCGCCACTACTTCAGAAAGTGAACTTGATATTGAAACACTGATTTCACAACCAACGCTGTTTATTATCGAGCTTCGCGAATCAGAATTGGAGATGCTTCGTCCTCTAGCGAACGTGATTGTAATTGAGCTGCTTCGATTCCTTACGAAGCGTGCCGAGCAATATCCCGCAGGAAGCCTTCCGCGACCAGCAAGTTTAGTGATCGATGAGTTCGCTAGTGCCTTGGGTCGTCTTCCAGATATTCATGTAAAACTCAATACCTTACGCTCAAGAAATGTAAGTATCGTTGCCGCAATTCAGTCCATTGCACAGATTAAAGCTAACTATGAGAGAGATGCTGATTCCGTGCTTGCTGGCTTTAGCACAAAGATCTTAATGCCTGCGCTAGATTTTCAAGACTCAGAGTGGGCATCAAAAGAAACCGGAACGATGACCGTGCGCTATAACACCTCTCAGCTCGGAAAGAACAAGCGGATCATCGATGTGTTTTCTAATAAAAACGATAGCGTCAGTGAGCAGGTACAGCAGCGGGCAGTGCTGACCCCGGATGAAATTGGGCGTCCGATTGATAATGTCGCTACATTTTTTCTCCCAAATACTCCTGTATTTCAGGGCCATCTCGTTCCCTACTTTGAAATTGAGGAGATGAAGTCCCGCTTTAAAACCACCTCTACAGATGATCTCGAACTTAAACTTCGAGAAAAACCAATTGTATATAGCGAGATCCTCTCGCCCCTGAACGGTTCGGCAGATGCTACAAATCATGCCACCAGGGAAGAACTTCTCAATCAACTTGAAGAGGATAAAGTTCAACTCGGGTGGCTAGACACGCAAGGCGCAGCAAGAGAGTGGTGGATCGCATTTGAAGAGGCAAATAAGCAAAATCTCTCCGTCATTCTAGGACTTACAAAGGATCTTCTTCGCCGTACAGCAACCATTACTGATTTCTATAAAACCTACGCTCGCAGTGGCTTATCAAGCGTTGAAGAGGTCCTGGGGCAGCTTGACCGAGAAACTTTTGAGAAAACAAAACGAAAGCTTGGTTGGGAGACCCTCACCGGGCCAGCTCATGATTGGTGGCTTGCGTTTGAAGAAGCAAACAAAAACAATGTGCCTTTAATGCTAAGTTTATCACTGGATCTGGCGGCTCGAAATGCAACGATTGCGGAGTTTTTTGCAGCCTACGTATATAGCGATACCGACGATGTGGAGAAGGTGCTTCACTACCTTGACTACCTAAAACTTGAAGCAAAATCTCCAAGACCGTCAACTGAAGATATCTTCCCCCTTTCAGAGCAGATACCAACAAACATCAACTCAACGCCAAAGGAAGCGGCAAGAAATGTCCATCTTATCTCCTATTTAGAAATGGCTCGAACCATCGTGACAAAAGGAAAAAAACAGGAACTCGCTTCACTCCTTCTTCTTGCCGAAGAAGATAAACTCCTCACCCTCGAAGATCGAACCCAACTCAAACAATTCACCGATCAACATATTTAGTGTCGTTCCCTTGAATAGTTTCAACTTCCCTGTCGTTGCGAGCCGGGAGGCCCGGCCGCCGGGCGGAGCGAAGCAATCTCATAGCGGCTGAAGTGATTCGAGATTGCTTCGCTCCGCTCGCAACGACAGGGAAAACGATTTCTTATTTTACCTAAAGCGAATGGCTCTGGAACTTTCCCGAAGATATCAACGGCCTGAGGTGTTTAGGCTCGCGAGAACTGAGGTAAGGGCGTTTCCTTGGACGTTCAGTTGTCCAATTCTTCTTTCGAGTGCGGCAAACATTTTTTTAAGTCTTCCTTCTTCGCTGGCAATGATTCGCTCCACCCGTTCGATCTTCTCATTGAGTGATTTATTTTCATTGGTATTTGCATTTGTGGCAAGAGCAACTATGCCCTCCCCAATTTTTGTAAATTCTGCAAGCACTCCACTTCCGCCTCTCCCGACCTTATCGGCAAAGCCATTTAACATCTCATCTACAGCAACCGGGTCAGCTGCCATCGCTGCATCAAACTCATCCTCTTTAAATTCAATAGTACCATCACGCCAATCGGTATCGACCCCCAAATCGGCAAATATTCGGTAGATACTATTTGTGGTTGCGCTTGATGTATGGAGGGCAGATCGAATCGAGGTAATCGCCATGTTATCTACCCGAGTCTTTGCAAGACTCCCATAGACATTCTCACTCTCGCCGTTGTCTTTTGATTTTACTTCAACAAGACTATTTTCATTTGAGTAGCGAACCAGATCATTAAACGCAGTAATCACCGCCTGGAGCTTCTCTTTTGTCTTTGCCGTATCTGGTGCGACACTGACACGAACAGGCGTTGTGGGATCGGCGGTTTTTAATTTTAGCGTTAAGCCTTGAATAAGGTCTGCAATGGTATTTGTAGACCGGATAATATCACCTAATCCAACGACATTAATGTGAGAATCAGCAGCTGCTTGCTCAGTGTAAGAGTTAAAAAGCCCCTGGTCTTTAATCTCTTGACCTACCGTAACCGCCAGTGTCCCCTTTGAGACACCCATCTCTTGTGAGTTAATCATCAGGGCGTACTCCGGTGCTTGAGGAGTATTGACGTTTACAAGCGTTGCGAGAGCCTTTCCTGAACCATTGGTGTTAATCTGATCAACGATTCCAGAAAGGGTCGTTTCGTTAGTAACATCCACCGTAATGGTTGATTGGTCTGCACCAGTTCCTACGAGGATCGTAATCTGCGAAGGTGCTGCCAAGTTTGGAGCAATCGGCTGATTTTTGTCTGCAAACCGATCATCAAACGTCCATAACCCAGCTTGTGCAAGGGAATGAACGGTGATGTCAAAGTTTGACGCTATTGCTTGCTGACCGGCAACTGCTTCAAGAATATCTTCATTACTACTTGTTGCGCTTTTCTTAACAGCAGCGCCACGAAAGGTTCGAAATTCGTCTACCGCATCTTGGAGAGCAAGGAGTTTTTTATTGACCTCTTCAAGAGCTGTGGTCTCTTCCTGATTAAAAGCGATCTTGTTTTGAAATGGGATAAGCGAAACTCGACGAGCGTCGGTGATGGCTTTGATAATTGCCTCACCATCAATGCCTGACGCAATTCCTGAGAATGTTACCGCTGGCATATTCCTCCTCCTCCCAACAACATCGCAATACCCGTAAGTTCTCTCCTTCTTTAGATGAGAAGATGAAAACAACTGATGCGCAGTCAGTTTAAGTTATTAGAATTATTGTGATTTAAGCGAGGTTTTTCTCAAACTTAGACTATTTCTTCAGCTTGAGCTTTGACTGAACTTTGACTTGCTCTTGCACTTGCACATTAACTCAGACGTTACTTTTAACAACGCTTTATGAGGTGAAGCTTGGAATGTAGGTTGGAACTGCGTCAGTCGCCGCAGCGCCGCGTTTCTGTTTCAAGACCTATTAAAGATAAAGTGCTCGTACGTGATGGCTTTCGATGCACTTTCGTTAGTCAGGATGGAGTTAAATGTAATGCAACTAAGGGGCTTCATCTCGATCATATTCTTCCTCTGGGACTCGGTGGAAGTAATTCGTTTCAGAATCTGAGAGTCCTTTGTGGAGCGCATAACAGGCTTGTTGCGGAACAGGTTTATGGGAAGGAGTTTATGGGGCGGTTTTATTGAGAGGTTGACGATATAATTATAGAACTGTACGCCTAACTGACTAATTGAAGATAGCATTGCTCGCAGTAGATGGACTTTGCGTGTTGGGGAGAGTAGCTGCTTTTTAGTGGGGTGTCGCAGCGATCGCAGTGGCGATCCCAGAAATGCTTTGGGTTTCTTAGGGAGAGACGTTTGCGATGGCGGCAGTGGGGGCATTTTCTTGGAATAGGGATTTGCTCTTGATGATAAAATGTGAGTTCAGCTTTAATGATTCTAAAATTTCTCCGGCAGCTCTCGCAGGAAAGAACTTCATTACAGATAGTGTCATTTACTGATGAGATCTCTTCTCCCACTTGTGAAAAACTCATCGTACCTTTTCCAAAGGTGCCGCTACTTTCTTCCTCCCACTTCCAGCCGCGCTTTTTTGTTTCCTCACGAGAAAGGGGTAATTCATCATAGGAGACACTATTGTTAAAGCCAAAGAGTGAGATACTGAGGGGAAAAAATTCTCCATACTCTCCATCTTTAAGCATTTTCTGTTTAATCTCTTTTACTAACTGTTCCCACTCTGCTTTTGAATATTGTTTGTTCAAGACACAGTATTCTGCTCCCGGTTTTAGGCTTACACACCCAAACAGATACTTTCCGTTCTTACATTGACTCGAATACTCGGTGTTGTGACACCCCCAGCAATATCTGGAAAATTTTATGTTATAGGAATTAATACCCGAATTGGTCGTTTCATAGAGAAGCTCGGCTTCTCTTCCTGCGGTATTTGAATCAACACAATCCTTTGCGCCTCGCCAGATATGTTCTCCATAGGCGCAATCTTCTGCTTCATAACAGTGAAAAACATGCCGGCAGTTTTTTGCATTCCATAGATAATCGCCAAAACTATTCTCTACGTTATCTATATGAAGATACTTGCGAGGCTGCGTTTGAAGAAAATCAAAAAACTGTTTCCAGGAATTTTCTTGAGCGCTCGAAGAAGCGTATTGAAGCTCCTTACTTTTTTGAAAATACTCCTCTTTAGAATAAGGCTTGTTAAAAATATGATACTGTTTGTGTCGAAGGTTTACAGAAAACAAACAGTGGTCACATCCAATACAACTGTCAAGAAATGCCGAATCCCGACACTGCCAACAATTTAATGAATACTTAAGATTATAACAGTTCCTACAGTCAACAATCTGATAGCATCGTTCACACTCATGGGCATAACTACAGTCAAGAGAAGAACTCGTCTTTTGAATCCAATAACAGTAGTAACAATCCTCACAATTACTGCTCTCAGCAATCAGATATGTGTTTTTACAATTAGCAACTGATTGGCAGTAATCACTGTTTACATTATTTTGCCCCACAATCCCAAGTTGTGGGGCCTCATGCATTAATCTATCAAATTGAATAAAGAAAGATTGGGTATGATCATAGGCGTGACCTTGAGCTTTGTCGTCTCTCTTCTCTGAATACCAACACGACTGGCAATATACGACATAGGGAGAGCTTTGAGGAAAAGTCGAAACAAAATCTTTTTTACAGCAATCACAAGTTCGTGAGTAAAAAACATAATCATTAATATGCCCATGCCTTCTGATGTGTCTACAACTTGGACACCAGGTTGGGTGCGGCACTTCAAAACGTTTGTAGAGATCACCGTCAATCTCGGTGATCTCAAATTTCATGTAACAGTTAGCACATGTTTTTTCTTGGAATGAATTGGGAGATGCGTCTGCCATTTTTTAATTTCCCTAGCACACAACTGCGAATCAAACCCCTAAATTAGAGCATCTATAGAAACATTACCAGAATTATCAATTGTCTGTGGTTAGGGTGACAACTCATGAGAAATAAAATCGGCGTCATTGCCTACGCAAAACAAAATAACTTTGATTTTGGAACGCTCTACGGAGCTTTTGCGGCATTTGGGCTTGTTTTTGTGGCGATTTATCTTGGTGGGTCATTTGAGACATTTATTGATCTAAAAAGTGTGCTCATCGTTCTTGGAGGAACGATTGGAGCAACACTTATAAATTTCCCACTTGAAGATTTTCAGAAAACCTTATCCACTCTGAAACCAGCGTTTTTTCCGGAGCTCTCTCCGCCTGAGGTTCGACTCCGAAAGATTATTACCCTGGCGATGAAGGTTAAAACAGATGGTGCTTTAGCCCTTGAAAATGACAGCTATCGGGAGTCCGATCCGTTTTTAAAAAAATGTCTCCAACTTACCGTTGATGGGTTAAAGCCCGATGATATTCGGCGCATTATGGAGATTGAGCTTGGGCTGCAAGAGGATCGACACCGCCGTGGTGCAGAACTCTTTCAAACGATGGGCAATGTTGCTCCAGCAATGGGACTTATTGGAACGTTGATCGGGCTTGTTCAGATGCTTCAAAGACTTGAAGATCCTGCGGCGCTTGGTCCCGCAATGGCGGTAGCTTTTGTAAGCACATTTTATGGAGCAACACTTTCAAATATCGTCTTTCGTCCACTTGCTGGAAAACTTCGTAGAAGAAGTCAGGAAGAGATGCTCATTAAGGAGATGACGATGGAGGGCATCCTCTCTATTGCAAATGGAACTCATCCCCGACTCGTTGAGCAACACTTACTAAGTTTCCTCCCTCCAGAAGAACGGCGGTCGCAATTTAACGCATTTTAATGTGGCAAAGCACTTCGATAATACGAGAAGCTCCCGCGGGCTTCGTCTCCAAAAGAGCGAAGAGGTAATTGATGATACCAGCTCCTTTGCAATCAGCTTAACAAGTCTCAGTATTATTCTCCTCGCTTTCTTTATCTTTCTAAACTCCTTTATAAAACCCGATCCCCATCGTGCAGCTTCCGCGCTAAAGAGCGTTAAGACTCATCTTGCGCTTTTTCCACGGGGAGCTCCCCTTCAATCTACCTCTTCAGAAACGCTCGATGTTTCCGCCATAAAAGACTTACAAGCACTCAGTAACACTCTTCAAAAAGAACTCCCGCAACAAGAGATCGAATTTGCCAGTAAACCCGATCGAGTGACCTTTACCGTCCCAACCTCTTCATTGTTCCGCATGAAAAATGGTGAACTCATTTTGCAACCAAACATCGTTCTTGATTCACTTACCACCGACGCCACCCACACTGATTTGGTGCTTGAAATCGATCTCCATACCGGAAGCGATACGGCCGCCTTTTTGCCAGAGTATTCAAACTGGGAATTTACACTTCAACAAGCGGCGCTTCTCCAAAGGTTTTTTTCAAAAAATGGGTTTTTAAAGGAGAGACTTCGTGTGCGTGCCCATGGAGAATTTAAACCAGCTTTTAGTAACGATCTTCCGGAAGGTCGTAGAAAAAATGAGCGGGTAGTTTTTACCATTTTACCCCGTCACAATAAGAGCTAGGAACACGACTTACAAAACGATGATTCGAAACAAACAAAGAGCGTTCGTGGAGATGGAAGATGAGTCTCACCTGTGGTTAATTACGTTTTCTGACGTACTTCTTCTCCTTCTTGCGTTTTTTGTGCTCCGCTTTTCAATGTCAAGCCTTGAATGGCACAACTGGAAAAGCCACTCTCCGCTGCAAACAATTCCTCTCCTTAATGAGATCTTTACCGATACAGGAAAAACGTTAGAATATTCAAAATTCAACGAACAAAGCACCCAACTTCACCGCTCTGTGCTTATGGTGACAGAAGCCGAAGAAGAGGGGGAGCTCTCGTTTCAAACAATCACCTCTTTACAGAAGATCATCTCTCCAGTTGTAAAACAAAGTTCATCTTCATTAAACAAAGGGATCTTAGTTGAGGTGTATACTGAAAAGTCAGATCCCTTAATGCTTACTTCCGCTGTTTTGCGACAAATAATTGACGCCGGTGTCGATCCTCAGACTATTTCTGCAATGATGTATGATAATATATTTTCAACTAACAACAACCAAAACGCATCCTCCCGTCATCATAACCCTCGTATAGAAGTTTCAATTTCCACCAATTAAGAGGGAGAATGTTTTCTCCCCTTGCTTGTTGAAACAGAACTTTGACACCTCCATAGGAAAGTTAAAGTGTGTTAGTTTTTTGTTACTTCGTAAGTAGTTAGCAATTTGTTTTGTAAATGACACTTAGCACTCAAAAGAGAGACCAGCACCATGGCTGACAAAAAGGAAGAAGAAGGCGAAGGAAAAGAAGGCGAAAAACCCGCAGCGGGCGGCAAGAAAAAGATGATTATTATAATCGTCGCCGTAGTGCTTTTATTAGTAGTGCTCGGCGTTGGCGCAGTTTTTGTATTAGGAGGGAAAGGCCACGCTGAAGGCGAAGGGGAGGGAGAAGAGGCAGAAGCAGCTGCAGAAGAAGAGGTAACTGCAGAAGCCGGTCAACTTCCAGCAATCTTCCCGCTTGAGGTCTTTATTGTAAACTTAAGTGTTAAAGGGAGTTTTCTAAAAACGATGATTCAGCTTGAGTTTTTAGAACCAACTCTTCCACCGATGATTGAGAGCGACATACCAAGAATTCGTGACGCCATCATCCGAACACTGACGGCAAAAACTGCAGCAGAGCTCCTGAGTTCCGAGGGAAAAGAAAAACTGCGTGGCGAAATCAAGGATGTTGTTAACGAAACTCTCGGCGCAGAAGAGATTGGAAACGTTTACTTTACAGAATTTATTATTCAGTAAGCTGTAAGCTTAGTTTTTTTGGTTTTATTACATGAATCAGGTTCTTTCACAGGACGAGATCAACGCGCTTCTTCGTGGACTCTCTGATGGCAACATCGAGACGGAGGCTTACAACAATCAGCCTCAAGAAGATATGCGCAAGTACGACCTTGCTAGTCAGGAGCGTATTATCCGTGGTCGAATGCCAACGATGGAGTTGGTTTTTGATCGTTTTGCACGATCCTTTCGAACAGATCTCTCCAAATTTCTTGGGCGCACCTGTTTCATCAACGTAGGTGGAATTGAAATCGTGAAGTTTGGGATCTTTATGAAAAAGCTCCCCCTTCCTTCAAGTTTACATATTTACCGAATGCCGCCACTCCATGGCTATGCACTGATGGTAGTTTCTACCCCTCTGGTCTTTGGCGTTGTGGATAGTCTCTTCGGCGGAAAAGGAAACGGGAAGGTAAAGATCGAGGGACGGGAATATACCGCGATAGAAAACCGCCTCATCGGAAAACTCGTGATGATGGCACTCGACATCCTCAAAGATGCTTGGGCCCCCATCCATCCACTTGATTTTGTGTATGTGCGATCGGAGTTTAATCCGCTTGCAATCGCCATTGTACCCCCAACAGATGTCGTCATTATCGTTACTATCGAAGTTGAGCTTGAACAGGAGAGCACTACTCTTACGCTCTGTACTCCTTACTCAACGATCGAGCCCCTTCGGCAAAAACTCTCTACAGGATTTCAGAGCACCCGCCTTGAACTTGATAGTGGGCTGCTGCGAAGGATGGAAGACAATATTCTGCGAACAAACGTTAACTTAAGTGTTGAACTTGGAAAGGGAAAAATCAAAGCGCGAAACGCAGCAGGACTTAGCATTGGCGACATCATTATGCTTGAGACAAGCCCCAGCGATCCTGCAACCGTTAAAGTAGAAGGAATTCCTAAGTATCAAGGGTACGTAGGGAGCTATCGAGGCAGTCGAGCATTACGTTTAGCAACATCGACATTTCATAAATAAACAACTTAAGGAAGAAAAGAGTACAAACAACAGGAGTCGCATATGGCTGAAGAAACAGAACAGGAAATGGAGAAGGTTGCCAAAGCCGCTGAGGAAGTGGTCGAAGCAACAACGCCTTCGGTAACACCACCTGCTACCTCCCGCACACAGAATCTCGACTTCATTCTTGACGTCTCACTCGACGTAACGGTCGAAGTAGGTCGATGTCGGATGACGATTCAGGATCTCCTCCAGCTCGGCCAAGGTTCGGTAATTGAACTCAGCAAGCTCGCCGGAGAACCGCTTGATGTGTACATTAACGATCGTCATGTCGCCCGTGGTGAAGCAGTCATTGTCAACGAAAAATTTGGTGTACGCGTCACTGACATTATTTCACAAGAAGAGCGAGTCACAGGCCTTGGTTAATCAAAATGAAATCAAAATTACTCCTTATTTCACTATTTGTTTATCTTCTGCTTCTGCACAAGATCAGCATCGCTGAACCACCATCTCCTCTCGTAACTGAAAGACATTTTACTCGTTCCCATTCAGAGAAATTGCTCATCAATGCCCCAGAAACAACGGACGTCACTGGTCGCGTATTGAAAGGGTTTTTGTTTACTTTGGCAACATTTTTTCTCGGTGTCGCCCTCTATCGCAAATTTTATCGAAACACTCGAGGTCCTATAGAGGGAATCGAAATTCTTGCACGACGACAGATCAGCAACAAAGCAGCGCTGCTACTCGTAAAGCTCGAAGGACGAAAGTTTTTTCTTGCAACAAGCGGCGATGACGTGAAAGTTCTCTCTACGTTTGGAGACGAGAGTTCCTTTGAACATTCTCTATCCGCCCTCCTTGAAGATGAAAAGAGTATCTCCGTGGGGAATGGATAACCAGATGAACAGATTCAGAATCTTCACCTATAGAAAGCAAAATATTACTCCTGTCGTTGCGAGCGAAGC